>JAVBKA010000121.1:0-3561 GCA_031546715.1 Oscillospiraceae bacterium | reverse complement strand
GCCCGCTTACATCAAAGAGCGCCGAATATCCGCCATCATAAATAACTAATGCGTAATAATTACTGAAATCAGTTTCGTTTACTAATTTACCAAACTTTATTTCCCCATGCTCCAAAAACTCCGTTTTCAAGGTTTCTCCATTAATCGAAACCACATCAAACATCAAGGCAGACTCACCTTTTTTTGCTTGTTTGAAGCTATGATTACTAATAAAAGACAATAATTCTTCACTTGTTAATTCAGACTTTACAAGTGCAGTAGCTAAAAAATCTATCCCATTACCATTTCCGTTCAGTTTTCCGTAAATAGAGCGGGTTTCAATCAAAGAAATATTTTCATAATCTAAATATTTTAATTGATTTTCAAACTTACTAAGCGAAACAGAATTTATTATTGGAACGACAAAAAACGGTGTAATAATAAGTAAAAAGACAAATATCGAAACAATCAGAAAAACTTTTTTTAACTTTTTCATAATACAGCATCACATTGAATTATATCTTGCAAAACACAAAAAATATTCATATGTCTCCTTTCCGTATTGGACAGCAGCATCCCCTGTCCCATTATATCTTGAAAACATTCGTTTTATCTCGTTCGCAATGGTGGTTTTTGAATTCTGTTCAAGCAAACCCTCAGCTTTATACTGCAAAACTGCGCCAACTGTAAATATGTTGTACTCGTTATCAGTACGTAGCTTTTCCCAAAGGTCAAACCGCTGTTTCTTGTCTTCATAATCTAAAATGAAATTATGTTTCATTTTAGTATTAAACCAGTTATAAGCATCAATTGCTGTTTTTGCAAAAATTTGCCCTAGTCCCGTTGAAGAATCGTCCGAAAACTTTAATGGTGCTTGAGGAGGACCAGTTACTATTTGAATATGCAAAGGGTTTCTCATATATTCTTCAAGGCTTGTGTAGTATCTAAATGTATCGATTACAAGTGAATCAGCTAAAGTATCCAATGGATTATACCACCTAATTTCTCTAAAAAGCACTGATTGAATCGATGCACAGTCAACATTATAAATCCTTGCCGCATCTTTAATAATTTTATCATACTGCAAAATAATGTCAATAGCTTCCTCTGTTGAATTATTAAATGCTGTCGCTGCTTCGTTCAAAAAAGCCATCTGCTGCTTAACCTGTTTGTCCAAATCAGTTTTAAGCATTTTTTCTGAATACTTTTCAGTACTATGTATATTTGAATTTCCAGCCAATTTACCCACAACAATAAATTTCTGACCGCCCTGCATTCTTAGGAGTATTAGCTTGTCACCAATGTCAAAAATCCAATTACTGCTATTGATTAGATGATCTGTTGTAAGCATTAACTTTGCGTCTATTCTAACACTTAACGGAAAAATGCTTGTAACTACTCCAAACACTACAGCGCATGGCTTTGAAGCTTCAACAGCTGCCAGTGCCGCTGATTTCATACTTTCAACTAAATCAGACACTGAATTCACCACCCCTTAAAGTCAAATCCATAAAATGTTCGTTTTCCCTGAAGGTATGACAGCATTTTTCAACCAACATAAAGTTCTGAACTGCCATGTCCCCAAGATTCAGCATCACAACAGGCATAGAACCCGCCCTGCATCGAACATCACCAAAAGCGTTGGTTATTTTTAGGCTTCTTGTTTTAGTGTTGTACATGGAGAGCAGGGCATCCGCTTTTGCCTTGCCATTCTCACCTTTGGATAAGGTATCAAAGTATTGAAGAACGCCCCAGCTATTGATTTTAGATGAATCTTGTGCTATATAAATTTCCCTTTTCCCAGTGTTTTCGTTCTCATAAGACAGCTTGACTTTATTATAGGTCTGTTCATCAATCGTTGAACTATAATCAAAATTTTCACCTGTTTCTTCATCAATCAGAAGATTCAGCCTCATGCTGTCCAGTGGTTTCAGTGTCAGCTTGCCATAGTCATCAAACAGGACATACATTGTTTTTTTGTTGGTCAAGGTCAAGTCAAGGGCATTTCCAATCATGTCAAACAGGGAAGCGTTGTCCTCCACCCTGGATGCAATTTTAAATTCTGTTTCTGCTATTGTTCCGAGGTTTAGCTTGAAATCTGCGGCAAGCATTTGAATCAATTCGCCTGCTGTTTTATTCGTGTAAACATATGTGTCCTTGTTTTTTAAATAACGTAGTTGGTCATAAGCTGTTACTGTTATGTGTTGAGCCTTGTCACGTTTTTTTCTAAAGACGTTCCCCAAAAATACGCCTTCGCCATCAACCAATAGTCTTACCTCATCTCCTTCTTGGAAGCTCAGCTGTCCATCATTTATTACAGTAAATGTCAGCTTGCCAGGCGCACCGCTGCGTTCTGTTTCCCATTTGATTCCATCTTCAATCAGTGGGTAATAAACTTTTTCATCAGTTGCAATTATTAGTGTTGTGTCCATATCTGCCACCTCCGAAGGGCATAACTAAATGGCAGCATACATTTGTCAGCATCGAATAAAGCGCCTGATACATTATCAGACGCTTTCGTATGAACCAAGTATGTTGCAGCATTTTAGCCTAATCGATTAAAAACCTAGATAACCATGCCAAACAATATCGTTGTATGTTCCCCTAGCACTAACTCATAAACAGTTCTGGTAACTTCTGACCCAACCCATCAATCCATCGGAGCAACAACATAATGTCTTAACCAATCGCCTCTAGAATCTCCAGCACCTATACTTCCTACTAAACAGCATTCTCAGGTGCAAAAACTCTATAAAGATGTGCGTCTCATTTTGCAACAACTTCTAAAAAAGTGTCGAGAAACCTCTAGTTAGCCAGAGACTATACTTTTAAGTACCATGAGTCCTATTTTGCTTCATCAGGTACATCATACTCTTTAATTTTCTCAAAAATTATAGTACCAATAATGCCGGATTTCTCTTCCCAATAAGGCATTAAGGAATAATATAGCTTACCATCTTTCAACGAATAGCTGCCATTAAATAATGCACGCTCATTATAACCCGCATTATCACCGAACTGCTTATCAGATCCTTTATAAATATTAAATTCTTTGCTGAAGATGGACAAGCCTACATATATCTCCACTGCTTCTCCATTATTTTGATATATCCCAGTAAACTCATTATCATCCGGATTCCAGTCCATAACCAGACCCAGTGCAGAATTTTCCCATACCCCATACGGAATAGGTCCTCTTGTGCTCACGCAAGAGGATAAGGATGCTACAACCACCAACATTAACGCAATTGCTACAACTAATTTTCTCATTGTGTTCCTCCTTATAAAGATGTGCGTCTCATTTTGCAACAACTCCTAGCAAATGTCGAGAAACCTTTAGTTTGCCATCTTTAACCCCACTCCTCTGGACGCAAACCAATATTCTTTCCATAAAACAGATCTAACGTATAAGCAATATCTTCACGTTCATCATCGCTCAAGCTACTATCATTCGATATAGATTCCAGTAAATCCATCCCGTCTTGAAGCTCCAAAACGCAAATTATCACTATAATACGCGACCTAATCTCCAACATATTCAATAATGGCTCAACTTTTTTTAAGCAAACAGGAGCATTTTTT
>JAVBKA010000226.1:0-9825 GCA_031546715.1 Oscillospiraceae bacterium | reverse complement strand
AATGGCTTTGCTGAATGTCTGCGCGACAGGGTTAATCCGCACTTACTTAATAATACAATTGTCAAAGCCTGAGGGAGCTACCCTCAGGCTTTGTATATCCGCATAGGAGCGGCGCATTGTTTTCCTTTCGCAACAGACTCGCCTTTTGGCTCACTCCTGTTGCCTATGTACTTATTCTAACTGATAATTATGAATAAGTCTTGTGAAAATTGTTAAGAAAGTACTAAGTTTATATGAACGCTAATTGTTCATAATGTCTTGTCTAGTCGAATAATCTGCTAAATCTCTCTGCGACCTTCCAATGCGCGAAGAAGCGTCGCCTCGTCTGCATGTTCCACATGTCCGCCAATTGGAATGCCGTATGCAAGCCGTGTAACCCTCACGGAAAAGGGTCTTAGTAGTCGCGCTATATAGAGTGCCGTTGTATCGCCCTCTGTATCGGGGTTTGTGGCAAGGATAACCTCGCTGATATTTCCCTTGTCAACACGAGCTAAAAGCTCATGAATCCGAATATCATCAGGACTTTTATTCGAAGACGGTGAAATAACCCCATGCAAAACATGGAATACTCCCTTAAACTCTCTTGTGCGCTCAATCGCCGCCACATCTCTGGGTTCAGCGACCACGCATATAACAGACTGCTCTCTGTTGGAGCTTTCGCAGTATACGCAGACCTGACCGTCAGTGAGGTTCTGGCATACTGGACACCATGAGGTTTGCTCTTTTGCGTCAATAATTGCCCTTGCAAACTCCATTGCCCTATCAGTCGGCAGTGAAATTACATGAAAAGCCAACCGTTGTGCGGTTCTGCGCCCTATTCCGGGCAGTTTTGAAAACTGTGTTATTAAGTCGTCTACAGGCTTTGGAAACCCCGCCATAAATGAACTCCTCACTCAAGGCTAGAAGAGACCGGCAAACACGCCTCAGCCCAGATAAAATAGGTATATTTTACAGTAATTCTAAAACGGCAGATTCATACCGCCGGTATAACGGCTCATTTCCTTCTGCATTGTCTCTTCTGCTTGTCTTAAGCCTTCATTTACGGCAGCCAAAATTAAGTCTTGCAGCATTTCAACATCCTCTGGGTCAACAACCTCAGGCTTAATCTCAATTTTAATTAACTCACGCTTACCGCTGACTGTTGCTGTTATTGCACCGCCGCCGGCTGACGCAACGTACTCGCGCTGTTCTAGCTCGTCTTGAGCCTTCATCATGTCCTGCTGCATTTTTTGGACTTGCTTAATCATATTTGAGTTGACACCCATGCCGCCCATTCCGCTAAACTTTGCCATATCAAGTCACCATTTCTCCAACGACACAAATATAGTAAATGAATACAACCTACCATCCGTCGTTGGAGAAATGATAAGTGACTTTTGTTTAAACATCCGCCGCAGCGTTGTATAGGTTGAATTTATTCAACCTATAATGCCTCCTGTACTAAATCTCTAAGATATCATCAAGACTCTTTTTAGCCGATATTGGCTTTCGAGGCTTGTCTGAAACAACTATTTTGTGTTCTCCCGGGAATATTGTTTTCAAAAACTGCATAAAATCCTTGTCTCTGAGCATAACTGCGTCCAATTCGTCGTATATAGTTATAATAATTCCCGATTCCGTGGCTTTAGCTGACGCATCGGAAAGCAGTGGCTTGTACATCGGATTAACCTTTGAAATCAGTTCCGTAAGTGAAACATCCTCACCTGTGTGATGCTCGGCAGGTGCTGAATTTTCTGCTTCTACACGGACTGCAACAGGCTGTTCCGCCTCGTTCTGACTCTGGACATCCACATTTTGCGGCTCAGTAACTTCATCTGCTGACGTCGGCGGAGTACTTGCAGAAGTACTTACAGGAGCAACCGTCTGTGGTGATACCGCGGCTTGTGGCTGTTGGACTGCTGCAACAGGCGGTTGAATTGGTATTTGAGTCATGGTTTTCGGTCTGACCGTATTTGCCTGCTGAACAGGAGATATTCCGCATAGTCTTATAAGGCAAAGCTCAGCTTCTATGCGTTTATTCAGGCTTCTGGGAAGCTTTTGCTGGGTTTCCTGAATAATTGTAATCATTTCAATCAGACGTTGAGTTGGGAGTTTTGACGCAAGTGCGCGGATGGAAACCTCGTCTAATCTTGGGGACGCAAAAGCGTCTTGGAGCATATGCGCCATTAAAACATCGCGAAGAAGCATACACATTTGGTCAAGAAGAGCGGCGATTTCCTTGCCGTCGCTGTAAAATTCGTTTAGTTTTTGCATTGCACCTGTCGCATCTGCCACAGCAAGCAGCATTAGCATGTCAACAAGCTCTAATGTCCCAGCCAGTCCTAACGCGGCATGTACCAAGGATGTGTCCACAGGGAAGCCCTCTGATAGCGATGCGCATTGGTCTAGCAGTGACAATGCATCACGCATTGCACCGTCTGATAGACGCGCGAGAAGGTCTGCCGCCGCAGGTACAAGGTCAATTTTTTCAGCAGCCGCAACCTTTTTAAGCTGTTCGGCAATGTCGGCAGAGGATAACCTCTTAAATTGAAAACGCTGACAGCGTGAAATTATCGTTGCAGGAACTTTATGGGTTTCGGTGGTTGCTAAGATAAAAAGCACATGGGGAGGCGGCTCTTCCAGTGATTTTAACAGCGCATTAAACGCACCAATGGAAAGCATGTGTACCTCATCTATAATATAAACGCGCTTTTTAACGCTTACAGGCGTGTAAATAAACTCATCCTTCATGGTGCGAATATTATCAACGCCTGAGTTTGAGGCTGCATCCATTTCTAAGACATCGGTAACGCTGTTTTCTAAAATTCCAAGGCAGGAAACGCACTTATTGCACGGGTCGCCGCCTATTGGATTCTCACAATTAACAGCCCTTGAGAGTATTTTCGCACAAGTAGTTTTCCCTGTTCCTCTAGTTCCTGTAAAAAGGTAGGCATGTGATAGCCTACCCATTTCAACTTGCTTGCGCAAAGTATCTGTAACTTGGGATTGTCCAACAACGTCCGAAAAAACAAGCGGACGCCATTTTCTATAGAGCGCTTGATACAATTTGCTCGCTCCAATCATTAATTTTAATTTTCGCTGTGTTCTTCGCTCTCTGCGTGCTTATGACGCATAATTGTGGTGCCGTCAACGGACACAGCCTCTAATTCCTCGGTATCTTCGTCAATAGGCACAGGCAGTAGAATTGTATTGTAACAGAGAATTATTGTATTAAGGACGTATAAATACAAGCAAATGCAGATAAAAAAGCAAAGCTTTGCAAGCTCAGGTGCAAGCTCAGGGAGTAAAATCAAAATAACCGTGGGTGCGTAAAAATAAAATGAACGGTCAATAGTTTTAAGCAAATCTCGCTTATCATGGGTAATTGAAAGAGCTGTAAGACCTCTGAATATATAATATACCATTAATGCATCAAGAAAGTAGCCAGCAATTATAAACAGTATTAGAAAGTCGCCTTTTTCAAGAAGATTGAACAAAATCACGATCTGATGTAGGAAAAGCAAGCTTCCAACAGCCCGCGCAGGAGCAAATCTGGGTTCATCAACAGCCAAAGTGCCCAGAAAAATAAACAAAAGCAGATATCCTAAAATGTCTGGAATAACGTCAAAGCCAAACAAAGGAATATCAACCATTAAAATGAGAAGCGCGAAAGCAACACCCTTCAGTTGCTTAATTTTCATAAAGCACACTCCTTGTGCAGGGCAGAAAACCGCCCTTATTCCTCTCTGCGTCCAATGCTAAGAGGTTATGTTACTTATCCGCACCGTACACCTTGCTTCGATACATATATATAACTGCTTGCCAAACAGCTTGCTCGGAAACGGCACCCCCGCGGCACACGGAAAAATCCGCTTAATGCTGCTCGGTTCCCCGCCTGACATCTTTCACGGGTTTCCGTTGCGCAGGACCGGCTCCTCATCGCCGCTCATTTGGTGCTAACATCACACATATGTCCCTCAGCGAGGAATTCATCCCTGCTGTAGCGGGTTGCAGGCTACAAGGCACCGCTGGCTCCCCGACTAGTACGGCACGGATAAATAACACACTATCGTAATTTCCGCTCTTCTAATTGCGAACATCACACACAACATCATACTCTATTTTCTTTAAAAACGCAATTGTTTTCTGCAATGTTTTAATATTTGTTACATTTTGACAGTAGACGATTTAGATTTTGCCCGTTTACAATTACTATATTCAACAAATTTTTTAGTGATAATAATGAGTATCCAAACTTTGCTGCAGCAAATAAGATGACTTTTTTTAATTGCAAACGGTTGATTAGTTGAAGCCTCGTTTGTTTTTATACTTTTTAGCTGAATAATTAATGTCTTTTTGTGAAATACTGTCAATATTGCAATTTTTGCTAGATACCGTTTCAAAACGGTATCTAGCAAAAGATTTTTCTACAATAACTTCTCTATTTCATCACTTAAATCTTGTGGACCAGAAGCGGGTGAAAAACGTCCGACTACGTTTCCATTTCTGTCAATAAGGAACTTTCCAAAGTTCCAGACGATGTCACTGGGTTCTTTAGATGTTCTGAATGCTTTTACCGTAAGTTCGAACGCCTTGGTTTTAAGATTCGATTTGTCCTTTGGAGCTTGCTCTTTCAGCCAAGTGAACAGTGGAGCTTCGTTTTCTCCGTTTACGTCTATTTTCTTGAAGCGAGGAAATGTCGTACCGTATTTCATTGTGCAAAACGAAGTAATCTCTTCGTCACTGTCAGGTGCCTGTTCCTTAAACTGATTGCAAGGAAAATCCAGTACTTCAAAACCTTTTTCATGGTACTTTTTGTAAAGCGACTCCATCGCTTCGTATTGCGGAGTTAAGCCGCACTTTGTTGCTGTATTAACTACCAGCAAAACCTTACCCTTGTACTCTGATAGGCTAACGTCCTCTCCTCTGTTATTGCTTAGTGTAAAATCGTAAATGTTCATTTTTATTCTCCTTATTTTTGTATTTTAGCAGCTATAGCTGTCATGCGCACATTGGTTCATTTGCTCACTCATTTAATTGATTATTCTTTGGGTTCGATTTTAATAAAAAGATTGCATTTACAATCTCCATTGTCAACAAAATCATCACAAGGGCAAAGGGTGGTGTCATCCTTATTTAGCCTGCAAGGGCAATGTCCTTGCTTTTTGTAAAGTCCTTGGATTATTTTTGAAACGTGTTCACTATCCTCATTTAATTTATATCCTTTCATGGTCTAACTCCCTTCAATAACGTCGTGTACAACGCCGTCAATAAATTCGCTTAGACTGTCATCAGTTAAAAAACCAACGTTAGTATTAACGGGCTGACCGTCTTTGAAAATTATCAGCGTTGGGATGTGCTCGATAGAAAAACGTTCCGCCAAGGTTATGTCATCCTCAAGGTCAACCTTGAAAAAGTGTACGCCTACTTTTTGCTCGGACACCCTATCAAAAACGGAGCTTAGCTTGCCGCAGGTAGGGCAATCGGGTGTAAAAAAATCCACGACGCTAATGCCTTTTACATGTTCATCAAATGTATGCTTGTTTACTTCTATTACCATGTTGAATTCCTCCATATATTTATCTCCGCAAAACACAATCAGTGTTATATCCCCTGCAATGTCATTACTATACACCCTAATTGCTTGTATGTCAAGTACAATTTAATTTTATTCAATTTAATTTTATTAAACTAATATATATTTTTGCTTTGGAATTTTGGCAAGTATTGTATAAAGCAACTTTTGCTGGTCAATAATACCAGCGGAGGTGCTTATTATGAGCAAAAATGGCAAAACAGAAAAAGTAGTTGATTTCTTCGCAGGTAAAGGTTTTTATGTTGTCTTGGCGGTTTGCGTTGCTGCAATCGGAGTTTCAGGTTATGTCCTTCTATTTAGCGGAGACGGGACCGAAGCCACTGAGCCTGATTCATACTTAGAGGACTGGAGTCCTTCACCGACCGAGCCCAGCACAGAGCCTGCCAACAACGACGATGAAGCCCCTGTAGTAGACCTAGAGGAAATTGACCCCGAGGAGGACACCCAATCGGTACTAAACCCAGCCGAAGCAACCCCTCCTGTAATCGCTTCACCAACACCAATCCCTACCCCGCTACCTTCAGTCAAACCCTCTGCTACTCCAAAGCCGTCACCCACGCCAAAGCCCAAGCCTGCATTCCATTCTCCTGTGGACATGACCGAGGTATTAACTGTATTTAAGCCTAACGACCTGCAATACAATAATACCATGCTGGACTATCGTTTTCACAACGGCATGGACGTTGCCGCAAAACTGGGAGACGACGTAGCCGCTATGACCGACGGCGTAGTTAAAGACATTTTCACCCACGACCAGCTTGGAAAAACCATCACAATCGAGCATTCAAATGGAATTATCAGCAGCTATTCTAACTTAGAAGATGTAACAAATGTTATTATCGACCAAGTAGTCACTGCCGGACAAGTTATTGGCAAAGTAGGTAAGCCCGGCGACCTTGAGAAAAGCGACCCAACTCATTTGCATTTTGAAGTCACAGAAAACGGCGTTCAAGTAGACCCAGCGAAATTTTTTAGCAAATAAACCTTAAAAGGCAAAAATATTTACAATCAACACGCAGTGGGCATTTTGCAACTTTGCAAAGTGCCCATTGCGTGCTAAGTGTATTGTTCATGTTCAACCATTCCATATTTTGTCAAGGAATAATTGCAGTGATTTTTTAACCTTTGTATGTTTTCACAAAATTTTTACTAATATTATTATTGACAAATTAATGTTTTGGAGTTACACTTTTTTCGTTACCACGCTCACATAATTGTCCAATTCCGCTTGTCTGCTTACAGCATATGACTCAGGCGATGGGTCTCCTTCTGGTACTGCGTTATATCCTGCATTTTCAGGTACTGTCGTCAATGAAAGTTCTCATGCCGCATATGGAAACTACGTTATCCTTGAATCGACATCAAAAAATGTATACAATTCAACAACAAAAGCAAGGTCTGTGTACATGCATTTAAGCGAGCGTGCAAGTACGACAAATTCCAATTTAGTTGCTGGTGCTACCGTTTATACAAGCACGCTTGTTGGAAAAGTTGGAAGTACTGGAGATTCTACCGCTGCACATCTTCACATGAGCATGATAATAGACGGCAGCGAAAAAATGGAACTCGTGAATACAACCGACCCGCAAATGTTATATAAAAATGTAGCTTTCACATACTAAGACATGTTCAAAATCATTATTAAGATAGGAGAATCAACATGAAGCGAATACTTATTGTCATAATCATCGGCACACTACTTCTTAGTCTTTCTGCATGTGCAGCCATACCTGGCTCGTCCTCGTCTAGCGTGTCACCAGATGTACCTTCTCCTGTTGTTCCCTCCGAGGAGGTTACAGATATTTCACCATCGGAATCTCCGCTGGTTTCAATTGAGTCGTCTCAAGAGGCATCCCCTTCAATTGATGACCCTGCAAAAACCCTAGCGTGCTTTAGGGTTTTGTAGATGGAGGGTATTTGTTTGACTTTCTTTTTTTACCGCAAATGGATGACAGTTCATTTTTAGACAACATTGTAGGTGCTGATAAGACATCTGAATTTTTCAGCGAGCAGATTGAGTCGAAAAAGGATAAAAAACGAATTGTTCCGATGATATATCATATGATAGAATATTTTGATATATCTAAAGATGTCTTTGTTAAGTTTAACAACCAAGAACGAAAGTACAATGAAGAAACTGGTTTTGGATCAGTCACTTACACAGATGAAGAAATAGAAGTCTTATTCTGTGGCGACGAAAAGCGCATAATTGAGGAACTCCGCAGCCCTTATACCTTAAACAACGGCAAGGAACTTTTTACTGTTTACGAAATATCTCGCATGGATGCTAATGAACTAAAGAAAATTGGTGTGGGGTCAGAAAAACTTGAAGAATATGTAGACTGGATTCAATCCGAAATGGACAGAATGGGCTATTCTTACACCGAAGACTTTTTTATAAAAATGCGTACGGAGATTGATAAACTTAAAAAGTAGCACTAAGAAACTTGGGCATGAGCAGTAAGATTACAACAATTAACCCTGCCAATGACAAAAATTTTACGCTTAGCACATTATGGGCATTTTGCAACTTTGCAAAATGCCCATTGCTTTTATTATAGACATTAAAATAAAAAAACCTCTGCACAACACAGCTTTACATTAAACCAGCACGTTAAGAAAACGGGAATTTGCATAATTTATTAATGAATCTTGCAAATTTTGAAAAAACTTTGAATTATTTTCTTGACGTACTTTTCTATGAGGGGTATAATAATAACATTCCTCGCATGATTCTATTTTGGAGGTATTTTATGAAAAACGAATACTTAAATGGCATTTATGAAACAGTGTGCAAGAGAAATTACGGCGAAAGTGAATTTTTACAGGCAGTTCATGAGGTTTTAGAGTCATTTGAGCCTGTTGTGGAACGCCGCCCCGACCTCGTCACAGCAGGAGTTATCGAGCGACTTGTCGAGCCTGAGCGGCTTATCACCTTTAGAGTTCCATGGGTTGACGATTCAGGAAAAGTCCAAGTCAATCGCGGGTTTAGGGTTCAGTTTAACTCTGCAATCGGTCCTTATAAGGGCGGTATTCGTTTTCATCCCTCTGTAAATCAGTCGATTATGAAGTTCTTAGGCTTTGAACAGCTTTTTAAAAACTCGCTGACTGGCTTGCCCATGGGCGGCGGCAAGGGCGGCGCAGATTTTGACCCTAAGGGTAAAAGTGATAATGAAATCATGAGATTTTGCCAAAGCTTTATGACAGAGCTTTGCAAATACATCGGCGCAGATACTGACGTGCCTGCAGGTGATATCGGCGTTGGCGCACGTGAAATCGGCTTTATGTTTGGTCAGTATAAGAGAATCAAGGACGAATTTGTGGGTGTTTTGACGGGTAAAGGGCTTGCCTACGGCGGTTCGCTGGCTCGTCCCGAAGCGACAGGTTACGGTCTTTGCTATTTTGTTGACGAGATGCTTAAGGCTAATAATGACAGCTTTAAAGGCAAGCGCGTTGTTGTTTCAGGCAGCGGAAACGTGGCCGTTTTTGCTTGCCAGAAGGCTCAGGAATTAGGCGCAACCGTGGTCGCAATGTCCGATTCAACGGGCTACATTGTTGACGAGGATGGTATTGACCTGTCCATTCTTCGCCCAATAAAGGAAGGCAGCAGAGCCGCAAGAATTTCTGAGTACACCGCTAAAAAGCCGTCTGCTAAATATGCTGACGGCAGCGCAAATATCTGGTCTGTCAAGTGCGACATTGCATTGCCCTGCGCAACTCAAAACGAGCTTGACAAGGAACATGCCGAGCTTTTAGTTAAAAACGGCTGTAAGGTAGTCGCCGAGGGCGCAAATATGCCTACAACTCCTGACGCAGTTTCATTGCTGTTGTCAGCAGGGGTGCTTTTTGGTCCAGGAAAGGCAGCAAACGCAGGGGGCGTTTCCACCTCCGGCTTGGAAATGACTCAGAATTCGATGCGTTTATCATGGAGCTTTGAGGAAGTTGACTCCAAGCTTCAAGGAATCATGCGCAATATTTATCATAGCGCAAGCAAAGCAGCCAAAGAGTATGGCTGCGAGGGTAATTTAGTCGCCGGTGCAAACATTGCCGGCTTCCTCAAGGTTGCCGAAGCGATGAAGGCACAGGGAATAGTGTAACATCGGGCGTTTGTCGCCCATAATAGCAGAAAATCAGCCGTCAAGCGGCTGATTTTCTGCTATTGTTGTATTATGTGTAGAAATTTTTGTCAAGGTATCGTATGGATTACTAACGAGAAAAGTGGCTACATCAGACTATTTTGTCCATCTATG
>JAVBKA010000148.1:0-9010 GCA_031546715.1 Oscillospiraceae bacterium | reverse complement strand
ATTTCTCCAACGACACAAATCCTGCAAATGAATAAATTCCTACCATCTGTCGTTGGCGAAATGATAAGTGACTTATATTTAAACATCCGCCGCAGCGGTGATAGGTTGAATTTATTCAACCTATCACATCGACAAAGTGACCCAAAATTGACTAGAGAGGTGCACTTTTGCAAGCTATAACACAAACAGAATTTCTCAGACTAGTACGGCTGATGAAGCAGTCCTTCGGCATCGATTTATCAAAACAATTTGACCTGATTGATACGAGGCTGTCACCGCTTTTAAACCAAAAGGGAATGGATTCTTTGGGCGATTTTTTGCAGGGAGTTGAAAAGGACCTAAACGGCCCTGACGCTCGACTGCTTGTCGCCCGTCTTACTACTAATTATACGTACTTCATGCGCGAAATGGCACATTACGAGTTCATGTCAAAGAAGCTGCTGCCTAAATTAATTACCCAAATACCCGACCATGATTTGCGGATATGGAGCGCAGGCTGTTCCTCAGGGGAGGAGGCGTTCTCTACTGTTATGGTTCTAGACGAAGTTTTGGGCGCAAAAAGAAGCCAATGGGATGCGAAAATTCTCGCAACGGATATATCGGAAAATGCCTTAAAAGAGGCTGTGGGCGGAGTTTTTTCTGAGGAACGTCTGCAAAAAATGCCTCCTGCCTTGCAAAAAAAGTACTTTACTCCAGTGGGGAACGGTAAGTTTCTTCTCAAAGAGGCAACTCGAAAAGAGGTTGTATTCCGCAGATTTAACCTGATGGAGGCAAAGTACCCCTTTAAGAAAAAATTTCACGTCATTTTCTGTAGAAATGTGCTTATTTATTTTGACAAACAGACCACTGATGCAATAATTGATAAATTCCACGGCTGCCTCGAACCCGGAGGACATTTATTTGTCAGTCTGGCAGAAGCCATAGACAAGGACAACAAAAAATTCAAGTTTGTTGAGCCGTCAATATATCAAAAGGTTTAGCAAAGCTACTGTTTGCGGTGGGCATTTGAATGCTCACCGCTTTGTATCGATTTTATGGAGGGAAGCATGAAAAAACATGTTCTCATTATTCTTGCGCTGATTTTACTGCTTTCCCTGACCGCCTGCGACACTAACAGTCCTGCCGAGGTCAGCCCGTCAGCCTCGGTAATGCCGTCACCATCGCTGGAGATAGTCAACGAGCAAATTCCGAAGAAATACAGCGATGAATACGTGACAGAGTTATTCGGCGCAGGGATAATCACGGTGAAAATCACGGCAGACCCAGCGGAATGGGCGGCGATGCTTAAAAATACCAACCAATTGAAATATATCTCCTGTGACATTGTCATAAATGGAGCGGAATATAAAAATGCGGGCGTTAAGACCCGCGAAAATTCGAGCTTTGCAGCTGTTTCGGATTCAGACGACCAGCGTCGAAGTCTTAGCCTTAAATTTGACGAATATGTTGACGGACAGACCTGCTTCGGTCTAACCCAACTGGTGATCAACGGCTTGAGCGGGGATGATTCATACCTAAAGCAGTATCTCGCCTATGACCTTATGGATTTCGCAGGCGTAACACCGCCGTTATACGAGTATGCAAGCGTTTCCGTAAACGGCTCAGCGTGGAGCTTTAGCCTCTGCGTTGAAGAGTACAGCGAAAAGTACTTAGAGCGCGTGTACGGCGACACTGAGGGCGAGCTATTTAACGTCAAGACCCCCAGGCTGGATATGAAAACGGTTGCTTCTGTTACGGATATAGTTTCCGGTGGAATGGAGGGCTTACCCGCCTCGATGACGGATTTGCTGAGTGGCGGCGGCTTCCCAGCCATGGGTTCAATGACCGATATGCCCCAACGCCCCGACGGGGGCATGGCATCAATGACAGATTTATTGTCAGGTCAGGGCGGCGCATTTTTTGGCTTTCCTGTTGCAAGCATTACTGACCTTGCGTCAATGTTGAATATGCTTAATCTGGGTGACATCACCAAAGGCGGCGCGCTGAAATATTCTGGCGATTCCGCCGACGACTATGGCGCGATTTTTGACAACAGCGTATTTGAAACGCCCAAGGAGACCAAGGCGCGGATTATTGCCGCACTAAAGGCACTCCGAAAGGGCACTGAATTTGAAAACTACTTTGACATTGACCAGGTTTTGCGCTACCTAGCGGCGCAGACCGTGGTTGTTAATCTTGACAGCTATACGTCGATTACGGCGCAGAATTATTGCCTGCTTGAGCGCGACGGCGCATTGTCAATGCTTCCCAAGGACTTTAGCGCATCCTTTGGCACACTTGGGGGAAGTGATATATCATATGCTGTAAACTTCCCGATAGATACCCCTGTCAGCGGGGTGACTATGGAGGAGCGACCACTAGTTGCGAGACTGCTAGAAAATGTAACCTATAAGTCCAAGTATCACGCATATTTGCAGGAAATTGCAGATAATTATCTTGCAAATGCCTCTAAAAAAATTGCTGACCTAGACGCAAAAATATTTAAGTATGTACAAAACGACCCCGCCAGAGCTTGTACCCTTGAGGAGTACAAAGACGCGGTCGCAGCCCTAGACCTGACATTTATGTTGCGGACAGAGAGCGTTTTAGGTCAGCTCAGCGGTTCGCTTCCTTCAACCGTTGCGGGACAGCAGGAAAATCCGCATTTGCTCATAGATACGTCCGAAATAGAATCCATAATACTAATCACTGACTAAAAACCGCAATCTTTTCGGTCTTTAAATTCTCGTGCGTCGTTGTCGTCAGTCGCCATGCATAAAGCATGACTCAGTCCTCCGCCTAGCACGAAAACTTAAATCCTCGAAAATCTTTGCTGGTTTTTAATCAGTGAATAGTATCAATTAGTATATGAACTCATAAATTGGCAATAATATTGTCACCTGTTCATGGATAAGATTTTACTATGAGGTGACTTTATGAAAGCTGTGATTTTAGCAGGCGGGGAAGGCTCCAGACTTCGCCCGATTTCCTCTGATAAGCCGAAGCCAATGGTTCGAATGTTTGACAAACCCATTCTTGAGTACAGCATTGAGCTGTTGAAAAAGCACGGGTTTGACGACATTACGGCGACCCTTCAAATGCTTCCGCATAAAATTACCGACCATTTTGGTGACGGAAAATCCTTTGGCGTTACCTTACATTACAGTGTTGAGAGTACACCCTTAGGTACAGCAGGAGGGGTGAAGTCTTGCCGTGATAACTTAGGGGACGAGCCTTTTGTAGTCCTGAGTGGCGACTCGGTTACGGATATTGACCTAAAAAGCTGCTTAGATTTTCACAAGAAAAACGGTGCTGACGCCACGATTGTCCTTAGTAAGCAGAGCAAGCTCCTTGATTACGGTCTTGTTATGATTGACGATGCAGGACTTATAACGAGATTCATCGAAAAGCCCACATGGGGGCAGGTTTTCTCAGATACTGTAAACACAGGCATTTATATATTGTCCCCAAGGGTTTTGGACATGATTCCCGACAACACTTTTTTTGACTTCGCCAAGGACTTATTCCCACAAATGCTGAAAAACGGAATGAATCTCTTCGGCGTTGTCGCCGACGGCTACTGGTGCGACATGGGCGACCCCATTGCGTTTATGAATGTCGTCTGCGATGGACTGGACGGTGCGGTGGAGCTTGCTTTGCCGTCTCAATCTATGCCATCTGCGGGAGTTATGGTACAGCAACCGTGTTATATCGGCGAAAATGTGCGCTTTGGTAAGGGCTGCAAAATAGGTCCCTATGCCGTCATCGGCGCAGGAAGCAGTGTCGGCGACCACGCAACGGTGGAATTTAGCGTGGTTGACGGCGCGCAAATCGGTGCAATGAACACACTTGAGGGTGCATATGTGGGCAAGGGTTGCATTCTCGGCACAGGTGCTGCCCTCCGTGAAGGCGCAGTGCTGGGCGAGGGTGTCATTGTCGGGCAACATGCCGAGGTTTGCCACTCCGCGCGGGTTTGGCCTAAAAAGGAAATTGAAGCCGACTCAAGAGTTGAGGGCAGTGTTGCCAGCGGTCAGCTCCGCAAGGGCGCAGTTTTTGAGGACAGCTCTATCTACGGTCATACCCATATTGATATCACACCTGATTTTTGCCTGAGACTGGGCATTGCCGCCGTTACAACACATGGCGCGGAAATCGCCCTCGCGTGGCACGGGGGAGACGCCGCCCGATTGACGGCACTAGCCTTGGAAACGGGAATTTGCGCCGCAGGTGGTCGCCCTGTACTGACGGACTCACAAAGTCAGTCCTGCTCCGCCTTTGTTGCGGGGCTGTACCATTTTCCCCTAACAATCTTTGTCCGTCAACGAAACGACAGCGTTTCCATGAGCTTTTTTGATGCTGACGGTCTGGAAATCTCCAGAGATTCCCAACGTAAAATTGAGTCGCTAATGGCGCGGGGTGAGGTCAATTTTGCGGATTCGCGGCAAATTGGGCACTCAAGACCACTTGCAGGAGCGGGCGAAGCCTATATCAGCTCGGCGGCGGCACCGCCTGAATGGTTTACGGGGAAAAACGGTCGGGGTACACTGGCTGTCTGCGTTGAGGGCACGGATGTTGCGTCTGTCAGCTTGCGGAGCGGGCTTGAAGCGATTGGGTGCAGGGTGCGCAGGGAAAACGGCGTTCCAGTTTTCATCGCAGATGAAAACAGCAAGCAGCTCACGGTTATTGACGAGGACGGCAAAACCCTGTTCAACGGCAGACTATTAGGTATATTACTGTGGCTTGAAGCTCAGCACGGACTAAAAAACGTTGCGCTACCCTATACTGCACCGGCTGTGCTCGACGAAATTGCACAAAAATCTGGCTTAAGCGTCCTTCGACTGGGACGAGACGGAAAAATTGCACGAGAGTTGTACGCCCGACAGCAATTTACCAGAGACGCAGTGTTTGCAGCGTGCAGACTGGCGTATGGCTTAATAGAAACAGGGCTTAGTATGGCTAAGCTTGCGCAAAAAGTGCCAGCATTTTATGAATCCAGTATCGATGTGGGCATAATGAACGACAGAGGGGCGATTATGCGAGCCTTGGCGGCGTCTCATCGTGATGCGGAGCTGATTGAGGGCTTTAGAACGAAAATAGGCGGAGGGTGGGTGCATGTTTCGCCGTTAGCGGGGCTTCGTGCGCTGAGAATTACCGCCGAAGGGTATTCTGAAGAGATTGCTGCCGAAATTTGCGATATGTTTAGCAAGCAAACTAAAAAAATGGATAGACAAGATAACTCTTCTGTGTTATGATAGCCTTATTGATTATGCTTTGACCTTTTGCAAGCTGACTATGGTTGGCTCGCTTTAGATATTGTTACCCTGTTTTCAAATTGCAACATAGCTTGTCGGACTGTCTGAGAATACGGATTGACTTAATTAGTCAACCCCTACTACGGTGTGCCAATGACAACCATAGTAGGGGTTTTTGCGTACTCATAGACGGCTTGATATCTGTGTGCCAAACATCCAATAACGGTGAACGCGCTATCATTGCGCCTGTTACCATTGCGCCTGCGACACTTGCACCTGAAATCTATACACTTGTTATCTTTGCGTCTTGATTTAAGATGCTACATAAATATAGGAGATGAAAAACGTTAATGACAGAAAAACTAAAAATTGCGGCATTAGGCGGAATCGGAGAAATTGGAAAGAATCTTACCGTATATGAATACGGCGGAGAAATAATTCTTGTTGACTGCGGGCTTGCTTTCCCTGATGAGGACATGCCCGGAATCGACCTTGTTATCCCCGATTTCACATATCTTGTGAAACACAAATCACGGATTAAGGGACTACTGGTTACTCACGGACATGAAGACCATATAGGCTCTATATCCTACCTTATGCGCGAAATCCACTGCCCAATCTTTGCAACAAGGCTGACGGCGGGACTTATTGAGATTAAGCTCGAAGAGGCTGGTCTGCTGAAAAAAGCCGATATCCGCAAAATTGAGGCGGGGCAGATATTTTCTATAGGGCAGTTTAAAATAGAGGCAATCCGTGTCAACCACTCTATTGCGGACTCGGTTTCCTATGCAATCGGCACGCCCCTAGGCGTGGTCATCCAAACAGGAGACTTTAAAATAGACACTACCCCTGTTGAGGGCGATGTTATTGACCTTGCACGGTTTGGCAGCCTAGGCAAAAGCGGCGTTTTGGCGTTACTATCCGACTCAACAAATGTTGAGCGTCCGGGATACACCATGAGCGAGCGCAAGGTGGGCGAAACCCTTGATAATCTTTTCCGCAACTGTGATTCCCGAATTGTCGTCACCACGTTTGCGTCAAATGTTCACAGAGTTCAGCAGATTATTGACGCGTCTGTTAAATACGGTCGCAAGGTTGCAATCACGGGGCGCAGTATGGAGAACATTCTGAGAGTTTCCATGCAGCTTGGGTATGTAAATATTCCCGTGGGGACTATTATAGAAGTGCCGACGATTAAGAGCCTTCCGAAAAACAAGGTCACCATAATAACAACAGGCAGCCAAGGTGAGCCAATGAGCGCACTGTACCGCATGGCCTTTGGTGCACATAAAATGATTGACCTTGGGCCAAATGACAGGGTAATCGTTTCAGCATCCCCAATCCCCGGTAACGAAAAAACTATTAATAAAATGATTAATGAGCTTTTCAAGCGGGGCTGCGATGTTATATATGAACGTCTTGCAGATATCCACGTATCGGGACATGCCTGTCAGGAAGAGCTGAAAATCATGATTGCGCTGACCCGCCCTAAATACTTTATTCCTGTTCACGGAGAGTATAAAATGCTAAAAACCCACGCAGGACTGGCAAAGCAAATGGGCATTGACCCTAAAAACATCATTATTCCAGAGCTTGGCAAGATTATAGAGTTTACCGCCAGCGGAGTAAAGCTTGGAGCAACAGTCCAAACAGGGCGCGTATTTGTTGACGGTCAAAACACTGGCGACGCTGGAAGCGTTGTGTTAAGAGACAGAAAGCTACTGGCTGAGGACGGAATAATTACAGTCGTCGTCACCATGGACTCAGGCGGCGAAACCATAATTTCAGGACCTGAAATTGTATCCAGAGGCTTTATTTATGATAAGGAAGCCGATACTCTTATGAACGAGCTTAGGGGCGTGGCGTTGGCATCCCTTGAGAAAAGCATAGGCACTGGTAAGCTGGACTGGTCAGCTATGAAGGTTTCTCTCCGCAATGACATGGGAGACTATTTGTTTAAGAAAATGCGCACCAGACCCATGATTCTTCCGATTATAATGGAAGTTTAGGCATTTAAACAAACAATATTAGGTAAAAAGCTCCGAATACATCGCCGTAACGTTTGGCGATGTATTCGGAGCTTAACTATAGCTATTAAAATGCATACTGTTAGCATTGATAATATTCTTTTAGTTTTGACCAATTAATTACACCCCGATTTTCAACAATTTTTTAAGTCAACAATTTAGCGCGCTAAATTGTTGACTTAACTTTTTTGCTGTGATATATTAAACTTCAGCAAAACAGAGATAATTGGAGGGAAGAATGTGAGCCTGATACAGCTAAAAAACGTCAAGTACACGTACCGAAACAGCTATAATTCTAACGAGGTTCTTAAGGGAATATCCTGTGATTTTGAACAGGGGAAGGTCTATGCTTTAGTCGGGAAATCAGGCAGCGGAAAAACCACACTTCTTTCTCTTTTAGCAGGTCTAGACACACCGCAGTCTGGCGAAGTGCTGTACAACGGCAAAGCCACCGCTAAATCTAATCTTACCCAGTATCGCCGTGAAAATGTGTCAGTTATTTATCAGAGTTTTCGGCTTTTTCCTCTGCTTACGGTGCTTGAGAACGTGATGTATCCTATGGAACTGCGAAAGGTGAAGGCTAAGAAGGCGCGGGAGGATGCTAAGAAGTACATTATGAGCGTGGATTTGGGGGAGGAGAAATTTGACCGTTTTCCCAATATGCTTAGCGGCGGCGAGCAGCAGCGTGTTGCAATTGCACGCTCCTTGGCGATGCACACCAATCTGTTACTGGCTGACGAGCCTACGGGAAACTTGGATAAGGCTAATTCAGACAATATAGTTCAGCTATTGCGGCGCCTTGCCCATGAGCAAAATTACTGCGTCATTATTGTCACCCACGACCACGCTATTCGCAATATTGCAGACATTGTATACACAATGGAGGACGGGCGGCTGGTCAGCGGCGTTGCAAATGAGCTGAATTCCTCGGATATGGAGGAATAGCTATGATTTTTCGCAACAGCTTATCCAGCGTACTGCGAACAGGCAAGAAAACCGCTCTGTTTATAGTGCTGATTTCTGCGCTTTCCCTGTTCTCGGTACTGGGAATTGGCTTACTGGTTACTGCCGACAGCTTTCAAAAGCAGTGCGAGCAGACATATACAACCCTTGCGACCTTGGAGTACTTAGGTGCAGCATATCCCGATGAATCCGTATTTGACGAGGGAATGGCAAATGCTCTTAATAATATGGATTTTAACGGCTTGCAGTCTAACCCAAATGTGTTGGAGACGACTCAATATGAGCGCATTAACGCTTACAACCCAGCCTATAAGGACGGCTTATCCGAATCCCTGTATCGCAAGAACGTGGTGCTGGCGATTACCCATTTTACGTATATGGAAAACAATGGGTACTATCAGGTGCTAATTGAAAAAGGATTGTACTCTGCAAATCTTAAGGAATACACCTATGTATGGTTGGATTTTGAAAGCGAAGAGCTAAAAAAGGAGTTTTTTGCGGATTTCCAAGAAGATGGCGTATATATAGTTCACGGCTTTGTTAGTGAAATTGATAAATTCATGAGCACTAACGACGTTGTGATTGTTTCGAATATATCAAAACCCGTAGCTGAGGCTCTGGAGGTTAATGCCAAGGATGTCACTCCGTTTTTAAAGGCTGCTGACAAGCAGTACGATACTGCGGGAATTTTAAGCGAGGTTGCAAACTTTTACCGAGTCTCTAACGATTCGATGAAGGTGTATGTCACACAGAAGATTGAAGAAATGTTTCCGTTTCAGCAGGAGCTTA
>JAVBKA010000068.1:0-7831 GCA_031546715.1 Oscillospiraceae bacterium | reverse complement strand
CCGAATAGGAACATTTTTGGGTTGCTAAGTAATGGACCAAAGTCAATCATTGCACCTATGCCGATAAAAAGAATTAGGGGCATTGCCTCGGAAGCATTGATTCCGGTTTCAAAAAGCCAATCAATGATACCATGTACTTCTTGCGGTGTGCCATCAATCCGTATAAGATTTTGGTTAAGTACACCAGATAGAGGAAGATTTACGAGAATTGCGCCAAATCCCATTGGCATTAGGAGAGCCGGTTCATATTCTTTTGCGATCGCCAAATAAATCAGGAGTGCGCCTACAGCCCACATCAAAAGCTGCTGCCATGTGATTTGAGTAATACTGTTGAATAAAAAATCCACTGGTCAACCTCCAAAACATTATCGTTATGGATGATATACTAAAACCGACCAAAAAGCAACAGTTTTATTAAATTTCTTCCTTGGGAAATTTGCCGAAAAACTGCTTGCCAGATTTAGAGAATTGTGATATCATTCCAAAGTATTTGAATATGGGTTATTTTGAGAATTTGCTGATATTGGAGGTGGAAGCATGGGTCATGATTGCGGACTTATAATCAAAAGTATTGCACTGCTGCTAGTTTCCGCTGCAATTGCAGAGACTTCTGTATCTGTGTTTCAAGAAACTTCACCCGAGAAACCCATGACCGCAACTCTTTTTTTTACCTCAGAAAATAATGAAGCTTCATTATCCTTTACAAATAACTCAATTAATTACTTAGTTAAAACAGTTTCCAATGCAGAGTTTAGATTACATTCCGCTTTTTTGTGGAAGAATAATAACAGATTTGGTTCATCGTATATAAACGAGGTCTTATCAGGAAATGAACTGACCAAAATAACCATTACTGACGGTTTGTATATACCTGTAGGCAGCAACGCTCCACCTATAATGGCCTAACTCGGACTGACAGTACTATAATAAATGTAGGTGTGTGAAAAAATGTATAAAAATAAAGCAACCTTTGTTGTGATTCTGATTTTGACATTGATGATTTCTTACGTGTCATTTTTCGGACTACACAATCCGATTTTAGGAATCGATATTCCTGGCGCAGAAAACATGCGCTTCGGAATCGATATTCGCGGCGGCGTTGACGTTGCCTTTTCTCCTGACAACCTTGGCAGGCTGCCCACACAGGACGAGCTTGAGTCTGCTCGTAGCATAATCGAAGTTCGTCTTGACCAACAGAATATCGTTGACCGCGATGTCACAATTGACAGCGAAAACGGCTACATCTTCGTTCGTTACCCTTGGAAGGCAAACGAAACAGTTTTTGACCCTAAGGAAGCCATTAAAGAGCTTGGCTCAACTGCTCAGCTCTCTTTTAAAGACCCTGACGGCGTGGTCGTTATGACCGGAGCTGACGTTGATTCCGCAGTATCCAGCGTTGACCAAGAAAACGGTATGTACCAGGTTAATCTGAAGTTAAAATCTGAAGGTGTGTCGAAGTTTTCTGAAGCGACAGGAAGACTCATCGGCAAGCAGATTTCTATTTTTATGGACGATGCGGAAATTTCTTCACCAACAGTTCAAGGTAAAATTACTAGTGAAGACTGCGTAATTAATAGAATTGAAACCAGAGCGGAAGCTGAAAAACTGGCTGACCAGATTTCTGCCGGTGCTCTGCCCTTTGCACTAAAAACTGATAACTACACAGCTATCAGCCCAACTTTGGGAAGTAATGCCCTTGAGGTTATGGTTACAGCGGGACTTGTTGCGTTATTGTTAGTAATGCTGTTCCTGCTTTGCTATTACAGAATCTCAGGTATTGTTGCATGTATCTCACTGTTACTCCAAGTTTCTGGCTCATTGCTAATGCTTGCACTGCTTCATATTACAGTTACTCTACCTGGTATCGCAGGTATTATCCTTTCAATCGGTATGGGCGTTGACGCTAATATCATTATTGCTGAGCGTATCCGCGAAGAGCTTCGCGCTGGTAAATCCATTGATTCCGCTATTACCACAGGCTTTAAGAGAGCGTTTTCATCGGTATTCGACGGCAATATCACCGTTTTGATTGTCTCATTTATTATGTTGATTTTCGGAACAGGCGCAATCCTTTCATTTGCATACACACTGTTATTCGGTATCATCATGAACTTCGTCGCAGGTGTGTTTGTCACCCGTTTGCTGACTATGTCAATTACCCGTTTCACCGTATTCCGCAAGCCGACATGGTTTCTTTCAAAGAAATCCTTTGAGAAGAAAACAGTAAAAATAATCAACTTCTACGAGAAACGTAAGGTCTACTTTGCCGTATCTGCCGCAATCATGGCACTGGGCGTGGTTTTTATGTTTGTAGCAGGAGGCGTTGAGCTAGGCATCGAGTTCAGCGGTGGAGCGATAATCAAGTACGAAATGGCTGAAGCTGTTACCGTTGACCAAGCTAAGGACAATGTGGACGCAGTCGCTCAAAAAATTCAAGACTCAATTTCAAACAGAATTGTCAACGGTCAGGTTACAGGTATAAACCCAATCGACGGCTCAAAAATGCCAGAGACCTTTAGGCTTGTTATGAACCTTGCAGGTACTGATTCTCTCAGCATGGCTGACCAAGAGACCATTGAAAAAACCCTTCAAGAGGCATTCCCAGACTTAGGCATTAAGCAGTCTGACTCAAACGTGGTCGCTCCTTTCTTTGGACGTTTATTCCTCGAAAAGGGCATTACTGCGCTAATTCTTTCAGCTTTCCTTATCGTTCTTTATGTCTGGATAAGCTTTAGGAAAATTCATGGCTTGTCAGCGGGTGTTATGGCTCTTATTGCCTTGCTCCATGACGTTATCGTAGTTTTCTTCACCTTCGTTATTTTCCAAATCCCAATCGGCGATTCATTTATCGCTGTTGCGCTTACAATTCTCGGTTATTCTATAAATGATACCATCGTTATTTACGACCGTATTCGTGAAAACACGCTCCACGACCACGCAACGCCAATTGACGTTTTGGTCAACAAGAGCATTTCCCAGAGCTTGACCCGTACGATTAATACTGCGCTTTGCGTATTTTCCAGTGTCGTTATTGTGTTTGTTTTTGCTGCCATCAACGGACTTGAGTCCATTGTAGCATTTGCGCTGCCAATGACCATCGGTACAATCTGCGGTTGCTACTCAACAATCTGTATCGCAGGTCCGCTGTGGATTATGTGGCAGAAACGTAAACAAAAACTTGCAAAATCGAAATAACCATGCTTGAAAAATTTAAAAAGCACTTTGAAAAAAAAGAGTTTTTAAAAAATTTAGGTTTTGGCTCACTACTAGGCATAGGTTCAATAACCCCAGGAGTGAGCGGCGGCGTAATGGCCGTCGCTCTCGGGGTTTATGAACGGATAATATCCGCTGTATGCAACCTTTTGAAAAGCTTTTACGGTAATTTCATGTATTTACTGCCCTTTGGAATTGGCGCAGTTTTTGGAATCTTCGCTTTTAGTTTTGTCATTGACGGACTTATAAACACCTTCCCGATGGTAATAGAAGCAGTGTTCATCGGATTTGTCGCAGGGTCGATGCCGTCAGTAGTTTCCGAAGCTAACGAAAAAGGCTTTAAACTGAGATACTTAATAAGCTTTGCGGTTATTTTGGGTATCTTTATCGCAACAATTGCCTTCGGTTGGCTAGATGCAGGAGCAGGGGAACAGCCACTGAATTTCTTCAATGCGGTGTTAAGCGGGATAATTCTCGTTGTAGGTGCAATCGTGCCGGGGCTTAGCTCCTCTATGATTTTAATAAGCATCGGAACGTATCACCCGTTGCTTGAAGCCATTACAAAGCTAGAGATTCTTAAGCTTCTACCAGTAGCACTTGGGGCAGTAATAATAGTTTTCCCTACACTTTATACTATTAGGTTTTTACTGAAAAGATTTCACGGTCACACGTATTATGGTGTTATCGGCGTGGTTCTCGGAACGATTTTGCTTTTTTTGTCGGACAATCTTACAAGGGACAATCTGGTGATTACCGCTGTTTGTTTTGTGGTTGGCTTAGTTATTTCATTAGGCGTAATGAGGCTGTTTAAGCGAAAAAAGGCATGAGTAAGAATGTTTTGGGATGGTTTTTACGATGCATTTGGGTCAATAAGATTTATGCTTTAGAATTTTTTGAAAATTTTGCTATTAATAAAGGTGACAATTAACGTTGATGTGAGGTATAATCATATCAACGTTATATTGACAAACGTGCTTTAATATGTTAGCATGGTAAAGTGACAGGTGGGGTTATATGAAAATTATAGGCATACCCGTTGGGCTTAGAGACAGCCTGACGACAGAAAGCGCACTTCGGCAACAAACTGAAAGCAAAATATCGGATTTGCTCAAAGAAAAGGGCTTTGCATCCGTTCGCACTCCAATACTTGAGTACTATGACGCATTTTTGCAAGCAGGCTCACCGATTCCTCAAGAGGTAATGCTGAGAGTTGACGAGCGAAACGGTAAAATATGCGTTCTAAGACCAGATTCCACAATCCCTATCGCCAGAATCGCGGCGACTAAGCTCGTAAAAGAGCCTAGACCGCTAAAGCTTTGTTATATTCAACCTGTTTTTAGGTCACTAGCCTCTGCTCGCAGCAAGGAAATATCTCAGGCTGGCGTTGAATACATAGGAGCAGGTAGCAATGCCGACGCTGAAGTTTTACAGCTAATGGAGACCATCGCGTCTGCATTTGGACTGAGCTACCATATTGAGCTTAGTCATACAGGGCTTATAAAATCGCTAATCCATAATCTCGGCTTGGATAAAGAAGAGCTTTTACATTTAATTGAAGCTCGAAGCTTTGCGTCGCTGTCCGACCTCCTAAAGGAGTCGCCAAATACAGTGTTTGCCGATGCGCTTAAGGAGCTGATTACTTTTTCTGGTAACATTTCAGAGGCGTTGACCGCGCTAAAGAAGCTGCCGCTTCCTGAGGAGGGCAAGCGAGCAGTCGCTGAGCTTGAAGAGCTGTCCGCTCTTTTACCCATGGATAATATTATAATTGACGGCGGACTGAGCTGCGACCTTGAGTACTATTCAGGCTTGATTTTCAAGCTATATGCACTTGGCGCGCCTAAGGAAATAATCTCCGGAGGAAGATATGACGGATTATTGGCACGTTTTGGAAATGACGAGCCAGCAATCGGCTTTTGCATTGATTTAGACGAGCTAATGTCGTTAGGAGCGGTGTTATGATTAAACCGTTAAGAATTGCGCTGACAAAGGGCAGACTCGAAAAAAAATCCATCGAGCTTTTTGAGAAAGCGGGATACGATTGCAGAGAGGTTAAATCCCCCGGAAGAAAACTCCAGTTAAATATGGACGGCATTGAGGTTGTTTTAGCAAAAGCGTCAGACGTGGTTACATATGTGGAGCGTGGTGTTTGCGACCTTGGAATTGTGGGCAAGGATACCATAATGGAAAATGGAGGCAGTTATTTCGAAGTGCTCGACTTTGGTTTCGGGAAGTGCAATTTTGCCTTGGCCGCCAAGAAAAACTCTGACTTTTTCAAAACCTTTCAAGACAGGCGAGTTGCCACAAAGTACGTGAAAGTAGCAAAAAACTATTTTGATAAAAAGGGCATGGACGTTGAGATTATTCAGATTGACGGCTCTGTGGAGCTTGCGCCACTGCTTGGGTTAGCTGTTGCAATAGTCGATATTGTAGAAACTGGTGATACCCTAAGAGAAAACGGACTGGAAATAATTGAAACTATTGCACCAGTCAGCGCAAGGTTAATAACAAATATTGGTGCTATGAAAACACGCAGACTTGAAGTGACAGAAATTATTAAACGATTAGAGGCATGTTTATGAGCATACGAATCGTCAAAAATAATACACCAGAGGAAAAGGAATTTTTCACCCAACTGTACGCACGAAGAGACGAGAATTCCAAGGACATTAAAAGTACCGTCGAGGTTATCATAAATGACGTGTATATCCGCGGGTGGGACGCCGTGTGCCACTGGTCGTTAAAACTTGACAATGCCCCGCCCAGAGAAATAACAGCCGCCGAACTAAAAAAAGCGACTGACCTTTGTGACAGGCAGGTTTTATCTGGACTGGAGGCGGCGGCAAAAAACATTCTTGACTACCAAAGCAGGTTGAAATCTCAAGGCGAAATGTGGAACAGTCCTGACGGCGCAAGGGTTGGTTACACAGTCAGGGGACTGGCAAGCGTTGGCATGTATGTTCCCGGTGGTACTGCGGCATATCCCTCCTCAGTCCTTATGAATGCAATTCCCGCGAAGGCGGCGCAGGTCGGCTGCCTCACTATGGTAACACCTCCGACAGTGCATCTTAAAAACGAAGTCCTTGCGGCGGCGGCGATTGCGGGAGTTGACAGGGTGTTTGCGGTTGGAGGAGTACAGGCGGTTGCGGCTCTTGCCTTCGGGGCAGGAGAAATCCCCAAGGCTGATAAAATCGTGGGACCGGGCAATGCCTATGTTGCCGAAGCAAAGCGGATGTTATACGGAAAAATTGACATTGACATGATTGCAGGGCCGTCTGAGGTACTTATAATTGCGGACAGATACGCAAACCCTGTTTTTATCGCCGCCGACATGCTAAGTCAAGCGGAGCATGACGTCAATGCTGCTGCGTTTTTAGTTACAGACTCAACTGAACTTGCAAAAAATGTTTCCGAGGAAATAGAAAAACAGCTTTTGATTTTAAGCAGAAACGTTATCGCAAGAGCGTCAATCGATGCCTTCGGAGGCTGCATAATCTGCGATAGTATTGACGAATGCATTGCAAAGGCTAATGAAATTGCGCCAGAACATCTTGAATTACTAGTAGAAGATGCAGAGGAACTAGTCGAAAAAATTGAAAATGCAGGAGCTATTTTCGTGGGTGCGTGGTCGCCTGAGCCAATGGGCGATTATATTGCAGGACCAAGCCATGTCTTGCCCACGTCAGGAACTGCGAGATTTTTCTCACCGCTATCCACAGAGCACTTTTTGAAGAAAACCAGTGTGATTTGCTATGATAAGGCAAGCTTTGCAAAAAGCAGCTCAGCGGCCATCGCAATAGCTGAAAATGAAGGATTAACGGCACATGCTGAGAGCATTAGGAGGCGGGTCAATGAAAATACCTGAAAAGCTTAAGAACCTAAGTGCGCCCTTGCCTGAAAATGTCAGCGTAAAAATCAAGCTAGATGCAAATGAAAGCTATATACCGCTGCCGAATGATATTCGTGAGGATATTTTAAAACGTATTTCCGAAGCTGACCTTAATCGTTATCCCGACCCGCTAGCGTCAAAGGTATGCACGCTTGCAGGGGAGTATTACGGAGTTGACGGGAGTTGTGTAACAGCGGGGTGCGGTTCAGATGAGATGATATCGGTTATCATTTCTGCACTGCTGCCCAGAACGGGAACGATATTATTGTCCGAGCCTGACTTTGGAATGTACAGGTTTTACTCAGGATTATGCGAGGTCAAATGTGCAAGCCAGCCGAGAGTTGACGGCAAGCCTGATATTGATGCATTAATCGGCGGAGATGCAGACCTGGTCATATTGTCTAATCCCTGTAATCCCACAGGGCAGGGTATCGAAAAAGGTGAAATTCTTAGGCTGGTTAAAGAATCAAGAGCGTTAGTAGTAATTGATGAAGCCTATATGGATTTTTGGAATCAGAGCGTTGCAGACGAAGTATGCAATTATAATAATTTTATAGTGCTCAGAACAATGTCCAAGGCCATGGGAATGGCGGGTATCAGACTAGGCTTTGCAGTTAGCAATCCAGAACTGTCAAGCTGCATCAGAGCTGCAAAATCGCCCTACAACGTCTCAACACTGACGCAAGTCGCCGCAGAGTGTTTGTTGTCGAAACCTACAGTAATGAGAGAAAT
>JAVBKA010000175.1:0-2595 GCA_031546715.1 Oscillospiraceae bacterium | reverse complement strand
ATATTTCGTTTTCTAATTTGAAGTTAGTGTGAATTAACCCTGTTGCTCCTGCAACAGGGTTAATTGTTTTATAAGGCGAGCAGTCAAAATATGTTAAAAATAGCATGCATTTTTCGCATTTTCTTGATTTTTACTCCTTATTGTGGTATAATCAATATAAAGATTTTTAAAGCAATTATTTTTACTTATGGGTTAATCCGCGCTTACTTAATGTTGTAAATGTATGTAAAGGATGTATAGAATGTGTAAATTTTATAAACATCTTGCGGTAGTTTTTTTTGTATTTATTATGATTGCTCAACATGCTTTAGCTTTTGCCATAGTTGAACAAAAAAAAGTGATTACATTTAGCGGCGGAGACAGTTCTTCGGTTTATGCTGATAGGATAGCGTACTATGCGTTTAAAGAGTTGGGCTACGACTTTTCTGTTTTGATTCAGGACATTGCAGCGGCATCGTTGTCAGCAAATTTAGCGTATACAGACGGCTTGTTAAGCGGTGCCGATGGCGCAGATAGGGCATACCAAAATTTAGTCAAGGTTAACGAGTCAATTTCAAAGTTGAATTTTCATACGTTAACAAGAAAAGACAACGCTAAAATCTACCATAATTGGAATGATTTTAGCGGTAAAACCATTGGACTGCTTACTGCTGGCAGCTATACTGAAGAAAATCTTCCAGATGACGTGACGAGGAAGCTCTATCATGCAATGGAGGATGTTTGTGATGCTCTAATTAAAAACGAAATTGAAGCGGCAATTATCATTAGACCTGATGAGACTATATATACCTTGCCGGATGAAGTTAAGCAAAATCCAGTGTTTGACAGCATTCCGACGTTTATGTATGTGAATAAAAATAGTGTATATTTAGTGCCTGAACTAGAAAACATGCTCCGCAAAATGAAAGACGAGGGCATTACGCAGCGAATATTAAACAATGAACTCAACCACAACGAGTCTAAAAAAAAGATTGTCTTATCAATTTCGTCTTATAGCAGTGATGATTTATGGGAACGTCAAATGCAAGACGCTCTTCGCGCTCAATACCCAGATGACATTCAAATGGAAATTCATAATTTCAGCATCAACGCCTTAAAGCTTCGCAACGATGTGTATTACAGAAGGAGCTTGTCAAGTATTATTCGTAGGGATTATATTAATAAAGTGCCGTCTGTAATAATCACATCAGACGATGAAGCACTTGAGTTTGTAAAAGAAAATTATTATTCGACATTTGCAGGCGCGCCAGTTATTTTTAGTGCTGTAAATGACTTTTCCCCAGAACGTATAAAAGGCTTTGAGAATATTTTCACTGGTGTGGCAGATAAGATTGCCGCGGAGGATACTGTTGAGCAAATGTTAAAAATGTATCCAAATACAGAAAAATTATATGTCGTAAATGATTATACCATCTCCGGTCAAAAATGGCGAAATGGCATTGAAAAGCAGCTTGAAAAATTTAAAGACAAGCTCGCTGTGGAGTATAACGAGAATCTACCAATGAATGTACTAACTTCAAAAATTGGTTCATTTGAAGAGGGGACTCTCGTGTTATTTGGATTTTACGTAGTGGATGGCGACGGTAAATATCAAGTTCTCGCTGAAAGTCAAAAAGCATTCTTTGATATCTCCAAAGTCCCTCTTTTCGGGCTTTATTATCCAACATATGGTCAAGGTCAGCTAGGGGGAAGATACTCAGTAGCTGAGGTTCAAGCTGGATATGTCCGTGAAATGCTAAAAAAAATATTCACAGGAACTAGGGTTTCTGGCATACCGATTGTTACAGATGCGGTTAGTGAATATCCATGGTATTTTGAGTATGCATCTATGCAAAAGTTCGGTATCGGAAAAAGTCATTTACCAGAAGGCGCAATCATTACAAACGTACCTCTTACGTTTTTTCAAAAAAATAAAGAAGGATTGTTTTACGCCTCATTTGTATTAGCATTTGTTATCATTGCATTTCTTTTCGTTTTCGCACGTATTCAGAAGAAAAAAAACCAAGTCTTGATTGATACCCAAAAAAACCTGCATACGGCAGAGGAGCTTTTGGAACGAGATTTAATCATTAAGGAAATAAAAAATAGACTGGAAAAGTCTATAGGAAGCGCACCGATTGGGTATGCAGTTACAGTTGACGGTAAGCTTTTAGAAGAAAATAGTTATATGGACGAGATGTTTGGAATGAAAACCAATCAACCTGTAAGGGAAGTGCATCTTGACCCGTTGGAAAGCGACGCTTTACAAGAAGAAATTGCAAACGGCAAAGTCATTATGGGTAGAACCTTTTATTTAAAGACATCAAAGGGCGTAGCGCAGCGTTTTCAGCTAAGTATTAACTATGTAGAGTATGCAAATAAAACGGCTGCGATTACGTGGCTTGTGTCAGTTGAAGAGCTAGAGGCGCAAAAGGATGCTTTAAGCCTTGCGGAAAAGGGCTTACAAAAGATTGTTGATACACTTCCGATACCTATGCTAATTGTTGACAAAGTGACCCATGACATACTTTATGCAAATAATGCTTCATCTTACCTTTTCCCGCCAAGCGAAGCGGAAACAGCTTCTCAAAAGCTGACAAGCTTTGTTGAGCTATA
>JAVBKA010000157.1:0-6749 GCA_031546715.1 Oscillospiraceae bacterium | reverse complement strand
TGTTGCACCTTGGGTAAATCGGTGTAGGGGCGAACATTGTTCGCCCGAGGTTTGCAATACGTTTGGCGGTTCTTGTAGGGCACGGGCTCTGCACGTGCCGTCCTCTGAGGGGTTGCTACATTTTGGGTGAATCGGCGTAGGCGCGAACTGTGTTCGCCCGAGGTTTGCTGTGTTTTTGGGGTTATTTGCCTATGGTATAATCGCATATTTTTTTCTCGTCCCGCTCATGCCGCGGGGGCACTTCCTTTACGAAGGGTGGTAAAGGAAGCAAAGCACCCTTTTTCGTGCTATCGTAAGTGACTTGCGTATTGCGCCCGAGGTTGCGGCAGTCGAGACGCTGTAGCTGTCACGTTCGTCACCGCTGTAGAGTTTTACGACCGCCGCTCCGCGCTACGTCGTGGTGGTTTTAGGGTTGTTGTGCGATGGCTTTAGGTTTGTGTTGTGGGTTGGGGTGGGCTGTCTTTTTTACCGTATTATAAGTTTTGCTATGCCTTTGCCCTACTTTTTACATTCAAACGGCTAGACACTACCAAACTTGCAGCCAACAGACCGAAGGAACCGACTAGTGTAATCCATAGGCTTGTGGTCAGACCTGCCACTATGAATCCTACCAGACAGCAGGCCGCTACGACTAGGGCGTAGGGGATTTGGGTGGATACATGGTCGATGTGGTTGCAGCCTGCGCCTGTGGAAGATAGAATTGTTGTGTCGGATATTGGTGAGCAATGGTCGCCGAATACTGCGCCTGCTAGGGTTGCTGAAAGTGACACAATCATCAAGTCAGGTGCAACCTGTTGGCAAATCACGGCTACAATTGGAATTAGAATGCCAAATGTACCCCATGAGGTGCCCATGGAGAAGCTTAGGAAACATGCTACTAAGAAATTTATGGCAGGAATCAGCGCGACAGGCATGTTGCTTTCTGCCACTAAATTACCAACATACAAGCCTGTGTTTAATAGGTCACGGCATACTCCGCTGATTGTCCAAGCCAGAGCCAAAATAACAAAGGCGGGAACCATCGACTTAACGCCAGTTACAATGCTGTCCATAAAATCTTTAAAACTAAGGACTTTGCGTGGTACAAGCAGCAAAAATGCTACTAAAAGTGCAATAAAGCCACCTAATGCAAGGGATAAGCCTGCGTCAGTATTGCCAAAGCCTTCCGCAAGGGTCATTCCGCCTTCAAAGTAGCCGCCGATATACAGCATGGAAAAAATACATGCGACTATAAGCGCAGCTATAGGGATAATCAAATCCAAAACCTTGCCCTTTTCGGAAACCTTCATAGAGGCAAGTTCGTCGTCAACGCCCTTGCTGCTGCCGGAATGCAGGTCGCCATTTTCTATGGCATTCTTTTCAAATAGCTTCATAGGTCCGAATTCAAGCTTTGTGACGGACAAAACCACCACCATAACAATGGTTAAAAGTGCGTACAAATTATACGGAATGGTTTGAATAAAGGACTCCATTCCGTTTAGTCCTGTACCCTCCATTTGGGAGATTACGGACGCAGCCCACGATGAAATCGGAGCGATAATACAAACAGGTGCGGCAGTTGAGTCGATTATGTACGCAAGCTTTGCGCGGGAAATTCTATGGGAATCGGTGACAGGACGCATGACTGTTCCGATTGTGAGACAGTTAAAGTAATCGTCAACGAAAATGAGTACGCCCAAACCAGATGTTGCAAGCTGAGCACCTGTACGGCTGCGTATTTTCTTTGACGCCCATTGTCCGTAGGCTTTTGAGCCGCCAGCACGGGTAACAACTGCAACTAATGCGCCAAGCAATGCTAAAAACAGAATAATCGAGGCATTTGCGCCAATTTTGTCAGCCATAAGCGTGGTTGTGGTGGAGAATACTCCTGCAATGCCGATACCCATGTGAATAGAATAGATAATTGTGCCAGAAAGGATGCCAAGTACCAGAGAAGAGATAACTTCCTTCGTAATAAGTGCTAATGTAATAGCGATTAGGGGAGGGACTACCGACCAAATGCCAACGTCAATTGCTTCTATTTTTACACCACTGACCTTCGATATATTTGAAAGATAATATATAACAACTTGCAAAATAAGGCAAGAAAAACTTTTTCAGTATACGTCAAATAACTGGTTTAATACAGCACTTTTACTTCATATACTCGCCGTTATAGCTCACAATTGCCGCATGGAGGACACCGTCAATTGCTTGCAGTTCGCTGATAAAGGCGGCGTCCTTGTCGCTGTTTTTAAGCTTAACCTCAAAGGTCAACTCAATGCCCTTTGACGACACGGTTTTTGACTTGATAAGGGACTTTTTCACTCGCAGCTTTATCAGTCCTTTGCAATGCTCAAGGACTGCCTCATCCGCGCAGTTAAACACCAACAAATATGCAATTCCACCCGCCGGAATGAGATTTAACACCAGCAAAACGATGCTTACAATCAAAATTCCAAGCAACGCTAGCACAAACATACCTGCACCAATTACAATACCGATGGTTATCGACCAAAAGAGAAATAACAGGTCAATTGGGTCTTTGATTGCGGTTCTGAAACGAACAATTGAAAGCGCGCCAACCATACCCAGGGAGAGTATAACGTTTGAGTGAATCGCCATAACTACTATTGCAGTTACGATGCTCATCATTGACATTGTTATGTTGAAATTGCGTGCATACATAACCGAGCGCACTGTCAGTCGGTATACAAAAAAGAGGTACACTGAGAATACCAGAGCGATACACAAGGTAATAATTATGCGCTGATTTGTAAGGTCGGAGGTCATGCCATCAAGGAAGCTTTTCTTAAAAATGTCGATAAAATGTAACAAATTATTACCCCTAACAGTATGTTGAAAGATTAAGAAGGTTGGCGCGTGCCAAGCGGCAAAGTGCGTATTTAGACGTTGAAAGCTGAGTTCTGTGCCGCAATGAAACTGCGCCTATAATATGCTCGGGAATAAATGCGTCGTACTTTATTTCAAGGATGGACTGATTGTCAGGCAGGACAGGCATAGTCAGACCGTCACGGTCAAAAAGTGCGGTGTTTACAGGGGCGGACAGTGCTTGGTCGAAGGTAACGCGGACATTTCCAAGGCTGTAAACAAGAGGGTCGCGGCGATAGTCAACTAATTGCGCCGGAGCAAGGCTGCTGGTTCGTAAGGCAATGGCAAACTGCCGAAGTAAGGGGGTGTTATGCCGCAAAAACCGCTCGGTTTCTCCTGCTAAAATGTCTTCAAGGTCTTGATGGCTGATAATTACGCCCTGCTTTTGGCAAAGATTTTTAGTTTTCGACTTGCATTCAAGAACTATCAGCTCGGAAGAAAAGTTGTAAATGCGTATACGGTACTTTTTCCGAAGTTCTACGCCGTCAAGCTTATCAAGCAATGCGCTGTCGTCGCCGTCGTCATAATAGAGGCTTCTAATCCAGTAGCCGCCATCGCTGTCAACATGGCGGTCAGGCTCCATTAGCACTGAAAGGCGGGATTTAAGGGATAATAGCTCCGCTTCTGAAATAACATATTTCAGCTCATGTCTATAGGGCGTTTTGTTCATTTGACAAGCCTCGTATCCAAAAATGCAAGGTGAATGCTAAGCCATTCTTTCAATGCGGCAACTTCCTCATCGTAGGTTTTGTACACCTTATAATTAGGCCAGACATATTCGCCTAGAATTTTCCATCGTGTAAAGTTCGCCTGTTGAGATTTATCAATAGTCACCAAGGTGGTGTCAATAAATTCGCTCAAGGCTTGCTGATAGCCCGCGCTTTTCTCAAGCCATCTGTCAATAATTCTGCTGCGAAAATCAGTATTCGCAATTAAATCTCTGAAATAGATGGTGATGGCCAGCATCTCAAGTTTAGGTTCACGCACCCAATCGGCGTAGTCAACATTTCCCATGGAAATATCAAAATCCCAAACAGGTCCCATATAATACAAGCCGTCCTTGCGGTACATGTTTACGCTCATGGCAAAGCCTGAATCTACGTTATGAGTTATCTCATTTACGATAAAGTAATCAACAAAGCTAGGCATATCAAGATAGTTTTCCGGCGGCTCGCCGTTTATAATTTTTTGCTCCCAAATGGTTATTTCGTTACTTATATAGCTAAGAATGCTGCTTGTGAGTTCCTTTTTTCCAGGTTCTTGGACAAGAAGCTCTCTGCCGCTGGGCAGCACAAACGCTCCTGCTTCCTGCTGCGCAAACGCTCTGCCGTCAAACTCTACTAAAAAGTCGCCGTCAAGATTGCTGTCTGTCAATACATCAAGGTCGGTTCTTGCGGGCTCGGCGGTAACTTTTTCCAGCAGCAGATAGTTTCCCTGAAAGTCGCCGTTAAGATACACATCACAGTATTGAAAGTCGCTAGTGTGTTCCAGATTATCAAAATAAGAGGCTGTAAAAAACCCGATTGCGTTTCGCATAAGAGTCTTATCGTTATAATTTGCAGCCAGTACAAAATCCTTTGCGTAGCCCAGAAAGAAGTTGGTTTTAGAGTAAAGCTTTATTCCGAAGCTCTTTTTAGGGTACAAAGCGGAGCTATTTCCGCGCATTTTTATCTTGAAATCATCAATTCTCTTTACCACTTCATTTTTCACAGGGTCGTACACAAGCATACTTGCTCCTGTGTACATGTCACGATTATCAATATCGGATGCATTGGCAGTGGCGATATAAATGGTTGGGAGCGCGGTATCAAGCACCACTGTGGAAAGGTAAACCGTTTGCTTTTTGCGTCCCAAGGTGCAGTGAAATTCATACTTTTGCGCAGAATCTATGCCAAAAAGTCCGTCAACAGGGGTTTTATTATGAGTAACTTCTGCGCCTTCGGTTATGTTGATGCCTATATTATATTGTGTAGTGTCCTTAGGGACAAACATGACCGCTGTGACAGAATTTTCATCTGAGGAAACTATTGACGCTGTTAAGCTTGACGGAAATGTTAAATTGTCAGCTCTATCAGCGGCAATTGATACAAAGGGGCTTCTTTTGTTATGAGTACTGTTCATTTTCAGGCGATAGTCTATGTACAGCTCTTCGTTGTAAAGTCTGAGGTCGTAGTCCTTTCCTATGGAAAAATAGCCGATGTCATGACCTAGGTTTTCGCTGAGACCAACGGTGAGATTCGTGCTTTCCTTAATGTTAATCCGTCCTGTAAAGGTGACGGTGGGCTTTAAAAGGGTTTTTGACGGCAAATCCGCGATTTCACAAACTATATTTTCGCCGACAATAGACGCGGTAATATCCTCAGATAAGGTGGGATTCAGGGCTTTTTCAAACATAAAGCTGGTTATTTTGGGAAGCTCCGCTACCGTGTCAGGTTTAACACTCTTAAAATTCGGCGCAGCAATCAAAACCGTCCCCACAAGTAGTGATGCTAGTATAATTGTGGAAATCTGAAGCCAAAAGCGTTTAATGCAATCACGTCCTTTGCAGAGAATAGTATACATATGGTCGCAGCATAATGCAAGCATTTTCATCAAAATGCGACAGATGGTTTAAAATTTAATTGCAGATTCGCAACTTTGCACTATCATGCTCCCTTAACCCTGTCGCTCCTGCACCCAGCAATGCCTTGGAAGGCATTGCTGGGTGCCTGCGCTTTTCGTGAAAATATGCTAGCATATTTTCACTACCGGGTTAATCCGCACTTATAAAATTAAACAGCAGGCCAGTTTTACTGACCTGCTGTTTAATGATTAAAGAAGAGACATCTTCATAGGGTGAGCAAATTTTGCCGAGGTGCGGGGTTATTTATGCTTTTTTATCGCAAAGCCTGTGAAGCCTACCGTAAAGAAGCTAAACATGCCTAGAATAAAACCAAGGTTCATCGGTTTTCTCAGAGAATCAACATCATCGTCATGTCCGTCAAAAACATCATCCTTAACCGGTGGCAATGTTTTATCCTCGTTGCCTGAGCCACCTGAGCCAAGCCCTGCAGTTGGGTCTCTGTAATCATCAAAGTCAGGGGTTTGGTACAGCAGGTCAATAACTACGTTTGTATTTGAGTTTCCCTGCATAACGTGGTAATTTCCGATTAGCTCAAAACCGTCGATACTTTCGCGTAGCTGTTCATTAACATTGAACCTAAAGCTGTTTCCAACTAAAACATCATACGATTTTGTGAAGGAATCGGCTATTTGTACTCCATCCAGCAGATAATTCACTGTGACGGTGTAGGTTCTAAGGTCGCCTTCGGCTACAGTCGATAAATCGTATAACGGGTTGCCGTCAGCATCGTAACCGATTATTACGTTACGTTCTGGTTCGACTTCACCGCCTCCAGTGCCGCTTGCATCTGGATCTGGTGGTGTTGGGATGATGCCACCGCCGTCAGGCGTTGTGACGCCTCCATCGGTGGGAGCGGGTGATTCAGTCGATGGACTTGCGCTAGGACTTTCACCACCGCCAGTGCTTGGGTCTGTGCTTGGGCTTTCACCACCGCCAGTGCTTGGGTCCGTACTTGGGCTTTCGCCACCGCCAGTGCTTGGGTCTGTACTTGGGCTTTCACCACCGCCGGGGCTTGGGTTTGGATTCTCACTTCCGCTTGGGCTCTCGCTTCCGCTTGGATTCTCGCTACCGCTTGGGCTTTCACTTCCGCTTGGGCTTTCACTTCCGCTTGGGCTTTCGCTTCCGCTTGGGCTCTCACTTCCGCTTGGGCTTTCGCTTCCGCTTGGGCTCTCACTTCCGCTTGGGCTTTCACTTCCGCTTGGGCTCTCACTTCCGCTTGGGCTCTCGCTACCGCTTGGGCTTTCACTTCCGCTTG
>JAVBKA010000223.1:0-22265 GCA_031546715.1 Oscillospiraceae bacterium | reverse complement strand
TGTTGCACCTTGGGTAAATCGGTGTAGGGGCGAACATTGTTCGCCCGAGGTTTGCAATACGTTTGGCGGTTCTTGTAGGGCACGGGCTCTGCACGTGCCGTCCTCTGAGGGGTTGCTACATTTTGGGTGAATCGGCGTAGGGGCGAACTTTGTTCGCCCGAGGTTTGCAATTCGTTTGGCGTTTCTTGTAGGGCACGGGCTCTGCACGTGCCGTCCTCTGAGGGGTTGCTACATTTTGGGTGAATCGGCGTAGGGGCGAACTTTGTTCGCCCGAGGTTTGATGTACCTTTGGGGTTATTTGCCTAGAGTTTGATGCACTTTATCTCTAATCGCATATTTTTCTCCGTTCCGCTCATGCCGCGGGGGCACTTCCTTTACGAGGGGTGGTAAAGCGATTGGCGGCAGACGTCTGCCGCCATCGTGCAAAGCACCCTTTTGGATGCGCCTGATGGGCTGGTGTACGGGCAGAATGGGCGCGCCGCGCTCGTCCTGTCTATATGATTCGGCTATTTGCTAGGGTGGGGGTGTAGTGGTGTTTTGTAGCGTGCTGCTACGGACTGTAGGGCAAGGGCTCTGCTATTGCCGTGGTGTGTAAGGTTTTCTGGCGGGGGTTTTACCACCCCGCCCGTTGGGCACCCCTCCACAGAGGGGAATTTAGGTACTGGTTGAGGTTACTATGCTACTTTAGATAAAAACAGATTCCGCAAGGCGACAAATTCCCCTCTGTGGAGGGGTGCCCGAAGGGCGGGGTGGTCACCTTAGCAGCAAACTACGGTGAATAATCGAGCAACGTAAAAATATCACCAGCCCAGCACAAAAAGCTAGAAACCCAAAAACCATTACCACCCTTCGTAACGGAAGTGCCTCCGCGGCATGAGCGGGACGAGAAAAAAACATGCGATTACACCAAAGGTGTAGCAACCCTAGGCGAATAACTCACAAAACACAGCAACCCTCGGGCGAACGATGTTCGCCCCTACGCCGATTCACCGAAGATGTAGTTACCCCTCAGAGGACGGCAAGAGCAGAGCCCTTGCCCTACAAGAAACCGCATTATTCCCCCACAATATACCAAAAAAAAGACAGGCGCACCGCCTGTCTTTTATCACCTGTCTAAATCCGTAATAAGCCGTATTTCGCCCTTGCCTATGTCCGTTTCATATGCGACTTCGTCTATGGAAAGCCCTCGGCTCATTAAAAAGCGTACCTTTTGCGCCTTACTGCTCAGCTTGCTTAAGGTTTCCCTGTCCTTGGTAGATAAGCGGCTGTTTTTTAAGTTCTTAGCCTCCTCCACCTTGGCGGCAAGCTCCTCAGTTTTTGACGGTAGCGGGGCGTACTGGGAGTACACCTTTGGCTTATCGTCAGGCTCTGGGGTTTGCACTGGCGTGGCACTGTGCTGAACTGGTTTGGCGTCAATGGTTTGCATGTAAATCACCGTGGCTTGGCGGGAAAGTTCGTTTAATGCCGTACGGTTTTCCTCAAGTTCCTCATGCACCTCACGAAGATATTGGTCAAAGCTGTCAAGCATGACTTCAATCTCTTGATACAGCTTGAAAACCTTGGCTTCCTTATCCGCAATTTTCGTATTTTCCTTGGTGACTTTCATCTTTTTCTTATTAATTATGAGAAAAACTACCCATATTATAATCTGTAATGCGGTAAATCCGCCGAAATACCACCACATACTATAAAACTATGTCGATACGATGCTCTTCCTTATGGGCAAATTTGCCCTTGTCAACGGGAAGCGCAAGTATTTTGTCGGCGGCTAACTGCTGTAAGTCTGCCGCTGGTAACTCTGGCTCATCCTTTGGTCTGCGCTGTTTTTGCTCAGACTCATAGCTGTCTGCTTGATTATGTCCTTCATCGTCGGCATTAACGCGGGAATCTTCCATTTTTTCCACGTCTTGGGGCTTGCGAAGCTCCTCAGCGCGACGTTCCTCAACGGTTTGCATGTCCTTGTGATTAAGTCCTTGCATTCGTATATCACGGGCACGGTCGGTAGCAACTTCCGCCGGTTTCATATTGCTCATCAAGGTTTCGATTCTCATCGGCATAAGTAAGTATACCTCCTTTTATGCAAGCGGTAATTAATAATTTACCTCTAACTAAACTCTTTTTTCATTTTCGTCCTCAAAGACATAAGTGCCTTTGAGTGTATTTGGCTCACACGGGATTCAGAAACGCCTAAAACAAGACCGATTTCTTTCAGCGTCAGCTCGTCGTTATAGTACATGGAGATAACAAACTTCTCTTTTTCAGGCAGACAGTCAATAAATTTGCCCAGCAGCTCTATCATTTCCTTGTTTTCAAAGTTCTGCTCTGGACTATATTCGTTAGATGCAAGAAGCTCCTCACTGTTAGAGCGTTCCACTAAAATTTCATCAAGAGCCACCATGTTAAAGGTATGAGATTCGTCAAGAGTTTTCTTAACATCCTCTACATTCATGGAAACATATTCGGCGACCTCGCCCTCTGTTGCACTGCGTCCGAATTTACTTTCAAGGGCGGAGAAGCCGTCCTCAATTTTCTTGATTTTTTGTCGAAGGCTAATAGGTGCCCAGTCCTGCTTTCTGATTTGGTCAATGATTTCGCCTTTAATTCTAAGGCTGGCATAGGTTTCAAATTTAACCTCTTTGGACATGTCAAACTTATCAATTGCGTCCATTAAGCCAAGCAAGCCGCAGCTCATCATGTCGTCGTAGTCAAAATGCTTACGGTAGGTGGGAATCAATCTGTGAACCAAGACTTTTACAAGATGAATGTACTGCATTACCAATTGGTTACGCAGGTCTAAATTTTTTGAGGTTTGAAAGTCAGTCCACAATTTTGTCAGTCTAACATCAGACGTCTCTACCATCGCATTTGTTCCTCCTTGACATAAAGTAAGTGCGGATTAACCCGGTAGCAAAAATATGCTTGCATATGAGTATGCTTGCATATGAATATGCTATACCTCTGTTTGCCTTCTGTTGGCAATCTGGACTTTAAAGAGATATTTCAGAAGCTCCTTGCGCTTATGCTCTGTAAGACTTAGAAACCTCACGCACACCTTTGTTTCAAAGCGGGCATCATGGCTTTTTAGCAATCTGACCACCTGCGCTTGTAATTCCATAGGCGTTTCATCAAGATGAATTAGGCAGGATATAACAGAGTCTTCCTTGTAGCTAAGGGTTGAAAAGAACATCATTCCGCCGCCGCTGATGTCAATAGTTTGCCCTTGGATTACAGGAAAATCCTCGTCTTGAGGTAAAAACAGTTGATTTTCATCAAAAGCTTCAAGTTCCTGACGCTGTTCCTCCGTAATCTCAGGCACTTCAAAGTAATTTTCATGCTCAGGATTATTTTCTTCAACCACAATGCCTAAGTAATGGGACAACGCCTGTTCAGCAGATATAATTTCCAAAAACTCCCTGCAGATAAGCAGTTTAGTCTCAACAGGAACGCTAAGAGGATAGCGGTGATACTCTCTGCGCTGACTTCTCCGCACCTGACTGTCTATTTCAACCTCCATGAAGTGTTCGCCGTTTTCGCTGAAAACCCGCAAAATGCTCACATCAAAGGAGTATAACCCATCACCGCTGCAAAACTCAAAAACTACCTTTTTACCACTGACAAAATGCTCTGTGTCAATACGATAAGTGGGAATAGACACCACTAAATTCGCCTGTTCTGATATTTCTAAAATAATACTGCCCGAAGATAGTTGCTCTTTTTCGGAGTACCTCATTGTAAACCGCTCGCCGAGATTAATTTCAAAGCCCATTTTTGTCCTCCTAAAAAGCCACGCTTGTATAAGTCTTAGAGATTCGGGTTAGTCCGCACTTATTGTGCTTATTTAACTTGCTCAGCAAAATGTTTCCGCTACTATAGTGCCGTGAATCCCAACCACCCCGTCGCTGTGCGCCCCCCCTCCATAGGAGGGGGATTTAAGAGCCATACGCCTTATTTCCCACTGTGGAGGGGTGCCAACCGCAGTTGGCGGGGTGGTTGCCCACGCAGCCAATTTCGGTGCATGGTTGCCGAACAAGGTCTACTGCCTCAACAAATTGCTCAAAAAGCCCTTTAGTCCGATTTTGGAGCTTTGTTCTGGCTCAAGGTTCATAAATTTCCAAGTAATATCGTCAATATTCTTAGCCGCCATTGATTTAGGGAAGGATAATACAAATGGTCTTTGCATTCTGACGGACTTGGAAACTACGGTATCTGTCAACACAAATCCAAGCTCTTCAATTTCTGTTTGTAAGTAGAGCCGTACAACGCCGATGAATTTGTTCATAGTGTTATGCGCCTCGGTAACGTTTTCCGCCTTGTTGACAATAAGACGCAGGTTTGATTCTGAGCCGCTAGCGCGTACTGTCTTAATCAGGGCATATGCATCCATTATAGCGGTGGGTTCTGGAGTTGTTACAACGATTACTTCGTTAGACGCTTCAATAAGCTTCAAAATATTTGAGCTGACACCTGCGCCAGTATCAAAAATAATAACGTCAGCAATGTCCTCAAGGGTCAGGAGCTTTTCTACTGATTCTGAAAGCTGACTGGATGTCAAGTTCAGCAGTTCATATACTCCCGAACCGCCCGATACTATTTTTACTCCGCCAGGACCTTCAAATATAACCTCTTGCAACTCTTTTTCTCTGCTGATGACATGAGAAAGGTCAAAGGGCGGGGTAACGCCCATCATAACGTCAACATTTGCAAGACCAAAGTCAGCGTCAACCACTAGAACACGTAGACCCTTCTTCTGCAAGGACAAGGCAAGATTTACGGTAATATTAGTTTTCCCAACGCCGCCCTTGCCGCTTGTAATACAAACAACTCTCGCTCCGTCTCCCGGTTGGCGAGAACGGGATTTCTTAATATTTTGCACCATTTGCCGTAGTGCGCTGGCTTGGTCTGTCATAACGTTCTCACCATCCCTTCGATTAAAGATTTATTTTCCCAGCAGTCTTGCCACGATTTTCCGCGGGGTAAAGACTTCCAGATTATCCGGAACATTTTGTCCGTCTGCAACATATGAAATAGGCTTATCGGTTAAAAACTTAGTGTTGAGCATCAAGCCAAGTGTGGGGGTTTCGTCAGTTTTTGTGAAAATGAGCTTGTAATCCCGCAAAAAGCTGTATGTGTTTATTATATTCAGAAGTCCTGTAAATGAGGTGGTGGCAGACAGAACCAGATGAATTTCATCACAATCGGAGTATTTTATGAGGTTTGTAACCTCCTCCTCATGGGTGGTGTCATTAGGGCTTTTACCCGCTGTGTCAATAAGAACAATGTCCTTATCCTCATGCTCCTTAAGAGTATCGGTAATATCCGCAGGATTGTAAACCACTGAAAGGGGGATTTCCAAGATTTCCGCATAGGTTTTTAGCTGCTCAACCGCCGCAATACGATAGGTATCAGTGGTAATAACGCCTACCTTGGCATGGTGGTTTAGCTGATAAATCGCCGCAAGCTTTGCCAAGGTGGTGGTTTTACCCACGCCGGTTGGACCAACAAGCATAACAACGGTTCTTTTAAACTTTTTCAGCTTTATGGGCGCAGGGTCGCCTAAATACTGACGTAAAATCTGCTCACAAATCTCCTTAGGGTCTGCCTCATCGTCAGGACTGCGAAGCCGCTCTTTTTTAACGACGTCGTTGACTTCCTTAATAATTCTCTGGGCAAATTCCTCATGAGAATCATTTTCAACCAAGGCGTTGTACAGCGCCTCAATTTCAGGGGGATAGCCTGCCCGCTCCTTAGAGGTTTGGAGCTTACCCACTAGGCTGTTAATGGTTGTGGACAATGTATCGATTTTATTCTCAAGCACCACCATTTTTTCCGAGCCTTCACCTTCACCCGCCTTGTTAGACAGCGTGTATACAGGGCCTCTCTGGTCGGTTTGAGCGTTGCGGAGTTGAGCGGACTGATAGTTAAAGGCACTTGCTTCTGATGAAAGGTTACTAACATTGTCAAACTGAGGGGGCATGACGGGCTTCTCCGCAACGGACATTTCTCTGGGCTGAAAGGGTCTAAACCCATCATCCTTTGGCTTCTGCTGCTGCGGTGGTACGGAAAAGGCGGGAATCATTTGTGGCTGCTGAGGCATGGGCATTGCTTGAGCAGGAACTGGCTGAGCCGCCGGTGCCGCCGCCTGCGCCTTTTTCTGGGCAATGGCAGAGGGTGAGTACGCGCTGATAAGCGGCGACGGAGGCGGAGGATTTTCTGCGGGGTTTGGGTTATACAGTTCCCGCTGAATTATGGACGTAGCCTGAGATTTTGATATTTTTTCAAGCACTGAAAGTGCCGCCTTGTGGACTTCTTCGTCTGACAGATCGCCTTTTTTCCCCAGTAAGCCCACAGCCCTGTCAACCATTTTCGGCGAAATCGTGTTTTGAGCCTGACCTCTGTTTCTTTCGGGGGGCAGGGGATTGTCGGGGGGTAATATGCGTTCTGATTGCATGGAGGGTCGGGCAACGTTTTTCGGCTCGTAGGCGGCGGTTATCTCCACCATGGGCTTTTTGAAAAGTCCCGCCAGACCTTTGCGGCGAACCTTGCGCTCGTTTAAGATAAAGGCTTCAACACCAAGCTCTGCTTTAATCTGCGCCATTGCCTCGGCAGTGGAATCTGCTAAATATCTTTTTACATTCATAAGCTCACCAACCCGTCAGCTTGAATGTCTATATTTTGGTCAAGCTCGTTAAATGACAGTACAACCAAGTCGGGAGCTATTTGGTCAACCATTTTCTTAAAATGGAAGCGTACCACAGGGCTGGTTAATACAATAGGCGCAAGCCCTAGGGAATTAAGCCTTTCAACGGCATGGCTAAGTGAGTTGAAAATTCTCTGCACCACTTCATTTTCAAGGCTGACATATGAGCCGCGTTCAGTATGCTTAACATTGTCCAAAATCATCTGTTCAAGACCTGGGTCAAGAGTGATAACATGGGCCTTGCGGTCAGGCACATAGCGAGCGGTAATAGTGCGGCGCAAGGCTTGACGGACGTACTCCGTCAGCATATCAGGGTCACGGGTCATGCCCGCATAGTCGCCCATAGTTTCGATTATAGTTCCCATGTCACGAATGGAAACCCCTTCACGCAACAGCGCAGCAAGGATTTTCTGCACCTCACCAAGGGTAAACTGCTTGGGCACAACCTCGTCCACAAGGGCGGGCTGTGTCTGACGAAGATTGTCAATAAGAACCTGAACATGCTGACGACCAAGCAGCTCATAGGCATGACGGCGAACCACCTCAGTTAGATGCGTCGCAATAACACTAGGAGGGTCAACGATGGTGTAGCCTAAAAGCTCCGCCTTTTCCCTCTGAGCAGAGGACACCCATTTTGCAGGTAGACCAAAGGCAGGTTCAACAGTGTCAATGCCGTCAACATTTTGCATTAAATCTCCTGGGTTCATGGCAAGATAGTGGTCAAGGACGATTTCGCCGTCAGCCACCACGTTGCCCTTAATTTTAATAATGTACTGGTTTGCGTTTGCCTGAATATTGTCTAAAAGTCTGATAACAGGCACAATCATGCCAAGCTCAATAGCGCACTGACGGCGTATCATAACAACACGGTCAAGAAGGTCGCCTCCCTGTGACGGGTCAGCCAGCGGAATAATTCCATAACCAAACTCAAGGACAATGGGGTCAACCTGTAACAGCGTAACAACGTTTTCGGGCTTTCGTACTTCCTCCGCAGCCTGTTCCGCATGGGGAATACTTTCCTTCGCCGCCATCTCTTTTTTTTGCGTATTTCTAATGGAAAAGGACAGCGCAATCAGACCGCCGCCGATGGGAATCGTGGCATACCAAGGCATTCCCGGTACAAGAGAGATAAGAATCAGCACAGAACCCGCCATGAGAAGAATATTCGGCTCTTGGGTAAGCTGTCTAGTAATATCAAGCCCCATAGAGTTGTCAGACGCCGCCTTAGTAACGACGATACCGGTAGCTGTTGAAATCATAAGAGCGGGAATTTGAGCGCAAAGACCGTCACCAATAGCGGCAAGAACAAAGGTCAACGCTGGGATGTCACCGCCAAATAATGCGTTAATAATCAAGCCGCCGATAATATTAACCGCAACGACTATAATACCTAAAATATTGTCGCCCTTAACAAACTTTGAAGCTCCATCCATTGCTCCGTAAAAGTCCGCTTCACGGGATACATTGGTTCTGCGCTTGCGTGCTTCTGCTTCGTCAATAGCACCGGAGTTAAGGTCAGCGTCAATAGCCATTTGCTTACCGGGCATAGCGTCCAAGGTAAAGCGGGCGGCAACCTCGGAAACACGCTCCGCACCCTTGGTGATAACTAAAAACTGAACGATAATAAGAATAAAGAATATAACGCCGCCAATAACAGGATTGCTTCCGCCTACATAGTTTCCAAAGGCTTCAATCATATGTCCTGCGTACCCGTCACGAAGAATAAGACGAGTGGAGCTAACGGTTATAGCAACACGAAAGATGGTAAGAATCAACAAAAGTGACGGAAAGGTGGAGAAGTCCAAGGCTGTTTTTGCATTAATCGAAAGTAACAAAACCGTTATTGACATAGCAATGTTCAGGACTATCATAAAGTCCAGAACAACAGCGTTCAAGGAGATAATGAGCATCAGCACAACAGCCACAACTGCGGCGGAAACTATAAAGTCGCCTGTTTTAAATTTTAACTGCGGCACCTGCCCACCTCCTTTTTGTCATCGTTCGTGTATTGGTATTGGTTTGCAGACTATTGCAAGTGTAGTATATCATACCAGAGGGATATTTGACCAGTATTTTTCGCTATAATTCGCCTTATTATAATAGACTTCCAACAAATTGAAAATTACAATGCCAATCGTAGAGTTTTCTCAGAGTAGTTTAACCGTTTCCACGAGACTAATCCTAATCTACTTATTAGATTGGTCAAGGGTTTCACTGAACAATGGATGTCAATACGCACTATCTATCTTTTCTGCGAATCGTACCTGTTAAATCTTGGCTATACCCCATAAGATGCCTATCTGTACTCCAAATCATCACTTTACCTAATGCACTTGTATTATTTATGTATTTCTCGTAGAAGTAAACTATACATAAATCCCCAATGCCCGTCTTCGCAGTGGCAGAATTAATAAATTGATTTGCAATTTCCTTAATGTCATTAGGTTTTAATTCGTAGCCATATAATTTCCATGGAGCTTCTTCATCACTCAACGCATTGAGCATTTTTGCAAATTTGTCTGCACAAGCTCGTCTCGCCCTATCATCATTGATATGAGCTATATGATTTCCTGTTTCTATAATAGTTGGCAAGGGTATATATAGCGACTCCCTACTTGAATCAATAACTTTAAACTCAGCTAAAATATCTTCTCTGTCTGCATTGCGACCGGGAACATCTAAAATATTTAGCATTACAGAAGTGTCTATGAATCTTGCATTCATAATTACACCTCCAAAAACGACAATGCATTTTTTCTTTTTTTAGGGTTTTTTATGGCGTCTATCAGCGAGTTATTTATTACAGCATTACCTAATCCACCCATTGCCAGCAGGTTTTCATAATCCGGTATGTCTATAAATGACATAAACTCACTTGCGCCGTTGGTTTTATTTCTATACACTACCGAAAGACCTACTAATTGTTTACTGGAATAATTGTTGAGCAGTGATGAATTATGGGTTGTCAGTATAAAATCTATATGGCGTTCTTCTGCTAACTCTTGCAATTTTTTGATTAATGCATCTACTTTACTGGGATGAATACCGTTATCTATTTCTTCCACTATAATCAAGCTATGTTGACTTTCTGTAAAAACAGACGCAAGTACCGAAACGCATCTTAACATGCCGTCTGATAACCTTTTTGCCTCTATTTCCTCAGTAGTATCGCCATATTTTTCGACCATTGTAAACATTACATCGTTTGTCGGTGTTTCAAAAAATTTAATATCCTGTATTTCATTTTCTGGCAGCTTATTAATTATGGATATAAACTGCTCTTTGCTATTATTATTTAAACATAAATTGTTTAATACAGATGAAATATTTTCACCTGTTGGTTTCAGCTCTGTATCATTTATTCTCACATATTCCCGCATCAATGACGGGACAGGGTCAAGAAACAATATTGTAGTTAAGGTTTTTTGCAAGTATTCAATATATTTAATAGATTCTTTCGCCTTTGTTGTATCGCTAGGAATTTTCGATTTCATTTGAGGAAGAACAGAGGAACTCCTATTACAAATAATATCAGGAGGCTTCCCTTTTGAGCCATTTAAGTATGAAACTTTTATATCGCCACTATCGGGATTATCGGGTCGTTTAGTCTCAAAAATTTTTACTTGCCCCAAGACCTTTTTGCCGTCCTTTATAATCCTATACAGGCTTTCCTGTAATACATATATTTTTTTCGAAACGTCAATAGTAATTGAGTATTCCAAGTCATATTGGTCGTCTACATAGATAACGCAACCCAATGTAAAGCTTTTTTCATTAAAACGACAGCAGCCTGAGCTGCCTCCGCGAATTCCGCTATTAACACTTTTTGCGCCATCTAACACCAGTGATATGTCCAAGCCCGTGGTAATTTCAGAAAGTATCTTGATACCCTCGATTGCGTTACTTTTGCCAGAGCCATTTGTTCCGATAATCGTAGTAAAATTCTCCAAATCTAGGCTATCATCAACAAAACTTTTGAAGTTTTTATATTTAAAACATTTTATCATGATAACACCTCATTTTCCGTAATAGCCAAGGCTATTGACCAGTCACATACTACTCTGTCATTAGCAGCTAGAGCCGTAACCCAATCAAGCTACATATGCAAAACCCCGCAGACGTACTAAACGATATTGTAATACGTTTTGCAAAATAAATCAATGTAATTCGAAAATGTCTTCCAATAAAATCCGCTTTTTTACTTGCGGCGGGTCTTTTCGGGGTTTTTCAGCTTATAAACATACGCAAGGATTTCTGCAACTGCGGCAAACATGTCGTCGGGGATGCTATCGCCTATTTCACAGGCTACAAACAGTGCCTGTGCAACAGGTCTGTTTTCCACCATTTCTATTTTCAGCTCTTTCGCCTTTTCCTTAATCTTTTGCGCTACATAGTCCTTGCCCTTTGCCAGTACTATTGGCGCAGGAGCGACTTTGTCGTCATATTGGATTGCTATGGCGTAATGGGTAGGGTTTGTGATGACAACGTCAGCTTTGGGGATGTCCTGCATCATTCGCATGGTGCTCATTTGTCGCTGCTTTTCTCTGCGTTTTGCCTTAATCTGAGGGTCGCCTTCCTGAGTTTTATATTCCTGTTTAATCTCTTGCTTTGACATTTTTAGGTTTTTTTCAAACTCCCACCATTGGTACAGAAAATCCGCCAAGCCGATTCCCACCAATGCAATAACCGCTTTAAATGCAACGCTTATGCATATTGAAAAGATTTCGCCCCCAGCCTGCGCCACTGTCAGGTTAATCATCCCCGGGAACTCTTCCAGATGGGACATATAATCTAGGTAAACCACAAAGCCCACAATTCCGATTTTGAGAATCGCCTTTAGCATTTCTACCAGACTTCGCATGGAAAACATGCGTTTTAGACCTTGCAGCGGGTTAATTTTGCTGAATTTCGGCGCAATTGCCTTTGCTGTAAACAAAAAACCTACCTGCGCAATATTTACAACCACACCAACGACAATTGCCGCAATAAACATAGGCAGCAGCAGGAGAATCATTTGCCAAACAGCGTCCACTATCAGAAGGTGCATATCGTTTGCCGTAAGGTCAGTGGGCATTGTGGACAATCTGTCAAAGCCGACGGATAGCTGTTCCAGCATTTTTTCCGTCATGCTCCGACCAAATAACGCCAATACTGCAAACATTGCAAGAGTAAGAACGGCAGTATTAACCTCTGCGCTTTTTAGCACTTGCCCTTCTTTTCGGGCGTCTTGCCGCTTTTTCGGGGTGGCTTTTTCGGTTTTTTCGCCACCGCCTTGGTCAGAAGTCATATCACCACCTCCTTAAAAGCAATGTGGTTTATATTATTTATGTTTTCGGCATCATGGTAACTAACAGCTCGTCAATAGTATCATACATCAAATCAAACAGACCTTGGGTTGCCTGAACAAAAACAGGCACCATTGCGGCCAGCATTACCAGACCTAAAATAACCTTAATAGGAACGCCGATGACAAAAACGTTCATCTGCGGAGCAGTTCGGACGATAACACCTAAGGCGATTTCTGCAAGCAGCGCAGAGGCAAGTACAGGCATACAAACATTTAGGGACAGTACAAAGGATTTTGAAAAACTCTCCAGTGCAACCTCCATAATTTCAGGCGGAAAACTCACCGCGCCTACAGGGATTGCATAAAAGGTCTGAGCTAATATGCTGATAAGGGTGGTCAGACCGTCGCTTAACAAAAAGCATTCCACAAAAACGAGGTTTAGAATCGTACCCGCAATAGGCACTTGCGCGCCTGCGGAAACGTCATACACTTGAAGCATGGAAAAGCCGACCTGCATGTCAATAATTTGTCCGGCGGTGTATACGACATCAAAAAAAAGAATTGTGCCAAAGCCAATAATAAATCCAATTAGCAGCTCTAAAAGCACTGCCACAGCAAGCGTCCAGACGCTTTCAAAGGGATAATCCGCCGGTGCGGGGTGGAGAGATATCATAATAAACGCCATGAGAATTGAAAAGCCGACCTTTGCTGCCTGAGGAATATTTGCACGTCCCAAAATGGGCGAGAGTATAAACATAGCGGAAATTCTGCTGGTAATCAGTAAAAAATGAACAACCCACGTAATTGCGGAATCTTGATAGGATATAGTCATATGTTTTGTATCATATCAAAAACACGGAGTGTGAAGTCCGAAAGCAGAGTTAGCATCCACCTTCCGAACAAAACCAATGCAAGGAAAACTGACAGTATCTTTGAAACGAATACTATAGTTTGCTCATTTATTTGAGTTGTAGCCTGTAAAATCGAGATTATAAGACCGACTACAAGCCCGATTCCAAGCATTGGCAGAGAAACAATTAAAATTGTTGTGACTGCATCAGTAACGATGTTTGCAACTGCCCCTTCATCCATTTGTTTCCCTCCTCAATCTCGTATTGCTTCGTAATCGCGGATTTGCGGCGCGTTTTATTCTAGTTTAAACGATTTCACAATTTCCCACACAACTCGATTCCAGCCGTCAACCACAACGAACAGCATGATTTTAAACGGCAAGGATATCATTACAGGCGGGAGCATCATCATACCCATAGACATAAGCGCGGAGGCAACTACCATGTCAATAACTATAAACGGAATGAAAATCAAGAACCCAATTTTAAAGGCGGTTTTGATTTCACTGGTAATATACGCCGGAATAATTACATGGGTGGGGATTAGGTTGTTCTGGGATGGGTCTTGAGGCATGTCAAGCTCTGCAAGGGTCATAAAGGTTTGTAAATCATCAGCGTTGTCTTGAATCTCTATTTGATTGAGCATAAAGTTTCGCAGCGGCGTGACGGCTCTTTCAAAAAACACTGTTACGTCTGTGATTTCCCCTGAGTTATAAGGTTTCCATGCGTTATTGTTAATCTCTTGAATTGTACCGTACATGGTAAAATACGTCAAAAACAGTGCAAGACCGATAATCATCTGGTTAGGAGGCATTTGCTGCGTTCCCATGGCGTTTCGGGTAAAGGAGAGGATAATGACAATTCGGGTAAATGACGTCATCATAATCAAGATAGACGGCACTAGGGTTAGTACAGTCATCAGAAGAATTAGCTCAACTGTGTCCGTAGCTCCTGTCAGGGACATATCCTCCATGAGGTCGCCTAAAATGCTAAAGGGGAAAACGTCAGCATTTGTGCCTTCGCCTTCGGTGACGTTTGTGCCGCCGGGGGTAGGGGTTATGATGTCTGGTGTGATTGGTGCTGTTGCATATGCTCTGGGGATGCTGAATATTAGTACTCCTGCAAGGAGCAGTGTCAATGCCAGCGAAATGCTGAGGCGCAGAGCAGACTTTTGTAGCTGCTGCTTGCGTTTCACAGCGCACTTAGTTTTTATTGCAAGCTGTGTCAATTTCTCCGCTCCCTCCAAAATATAATTTTTATTTTAATGTTAGTAACTAAGACAACCATGCAAAAGATTTGCTTGAGCTTTTTCAAAAGCTCATGGTTTTAAAAGGCAAAGCCTTTTATCGAGCCTCTCAAGGCTCGAAACCCAACTCTGAGCCGCGCGAACCAAAAAATCGTAAGAAAAAACGCAACACAGCGCAGCGGCGTTGCGCCAAAGCTTTGGGGATACGTTGCGCGGGTTAGAACGGCGGTGCGCCGAGGACGTCGCACCCTACGAACGGTGGGAAAGGACGCAAAGCACCCTTTTGGATGCGCCTTATGGGCTGTTGTACGGGCAGAATGGGCGCGTCGCGCTCGTCCTGTCTATATGGGTTCGGCTATTTGCTAGGGTGGGGGTGTAGTGGTGTTTTGTAGCGTGTTGCTGCGGACTTGTAGGGCAAGGGCTCTGCTCTTGCCGTGGGGTGAGGTTTGCTGGCGGAGGTTTACCACCCCGCCCGTTGGGCACCCCTCCAAAGAGGGGAATTTAGGTGCTGGTTGAGGTTTACTATGCTACTTTAGATAAAAACAGATTCCGCAAAGCGACAAATTCCCCTCTGTGGAGGGGTGCCCGAAGGGCGGGGTGGTCACCATAGCCGCAAACTACGGTGATAATCGTGCAACGTAAAAATATCATCAACCCAGCCCGAAAAAGCTAGCAACCCACAACCTAAAACCTAAAACCTAAAACCTCAACCTACAACCTACAAACAACCCGCACGTAGCGCGGAGCGCGGTCGTAGAACACGGCAGCGGTGACGAACGTGACAGCGACAGCGTTTAGATAGCCGAAACCTCGGGCGCAATACGCAAGTCACTTCGAATAGCACGAAAAAGGGCGCTTTGCTTCCTTTGCCGCCCCGGGAAAAGGAAGTGCCCCCGCGGCATGAGCGGGACGAGAAAGATATGCGATTCACCCAAGGTGCAACAAACCTCGGGCGAACAAAGTTCGCCCCTACGCCGATTCGCCCAAAATGTAGCAACCCTAAGGGGACGTGCGCAACAACCCTGTGCTGTGTTGCGTTTTTTCTTACGATTATTTGGTTCGCGCGGCTCAGAGTTAGAGTTTCGAGCCTTGCGAGGCTCGATAAAAGGCGTTGCCTTTTAAAACCATGAGCTTTTGAAAAAGCTCAATCAAAACTTGTGCATTTGGGTGGTGCTTGATTGTCACTATTTTTTGCTTGACTTCTTTAGCTTGCCGTCAAATTTGGATCTATATGCAAACTGTCGTTTTGAGATTGAATCTAACAGGTCGTCTATTTTGTCAATCGACTCGTCGTTAGACTCTTCGTTTCGCAAGCTTGGTGTTATCTCATGCGACTTCTCATGCGCTTTTTCTTGACCGCCGTCTTTGTGAGCCCGCTTTAGCGCTAGCTCAAATGGCGTTAGTTCGCCGTCATTTTCTGTCGCTGTGTCGCTTTTCGTTTCCTGCTCAACGGTAGCAGGTTGCTCCGTCGGGGCGACGCGTTCGCGTTCTTGGCGTTCTTGCGCTGCCATCAGAAGCTTTTCAAGCTTATCTTGCTTATCCGTTGACGGTGTAGCAGGTCGCCTGTTCCCGAACAACTCCGCAATAGCCTCTGCGCTTCGGGGCAACGGGCTTGGCTCATTTTTTGGCTCATTTTCTTCCACGCTTGCAGTCCTGTTTGCATGGGCGACCACGGACTGTGGCTTGTCCTGACGTTCTCTGACCGCGGCTGGGATAACCTCTGCTTCTCTTGGTACAGTCGGAGCAGGCTTGACTTCCTCAATCACCGGTTTCGGCTTTTTCGGAATGTCCTTGTCCACAAGACCAAGCTCTCGAAGCTGTTCCATTTGCTCCCTGTAATTTTTAATTCTCGCATCCACAACCGCGGGCGCGGAGACTTCAAGCTGCGTTTTCTTCTTAACGATATCATCTATTGTCACTGACGGCACTTCAGCAGGTGCAGATAAAAACTCAGCATTCTTAGTGTGAAAAACCACCCCTGGTGCTTGCTGATAGGCTACCTCTGCCGGACTAAGTACAGGGTTTGCCGAGTTGGGGGCTGCCTCCACACTGCTATGCGCTCCTGAGTACACTCTATGCTGTGCGCCTTTAACCGGAGCGACGAAAATCAGCTCTTCATCGTTGTTACTTGCGAACGAGTTTTTCATGTCTGGGCTGTTGGCGTCAAGGTCGCTTGCGGTGGGGTTATTATTGACTATACCTGCGGTATTTCCGTACTTTGCTTGGTTTTCGTCAGCATTTTGTGCTGTATTTGGGTTACTTGCGTCCTTTTCTAGCTGATTGAGAAGCCCTTCAAAAACCTTGGAGAAGTCGTTGTTTCTGGCGTTAGACGTACTTTTACTGGTGCTTTTATTAGCACTGTAATCATTACTCTTACTGCCATTTTTTTTGGTCGGCATCATAGGTGACGAGCCTGGAGGGAGCAGCTTTGCGTTGTATCTAAGGTTATGCCAAAAACGCTTAAAAAACCCCGGCTCATTAGGAGGGGTTTTGTCATAACCTATTATGTTTTCAATGTCCGCAGAGGAGTCTGCGTCATCATGTTGCCCGCCTTGACTATTGAGTTGGGCTTTTAACAAATCGTCATAAGAAAAAGACGCACGATCATTGTTTGAGTCGTCGTCTAGTTCTTCCTCCGCATTTTCTTTTTCGATGATATAGTCTCTGCGGAGGAGAAAGTTAAAAAAAGGGGACTTGCCTTTAGACCTGCTGCTTTGCGTTAGTCTTAGTGACCTGACCTCTTTTTCTGATAATTCGCACAACAAATTAGCACTTTCCTTGCCCACAGAAAGAGCGAGAAAACGTGAGCCAATTTGTACAATTGCCAAATGAGTGTCTCTGCCAAGGGGCATTCTGTCAAGCACCTTCATGTTACGTCCTGCGAAGCCTGACATACTGCGTCCGGAGAGCCATTTCAAGCCTATCATTGAGCCTGCCATTACAACAATAAAGAGAACTATTGCAACCGCAATCTCAATGCCTTCCGGTGCCAGAAGCGATAACTGCACAGAATGTCCGGTTGACTGCAAGGCAGACAACCCCAGACAAACAGGATAGGGCACTATCCCAACACCTTTCTAACGGCTTCGCATATGCGATCCGCTTGGAAGGGCTTAACGATAAAGTCCTTAGCACCGTTTTGAATTGCTTCAATAACCATTGCTTGCTGTCCCATCGCGGAACACATAACAACCTTTGCGGCAGGATTAAACGCCTTAATCATTTTTAAGGACTCAATACCGTTGACCTCAGGCATGGTTATGTCCATAATAACTAAGTCAGGTGAAAGCTCCTTGTATTTATCCAGAGCAATTCTGCCGTTTTCCGCTTCACCTACAACATCAAAGCCGTTTTTAGTCAAGACTTCCTTAATCATCATTCGCATAAACGCTGCGTCGTCAACTATTAAGATTTTGTTCCCCATAAATATTACCTCCTTGGATAATGTTATTTATCTGCATTCAATCGTTTAGAAGGACTTACTATGTCTGTTATGCGAACGCCATAGTTTTCATCAATTACGACGACTTCGCCTTTTGCTATTAGCTTGCCGTTGACAACAATGTCTACTAGCTCGCCTGCCATTTTATCAAGCACAATTATAGTTCCGACGTTAAACTCCATAATTTCTTTAATAAACTTTTTGCTCTTACCTAGCTCCACAGCAACGTTCAGCGCAACATCCATCAATAAGTCTAAGTTTTCACTGGGCGGACCATAGGTGGAATCGCCGAAGCTTTGGTAATTCATGTTTCGCACATCTACCGGTGCAGACTGCGGATAGGGCTGCTGATATGGCGGTGGTGGGTAACCCTGTTGCGGGGGATAGGGCTGCTGATATGGCGGAGGATAACCCTGCTGAGGAGGATAGGGCTGCTGATACGGCGGTGGTGGCGGCGGGTATCCCTGTTGTGGTGGATAAGGCTGTTGAGGTGGGTAACCCTGTTGCGGGGGATAGGGCTGCTGCTGTTGGTATGGCGGGGGTTGTTGCTGTTGCGGTGGCGGCTGTTGCATACCGTAATAGCTTGTTTCAAAGGGGGATGTATAATTATCAGGCTGTTGGAAAACAGGAGAATTTATTGTAGCTGCCGGCGGCATCTGCTGAGCCGGCTTCGATGGAGGTGGCGCAGCGTGCTGTTGCGGTGGGTTGGCTTTTGGCTGAGCGGGAGTGGTTGTCGTTTGCGCGCCGCCCATAAGGGATTGTACCATAACCTTTGCAAAAGGAATTGGAACAACCTGCATAATTTCGCTGTTGATTAAACCTTCAACCACCATATCAAAGGCGATTCGGACAATGGTTTCATCCATGTCCTTGAAAGGATATGCACTTTTATCCGCTAAGTTGACAGAATACGCTACTGGAGGCGAAATGTCAACAGCGGTGTTAATCATTTTTGCAAGAGAGGTGGAGGCAGAACCCATCATTTGGTTCATAACTTCGCTGATACAGCTCATGTGCATGTCATTGAGGTCGCCGTTGATATTAGTTCCGTCGCCGCCTAGCATAAGGTCGGTAATTATTTTAACGTCCTTTTCGCGCAGAAAAAGAATGTTATTGCCTTGCAGTCCTGTTGTGTATTTAACCTCAACGGCTACAAAGGGAAGAGGGTAAACCTGCGCAATATCTGCCATGGTGGTGACTTGAACTCTAGGGGTTGTAATGTCAACACGGCGGTTAAGAAGCGCGAACAGGGTGGTGGCAGAGGTGCCCATGCTGATGTTTCCGATTTCGCCCATGGCATCAATTTCCATAGGAGAAAGTACGTCGTAGGTTTTAATTTTTTTACTGGTCTCCTGATTAAGCGAGTCGCTTTCCGTCGCTATAGGGTCACTTGCGCCACCTGCGAGTAGAGCTGCAATTTCATCGGCAGACATAACTCTGTTGGGGTCGTCAGAAGGATTATTTGCGGCATGAACCGTTGAAAATGCTGAGGCTATCTCTTCCGCCGTCATTGTTGCGTTAGGGTCTGGAGTGGAGGAGACACCTGTCGAGGCGAGCATGGCTGCAATTTCTTCCTGAGACATTATAGCATTTGGGTCGGCAGTTGGTGCGCTTTCGGCAGCGGCAAGCATGGCCGCAATTTCGTCGGGGCTCATGATTGCATTGGGGTCAGACGTAGGCGCGGCAGGAGGTGCATCGTCACCAGTGGCGGCGGCAAGCATGGCTGCAATTTCGTCAGGGGTCATCATTGCATTGGGGTCTGGCGCAGTTGATGGGTCTGGCAACGGCTCTGCGCCGGGGAGACTTTCGCCTTTTAGAAGGGCGTCAATTTCGGCTTGTGATAATCCAGTACTCATTCATTGTCGTCCCTTCTGATTATTTCTTTAACTTTCAACGCGTATCTTCCTTCTTTAACCCCAAGGTCTGCATAAAACTTCGGCAGGTGTCCGAGCATAAGGTTTAGCGGCTCGGACAGCGTGTGGTCAAGTTGTAAAACGTCACCCACCTGAAGTCCCATTATATCTTTAACAGACAGCGGCGTATAATTGAAAATAGCAGTGAGATCAAGCTGAGTGTTCATAATCTTGCCGGAAATGTCTTCCTTTGCATTGACCATCTTTCGGGAGGTTTCCGAGCTTTGATATAGAACCTTTGTGGTCAAAAGCTTACTTATTGGTTCAATGGCCAAATGAGGCAGACAAATGTTGACTAAGCCTTCAATTGTGCCAATTTTAACAGAAATAGTAATAATTGCAACAGTTTCGTTCGTAGCAACGATTTGCGCAAACTGGGGACTGGTTTCAATACGGTCTAAGGAAACCTGAACACTAACTATCTTCTCCCAGCTTTCAACAAACAATGTGAGAAATTGGCGGAGAATACGTTCAATCAGCACCAGCTCAATTTCCGTAAACACTCTGGCATCGCCCTTTTGCTGAGGAACACCGCCTAACAGACGGGATATCATAGCATATGATATATCCGGCGAAAGTTCAAATAAAATCGGACCTGCAAGAGGAGGATGCTTTAGGATTGCCAAAACCACCGGACTTGGCAATCCGTTTACAAATTCGTGGTACTTAAGCTCCTCCACGGAAACGACCTCGCTAGTGGTCATAACCCGAAGTGTTCCTGACAGGTACGAAGCAAAAAGCCTTGCGAATGTGTCATAGATGATATTTAGTGTACGAATTTGCTCCTTGTGAAAGCGGTTTGCCGTTCTAAAGTCATATTCTCTGACGCTGACCTCTGGTTCGCTGGTCTGGGCTATGTCTAGCTCACCCGACCCGAACTTATTAAGCAGCGCATCTATTTCGCTCTGTGATAAAATATCTGACAAGCCTTACCCACCACCCGTTATATCTACCTAGAGGATTTCAGAAGCCCTATTAATCAGCCTGTTGCGTATTCTGTAAAATACACGCCTGACAAGGTTTCGATTGCCAATTCCTGAATAATCAGCGTTTTAATTTCTTCGCCTAAAAGTATTGTTGCGTTAGGCTGTACCAGAAAGTCCTTGGTTTTGTTGCGAAGAAGAATATTTATAATGTCCATTATTTGTTCTTTGGCGTTTACGCAGCGGTCTAAGTCCTCAAGGGTGTCCGTCTCCAGAGTAATTTTGCACTTAACAAAGGAGGTTTCATCATCCATTATGTTATTAATAAAGGATTCTTTTATGACCATTTTGTTAGCTGGTGTTACCGTGGGTGATTCTGAGGGGGACTCTGCGGGTTCCTTGCCGCCACATGCTGATAGTATACCAAGACTAAGCATTAGTACAAGGATTGCGCTTACAATTTTAATTTTTAACATTTATGTCACCTTTTCTGGGAAGGTAGTAACGGAAGCTGCTCGCAGGCTTCCTCGTGATTGCGGCTGGCGATATATGGTCTTTCAACGTATGTGCGTTTGCGGAAATCTATTATCAGGTCAATAATTGCTTCAGCCTTTTCCAGTACAACGACCTTTTTCCCTGAAAGGAGCGTTAATACCGTATCCGGTGTTTCCTCGATAAACTCAATAAGGTCTTGATTTAGAAAAAAATTTTTATCATTTAAACGGGTCAACCTTATCACAGAACCGCCTCCTATCAAAATTTGATTACAGCTCTTGATGATAATCCAAAGTGCAGTATAACATAGAATACAATAAAGGGGAATACCTTTTTTTTGTTTTTTTGCAAAATTGTAGCCAGATGTTTACATATACCTGCGGACAAAACCTTGAGCAGGTCACAATAGGGGACGTTTCGACAACAAATATCCATAAAATAACAATTTTACGCAAAAATTTACAAGCAGAAAGTTTTGCTTGAGCTTTTTCAAAAGCTTATGGTTTTAAAAGGCAACGCCTTTTATCGAGCCTCTCAAGGCTCGATAGTTTTCCTTGAGCCGCGCGAACCAAATAGTCGTAAGAAGAAACGCAACACAGCGCAGGGTTGTTGCGCACGCTCCTTAGGGGCTGCTGCATTTTGGGTAGGTGGTTGTAGGGGCGAACATTGTTCGCCCGGGGTTTGCTGTAATTGGTGGTTCTGACTTTGCTTGGCGATAACTGTGTGGCTTTACCACCCCGCCCTTCGGGCACCCCTCCACAGAGGGGAATTGGGTACGGGTTGAGGTTTCTGTAGCTTTGAGTCAATCGGCGGTGCGTGGGTAGGAGCGACGGTGCGTGGGTAGGAGCGACGGTGCGTTGGGGGAACGGCGGTGCGTTGGGGGAACGGCGGTGCGTTGGGGGAACGGCGGTGCGCCGAGGACGTCGCACCCTACACGAACGGGGGTTGGTACGGTTCTTGCGTAAATGTGTGTAGGGGCGAACATTGTTTGCCCGAGGTTTGCAACACCTTGGGTGTAATCGCATATCTTCCCAGGTCCCGCTCATGCCGCGGGGGCACTTCCTTTACGAAGGGTGGTAAAGCGATTGGCGACAGACGTCTGCCGCCATCGTGCAAAGCACCCTTTTGGATGCGCCTGATGGGCTGGTGTACGGGCAGACTGGGCGCGTCGCGCTCGTCCTGACTATATGGGTTCGGCTAGTGATTAGGCTTGAGGCTGTAGGTGGTGGTGGTTTGGTGTGGTTGTTGCTATGTTGGAGGGTTCCCCACGTAAATTCCCCTCTGTGGAGTAATGTCAACAACTTAAGGGACTGTGGTGAAAACGCACAAGAAGCGACGGCAAAGATTGTGGAAAAAGCGAATTGACAAATGGGGAATTGCCCCAATAATGGCAAAAAACGGGAGAATTTGC
>JAVBKA010000195.1:0-12820 GCA_031546715.1 Oscillospiraceae bacterium | reverse complement strand
TTTAATAAAAATTTTCAAAAAAGATATTTTTCTTTACAAACTAATATTAACATAACCCCTTGGCATATGCAAGTGATGTTACTGTGAGCTATACATGAGCAATTTGTGATGCCTTGTGTTTTTTGCTTTTAAACAATAATTTTAATTTGATGTTGAGGGAGTTGGTGATTCCGACGGTGCAGGAGATTCGGATACTGTCGGCGACCCTGACGGTGTAGGTGACGGTGGCACTGGTACAGTAACATTTACAACTAATTCATTTGATATCGCACCTGCAATTCTGACAACCAGTCGATACGTTCCGACATTCGGCGGAGCTTTAAGCGTAAACCCAGCGTCACCGTTTGCGTCGGTGTACGTGGGTTGCTTTTCAGAAAATCCAGTTCCTGCAAATTCTATGCGAAGTCCGCCTCGTAAAATAGTTGAATTAACGCTCACAGTAAAGTCAGAACCCGTTGAAGCCGTGTCAGCGGCGGTAATGCTTATCTGAACTTCATTGATTTTCAGCTTGACATTTTCATTGTGCAAAACACTGAGCTTGCCATTCACCAGAGCATTCTTATTCACCGAGGAAAGCGCGGAGGATGGAATTTCAACGGACAAAACACTGTTTGCCGTATTGGTGGGCGTTCCCACAAGCTGTACAGACAAGAGATTAGATGCGGTAGCACTCACAACGGCTTTTATCGTTGACGGTAAACCAGAAAACCAACTAGATATATCGTCATTATTCTTAATGCTGCCAAATTCTGCGTTTAACAAGCGGATCTGGATAGGAGACGGCAAGGTAACTCCGACATTTTTCCAGCCTGTAATTTCTAAATTAGTCATTGACGCAACTGGAATTGAATCACGTTGAATGAAAAACGGATACATGTTGCCAGCTTTGTCATAGAAAACGGCGGATTTCAGCGTTGCGACATCCTTCAAAACCTTAAGGTCACATTCTGGATTTGTAAAATAATCTGTATCCAGAACTGTTAAGTCGCCGCCGATTTGATTATTTCCCGATATCTGGGTAGCGACAATTGTCGGCAGCTTTGAACGGTTTGTAATTCCCAAAATCTTTGCAAAAGCCTCCGCATTGGTGCTTGCCGCAAGGTCAGTCAGTGATGCGGCGGGTAGCACGACTGCGCTTGAAGGAATTGTAGCTTCAAGATTGACCGTGCTGGTCTGTTGTAATGAAGGCGTATATTCCGGAGAGGTGCATTCCACCTTTACAGTCGGCGCAACAATCTTATCCCATGAGTACATTTTTTTCATTCCAGTGTTGATCGCAACTGGAGCTAATGAAATCGAGTAGCTGCCGCTCGAAAACCCTGTACCCTTGGGTATGATGATTTCGACTAGATAAACGCCAGATTTACCTATTTCTGACGCTGTGGCGGCTGAAATTATGCTGGTTTCGGATGCCGCGAAAGCGTCTGCTTTAGCTACAGACTTTTTAAATGTCAGTTGTAGCGGTAACTCCGAAAATACAAAGTCAGTTACAGTAGCCGCGATAACGCTGGCGGTGGAGTCCTCGTTTATTTGAGTGGCGGTTGCATACTCCAAGGTTTTTGCGGGGGTTTGAAGGTAGAAGCGCAGTGTTAAATCCGTCATAGTGGCGTAGTCCCCAGGGGTAAGGGCGACTTTTTCGCTTTGTCCGTAAGCATCGTCAATCCCTGGCTTTTGCGTAAGCATAACCGTCATAAGACCGTCATACCACGGAAATTCCAAAACCTTATATCCAACCGTGCCGATTCTTTCTGGTCTTTTTTCGTCATAAGAACCCATTGCGGTTTTAATCACCATTGGCAGACTTGCAGGTACACCCTCGGTTTCGTTCGTCTTTGCATTGTACTTCGCTGTAGGCTTTATGCGAAGTTTAACCTCGGATTCCTTGGCAAGTCTTGGCATACTTCCCCATTTTGACTTTTCCTTGGAGTACGCTTCGTACTTTTTGTCCATGGTGAATCTGCCCTTTTCTATCTCAGGCTGAAAATCCTTTTGATACATTAGGGGACGAGGCGCAACGGTTATTTTTTGTATTGCCGAGGGCGGTCTTGTTCTTTTTACGGGGTCAACAGCTAGGCGCACACCGATTGTCTGACCGTAAAGGGATTCTTCATGGACATACTTACCTTCTGCGTCAAAGCTGTACTCCTTTTGGACAAGCCGAACTTCCTTGCCCTTATCTCCCGCTAACAGCAAGGGAATATATCCCTTCGCATCCGTTGAGGACGCTACCGGAAGGCTGAAATAGCTATTTTGCATGGGGCTGAAGGTGTCGTATGTGTTTTCACCGATGGTATACGTATGGTTGGACAAAATAAATATATTCGCCTTGGCTTTTATAACTTCTTTTTTAAAATCAAGCTTAAACTGAGGTTCTTTCGCAACTCCCGCTACAGTCAGCTTCTTAATTTTTGAGCCGGCCGCATAGTCGCCTGATGCCGAGTCGTAGGTGGGTTTTGTGCGGAGGAGATATGAAGCCTTGGCTTGTCTGCCGTTTTCTAAGTCAAGCACCTTAAGCCCATGTTCTGAGCTCCAAACTTCGCCTTTGGCGGCATTTGGACACTTAATTGTTCCCCAGCCCGCTTCATTCGGTGCTTTTTTGTCAATTGTTAGGGCGATTTCCATTCTGTCCGCACCGGCACTGGGAATCCATCTTCCGTTGGCATTTCCGGCAAGACTTCTGCATGTATAATAGTCAAGTGAAAACTTTTCCATACCGTTTCTGGCGCGAATTGGTGGAAACTCATATATATTCGCACCGTCAACGCCGAGAGTAGCGAGAACTCCCGTCAATGGGTCTTCTGGAATCGGTGCGGTATACAGTGCAGGGGCTCTAGTTTTGGGGTCGTAGCTGGTGATAAGCTTTAATATACCGCCTTTGTCCAATACCTTGGCAATATTCATATAATATTTTAGCTTTACAGCATCATATTCAAAATAAACTGGTGTCCAACGTTTACCGTCTGTGGAGTAATGGGTGGCGACATAGCTTTTGTTTGCGGGCAGTTGGGGGTCAAATTTAATGTAGAGCCGTTCTTCGCTTAGGTCAATATAATATGTGTCTGCAGTGGGGGACATGACTGCGCCGTCCTTTGCGGACTCCCCTGCCGTTACTGCTATTACGGGAATAGTCATGGAGGTTTCACTGGCGTACACAATACCATGAATGGCGGCGATATTTTCTCTGTGCTGCGCCACTGTGGCAGGAGCGAGATGGGGCGGCTCCGCTATAAACGTATTGGCAGCCATACCGTATGATGTTACAGCCGCAAAAACAGCAAAAATTACAGCTAATGCTATTAGCTTACGTTTTCTCATAAACTTATCACCCCTGTCAATGGTATGTAACGAGCTGTCTATATGCGTAACTCTATATAATATATCGATGGTAATGCTGTAAACTTTAGGAAAACCGTCACCCCGACGGCAAATCGCCGTCGGGGTTATTCGGTATGTGCTAGTTAGTAGCTTCAGTTATTTCAATTGTCAGACCTTCTGCAGTGGTTGGTGTAACCGCTAATCCGCTTGGCAGTACATTTGAGCCTTGAATTTTCAGCGCAGATACAGGAATCTTAATTGAATATGATTTTTTTGCGGTTGTTTCAATTGACTCTGCGCTATACAGCGTAATTGTTGCTTTTTTTGCACCGTCTGACGCTGAAACCTTTGCTAAAACATTGTCCGGCAGTTCCGTTGTAAACCAATCTTTCGCATTGGCATCCGTCAGAACGTTAAATGCACCGCCCGTGAGTGTGATTTCAATTTTTCCAATTGAGGTATTTGCGCTTGTGCTTGAGGCGGCTGTGATATTTGCGGACGCGAAGGACGCCTTGGTGATTGGGTCTATTACGAGATTGTAGATATAACTGTTGCCTTTTGTGTCCTTGAAGGTGATTAGACCGTTTTGGAGGTCTTTTGTCTCAAAGGTATATCCGGCATCTTTATCAACTTGGTCAAGCGCGATTTGTCCGCTTATTTCCACAGTCTCGTCAGCTTGCTTCGCTGTGATTGTCGGCAGGCTTGTTATAGAAGCTGTTCCTGATAAACCTAGCAGTTCAGCATAATTTGCCGGTGTATCTATGCCTTCGACTTGAGAGTCGTTGAGTGCTTTTGCCAGACCCTTAGTGGTGTAGACGACTTTTGTGTTTTCTGCTAATGTTGGGGCGTAGGTGGGTTGTTCGCAGGAGATAGTGACGGTTGGGATTACGAATTTAAACCAAGAGTAGTAGGCTTTTGTGTCAGGGTCTGTGGAATCTGGTCTAAGTGTAATGGTGTTCACGCCTGTTTTGAAGTCCTCGGATTTCGTGAGTGTGACGGTTACTTCGATTTTACCTTTGGCTTGTTCTTTTATGACAAGGTTAGCATCAGAGGCGGGATTAAGCGTTGTACTCGTTGCGTACGCAGTACCTGCTCCCATAACGTCAACTGTCAGTCCGAGTTGGTTGTAGTTTGCTGGGATTTGAGTGGTTGTTCCTGCTGCGCTGATTACATAGTCGGGCATTTGCAGTATGTATTTGATTACTAGATTATCTTGATTTTCCCACTCCTGCGGAGTGATGACAACTCTTGCCTGTTGGCTGTCGTCTGTATTGTCGCTCTCATTGGAGTCGGGTTTTAGCATAAAGGTTGCCAGACCGTCGTACCAAGGGTACGAGGAAACTGTGTAGCCGATTACGCCTTTTTTATCCAGTCTGCGTTCGTCATATGAGCCGTATGCAGTGTTGATTACGATTGGAAGGCTTGCAGGTTCGCCAGTTGTTGTGTCAGTTTTGGCGTTGTATCTGGCTGCATTTTTAGAGCGAATTTTAAGCTCTTGCGCGCCTAACGCTCTTGGAGGGCTGCCCCATCTGAGCTTAGTTTTGTCATAAACCTCAAAGTTTCTCGCAACTGACATTCTGCCGTAAGCAATGGTCGGGGCAAAATCCTTTTGATAAAGCTGATCGCGGGGGGCGATTGAGATTTTCTGGATAGCTGATGCGGGTCTGGTCTTTCTGTTTGCGTCCACCGCCATGCGGACACCAAGAATTTTTCCGTACAGGGAATCTTCATTGATAAATTTTCCGTTTTCGTTAAAAGAATATTCCGTTGAAACGATTTTTATTTCCTTTGCTTTTGCAGCGTCCAAGATTAACGCCTTGGTATATTCGCTACCATCTCCCTTTGAGGAAAAGCGGTCGTTTTGGAACAGGGTGAACTGGTCGTAAACAACTTTATTTTTCTCATAGGTTGAGCCTTGAAGCACCATCATGTTGGTTTTGCCCTTGACAACCTCTTTTTTATAGTCAATACTGAGAGTCGGTGCTCTGGCAACTCCTGCAACAGACAGTCTTTTTACCTTTGACGCCGCCGCATAAATGTTGGAATCCTTGTTATAGGTGGCTTTTGCACGGACTAGGAATACCGACTTGACTTGCTTGCCGTTTTCAATGTCTTGGACATATATTCCGCCGTTAGGTTGCCATGTTTGACCTTCTGCGGGTGTTTTGATGTATCCCCATCCGGCTTCGTCAACTATTTTGCCGTCCAAGGTGAGGGCGATATCCATAAGGTCTGCGCCTTTGTCTGGAATCCAACCGCCGTTACGTGCGCCTGAATCATCTCGGCAGGTGTAATAGTCTACGGAAAATTTCGCAAGTGCGTTACGTGGACCGATTTTGTGGAAGGTGTAGATTGATGAGCCGTCTTTGCCGTCAATTTGCTCTACTTCTGGGGTTTTTGCGACAAAGGGCACGTATTTGGCGGGTCCTTTGGTTTCGGGGTCGTATATTGTTATTAGCTTAACAACGCCACCCTTTGAAAGAACCTTTGAAAAATCCATGTAGTATTTTTTATTAAGTGGGTCTTGGGAGAATGAAACTGGTTGCCATCTGCCACCGTCAACTGAGTAGTGCGTTGCAACACGGGGTTTAAATGATATTAAATTCGGATTAATCATAATAATCAACCGTTCTGATTTCAGGTCGATTACGTAATCGCCTACGTCAGTAGTTATAGGCTCAGTTCCCTTTGCTAACTGACCTGCTTCGACTGTTGCCACTGGTACGTATAAATCTTCGTCTTTGTACTCGATGCCGTATTTTGCCGTGTTATTTTGTTGGAAATGGGCTACTGTGGTGGGCTTTGCATTTGGCGGAGCTGTCGGCTCGACAATCGGCTCCAAGCCGTAAGATGGTACAGCAAAGAAGCAAACGATTACTGCCATCCCGAGTGTTGTTGTGAGTAGTTTTTTCATTTGAAAGTACCTCCTTCATAATTTTCGGCATTTGCTAAGCAAATGGATTGTTTTACTGATTTGATTTGCTAGTATAGGCATAAAGTTAGTATGGTGACAAAACGCAAGAAACGGGCTTTTCAGCCCGCATTAATGCAAAATTATGTGTTGAATGGTTAAAATGGCAGACTTCTAGAACGGGCAAAATAATAATTTTCCGTTATTAATGTTTGTCAAAATACTTCCTTTATGGTTATATATTAGCACAAAAGTAGATAATATGCAAGTGAGGTCTTTGTGAGAAAAATGTGCGAGATGTGTGAGGGTGGCGGGCAAAAGGTAAACCCCCGACGGCAAAGCCGTCGGGGGTTTGTGTGTAGGGGGATGCTTGGGGGTTGGTTAGTTTGCTGTTACTGCGAACTTAGCGTTTTCGTTAGAAACGACTGGTAGTTTATCGCTCTTGAGTTCGTTTGCGCTGACTGTGGCTAGAGCAGCTTTTGGAATTGAGATGCTGAGCTTAGCTGTTGATGCTGATGTAGGAAGTGTAAATTGAATTACTACTGAATCTGCTCCAGCATCAACATTAGATTTGATTTTTGCCGTTGCACCTGTTGGAAGACCAGAAAACCAAGTAGTTGAAACATCTGTAGAAGCGGTCAAGTCAGCAAATGTAGCGTTTGTAAGTGAAATAGTTGCTTCGTTATTAATTGCAACCGCTGAAGTAGATGTTGCTACGCCAATCAATTCTACGTTTCCGACTTTAGCTACTGAAATCGGGTCAATAACTACTGCGTACACGTACATGTTGCCCTTAGCGTCGTAGATAGCAACTAGTTTGTCGCCTGCAAGAGATGAAATTGCACCGAGACCCTTAGACGATGCTGTTCCCTTTGTTGTGCAGTAACCTTCATCAGCAATAGTTAAGTTGCCTGTGATTTGTGTGTCTGCATCTGTTTGCTTAATTGTGATTGTTGGGATTGCTGAAATCTCTTTGGTCAACCATGCAGCTAATGTGGATGCTGTTGCTGTCGATATGCTTGATGCTGATGCTGCTGGCATTGCATTTGCTGCACCCTTAACAGTAACTTCGCCACCAGTGACTTCATCAAAGGTTGGTGTGTATGCTGGGGTTTCGCAAACTATGGATACTGTTGGTAAAACGAACTTATCCCAAGAGTAGTTAGGCTTTGTTGTTGCATTTGTTGTGGTTGGCTTAAGTGTAACAGAATATGAACCATTCTTAAATCCTGTGCCTTTTTCAAGTGTTACTGTTACTAAGTATAAGTTTGCTTTGCCTGAAACAGGTGTTAGATCAGAAGAGTCAGTATCTGAAGCAGGTTCAATTGTTGCGTTTGCTGTAAATGCTGTACCAGAGCCAATTTTAACTTCTGCTATAAGTCCTAGGTCTGCATAGTTAAAGTTAGTTTGTGTAGCAGGTGTTGTTCCCTTTGCTGGAATGTAAACGCCCTTATCAGGAGTTTGCATGTAGAACTGAACCTTAATATCAGTTGCTGATGCATATTCCTCTGGTGTCAATGTAACTGTAGCAAGCTGTCCATCTGTTGCATCGGCTGAGCTGTTAGGCTTAAGCATGAATGTAACTAAGCCGTCATACCAAGGGTATTCTTTAACTACGAAACCTGTTGTGCCTTTTTTCTCTGGCTTCTTTTCGTCATATGGTCCCCATGATGTTGTGATTGTTAAAGGTAAGCTAGCGACATCACCTGTTGTGGTGTCTGTTTTAGCATCGTACTTAGCTGCGTTTTTGATACGAACTTTAAGATCCATTGCGCCTGATGCTTTAGGTGCACCGCCCCACTTTTGCTTATCTTTGCTGTATACTTCGTAGGTTTTAGCAATTGTGAGCTTGCCTTTTTCTGCTACAGGAGCAAAATCTTTTGCATAAATCTTTGAGCGCTCTGCAATTGTAATTTTTTGAATTGCTGATGCAGGTTTGCTTTTCTTAGTTGAATCTACGCCGATACGGATACCGATTGTTTTTCCGTAAAGTGAATCTTCGTTTACAAATTTACCAGTGGATTCGTCATAAGAGTAATCTGTAGTAACAATTTTAAGTTCTTTAGCTTTGTCGGCTGTCAAAACAGCGGCTTGATTATGGGTTTGTGAGCCTTCGCCTTTTACGCCGTATGTGTCATTTGCGATTACAGAAAACACATCATATGTTACTTTACCAGATAGAACTGTGTCGCCAGACATGACAATTGCATTTGCTTTTGCTTTGATTACTTCTTTTTTGTAATCAATTTTGAAACCAGGAGCTTTTGCAAGACCAGCGACTGAAAGCTTTTTAGCTTTTGAAGCTGCGGCATATGAGTTGGCATCTAGGTCAAAGGTTGGTTTTGTGCGAACTAAGTAAGTAGCCTTAACTTGTTTGCCAGAATCTAGCGGTTGAACAAATACGCCGTATGTATCGTCCCATGTTCCGCCTTCTGCGATAGCTCTAATTGTTCCCCAGCCTGCGTCGCTAGGAGCTTTGCCGTCTTCAGTTAGTGCGATATTGTACTTTTCTGCGCCGGTTTCAGGAATCCATGAGCCTGTTCCGTTGCCTACAACAGATCTGCATGTGTAATAGTCTAGAACTACTTTTGCAAATGCATTACGTGCGCCGATTTTTGGGAATGAATAAACTGTTGAACCGTCTGCTCCGGCAACTTCTTCTGTTCCGGCTTCTTTATCGGCTGCGGCGTAAGCTACGTATTTTTGCGGAGCTTTTGCTGCTGCATCATAGACTGTGATAAGATTAATTACGCCGCCCTTATCAAGAACCTTTGCAAAGTCCATGTAATAAAGGTTTTTGTCAAGTGTATCTTGTGTAAAAGAAATCGCTACATATTTTCCACCGTCAACATTATAGTGTGTTGGGATGAAGTTTTTGTTTGCGGCTGTTGATGGGTTAAGCTTTGTGTAAAGTCTTTCTGTTGTGAGGTCAATGTAAAATTGAGTTGCATCAACAGTAAGAGGAGCTTCAACCTTTGCCAATTGTCCAGGAACGACTGTTGCAGGAATGAAAAGATTTGTTCCGCTTGCAAATTGGATGTTATGTAATGCTGTTGCGTTACTTTGGAAATCGTCAAGAGTTTTTGGCGCTGCAACAGGGGCTGTGCGAGCCACTTGTGTAGCTTCCAGACCATATGCAGGTACTGTGAAGAAGCTTACGAGAAGTGCGATTGCGAATACTGATAGTAATAGCTTTTTCATTAGGGAGTGCCTCCTTATAATATTGGGCTTCTGCTTTGCAGATAGCCGTTCGGGCTGTATCCTTACTGCCCGCGCGAGGGTTGGGGCTGCCGAATTGAGATTTGCTAGTTTCGCTAAATTGTGAGGATTTTGTGAGGAATTAATTCGTAATATGGCAAACGGGCTATACAGCCCGCTTGCATATTAGTATATTGCTCACATTAAACAGCTCGCATTGCGAGGGGTTTCTCCTAACAACGCTCAATTATGCGGCAGTGCCAACAAATGAGCTAGTAGGCTGTAATACAGTTTTAATATGTATTAGCCGAGTAGTTGGAGAACTGACTGAGGAGCTTGGTTTGCTTGAGCTAACATTGCAGTTGCAGCTTGGTTTAGGATGTTGTTCTTTGTGAAGGACATCATTTCCTTAGCCATATCTACGTCACGAATGCGGCTTTCAGCAGCTTGCATGTTCTCAGCGACTGTATCAACGTTAGAAACAGTGTGCTCTAAGCGGTTTTGAACAGCACCGAGGTTACTGCGGAGGTTTGAAATACGAGCAAGACCTGTATATGCTTGTTGGTCATCAACCTTTTCGCCTGCGACATCGATGTTACCGTCGATGATGTTTGTGAGACCCTGCCATTTTGTTTCGTCTGGATCTTCGCCTGCTACGTGACCTGTTGCTGTATCTTCGCGAAGGTCTGCGTTACCAATGCCTTCTTCGGTCTTGAAGCCGTTTAGTGCGCCGTATGTTTCTCCCAGTAAGTCTTGACGTGAAACGCCCTGAATGTTTACTTGGATAACGTCACCAGTGTTGGTGTTAGCACCGACTTGAAGATTGATAGATGCAGGCTCGATATCGGCGATGGACTTAGGCTGGTTTTCGTCACGAACTACGGTATCGGCGGCTGCGTCATACTTACCAGATAGTAAATACTTGCCGTTGAAGTTAGTTGTGGAAGAGATACGCTCTAGCTCTTCGCCTAATTGCTCAAGCTCGGAGAGCATTGCGTCACGGTCTTCAGCAGCAGGGACACCGTTAGAACCCTGAACTGAAAGCTCACGCATACGCTGTAGAATGCTTTGGGACTCTTGAAGAGCACCTTCAGCCGCTTGAATCATTGAGATACCGTCTTGTGCGTTTGAGCTTGCACGGCCGAGACCGCGAACCTGTGAACGCATTTTTTCACTGATTGTTAAACCAGCGGCGTCGTCGGCTGCTCTGTTGATTCTGAAACCTGAGCTTAGTTTTTCTGTTGACTTAGCCTGTGCAGTTTGGTTTGTGGAGAGTTGGCGATGGGTGTTGATAGCCATCATGTTGTTTTGGATACGCATTGAATTTTCCTCCTTGACTTTCCGGAACTCCGCATCATGCGAAGCCCACACATAAATTTGTTAAGGTAAGTAACATTTCTTCGGGATCCCTGCCTGTGCGAGCAAGTTCCGATATTAAGCGCCAGTAACGGATCCTTCCGTCATGTTCTTTTGCCTTACACTCAATATATCGTTTTTCTTTTGAAGACCTTTAGTTCTTTTCAATATTTATTTTTTGATTTCCAAGTTTTAAAAAATCTTCAAAAGCACTGATATCGTGTATTTATAGTACCATTTGGGTGTCAAAAACGCAAGTGAGGTATTTGTGAAGCATATGTGAGGAAATTGTGAGCATATTTTATAATGCAAATTTTGAAAAATTTGGTAATTTTGGTTAAAAAAATGCACCCCCGACGGCTTCCCGCTAGGGTGCTATGCTCGTTAATCTTTCGGATAAATGCTTGCTATGGTGCTGTAATTTCAATTGTTGCGTTGGGATTGGATGTGGAAACTAACCCTTTCGAGGCATTATAACCGTATGTATAGAGAAAATTTACTGGTATAGTGAACGAGATTTCAGTTTTAGGTGTAACTGAAAGTGTTCCTTTAGGATAAAACAAAACATCGACATTATTATGAGCATTACCAACAGATTCGTCAATTTTAGCGGCAACACCTGCCGGAAGATTTGAGAACCAATTAGTAACATCTGTACCACTATTAATCGCTTTAAAAGATGCACCATCAACTCTAATCTTCATAATTCCAAGGCTTTCACCAGTATTGCTTGGCTTTGTAATAGATTTGTCTTCAAGTTTTGCTGTCGAAAACTGGTCATCGGTTATGAGGAAAATATAGACGTAATTCTCTGAATCAGTAATTTTTACAAAATTACGATCGAGATCCACTTTCAGCGAATAGCCTAACGTCTTATCACTTTCGTCAAGGTAGAATTGATACCTAAAATTAGATTCTAGAGATTTTTTGGAAATAATTATTACCGGCAGGTCATTTAAATTTCCATTAATAGCTTTTGCATAATCTTGCCATGTATTAATTGCGTTAGCTACGCTCTCTTTGAGTGCCTGTGCCTGTTTACTCACCCTGAATATTACATCACTGTCTTCCTTAAGTTTCGGTGTATAATATTTAGCCAAACCATCGGCTGTGCCAATTTTAACAACAAAGATGTAGACATTGCCCTTTTCATCCTTGATTTTGAGAAGTCCGTCTGCTATCGTCTTGCCGCTATCTATACTGTATTTTAAATCAATGTCAGCAGCATCAAGATCAAAATCAGCTTGAAGCTCTGCGGAAGTTTCCACTGGCTTAACCGTGATTTTTGGGAGACTTTCTTCTACTATTCCAGTAATTTCGGTGTACGAGGCTACGCTTGTAATGCTTGCTGCCTGCACTTTTGAAAGAGCCTTGGCAGGGTTTTTAATTGTAAGCGAATATTTGGAATTTTCCGCAAATGTCGGGGTATAGGTTGGTTGCTCGCAAATAATTGTGACTGTTGGGATTATAAACTTATCCCATGAATAATGCGGTTTTGTGTCTGCATTTGTTGTAGTAGGTTTGAGGGTAACAGTGTATGAGCCAGTTTTAAAGGCAGTACCTTTTTCAAGAGCTACAGATACTAGGTATAAGTTTTCTTTGTCTTTAACCAGTGTTTCTGAAATGTCAGTGCTTGAGGCAGGTTCAATAGTTGCATTTGCTGTAAAAGCTGTGCCAGAGCCAATTTTTACTTCCGCTTTAAGGTCTAGGTCTTTATAGCTAAAATTTGCTTGTGTAGCCGGAGTTTCTCCTTTTGCAGGAATGTATATACCCTTGTCAGGAGTTTGCATGTAGAATGAAATTTTTTGTGTGGTGGTTGCCCATTCTTGCGGTGTTAATGTTACAGTAGCAAGCTGACCATCTGTTGCGTCATCTGTGCTGTTGGGCATCAGCATGAACGTAACCAAGCCGTCATACCAAGGGTACTCTTTAACGGTGAAGCCGATTGTGCCTTTTTTGTCTGGCTTCTTTTCGTCAAATGCGCCCCATGATGTCGTGATTGTCATGGGTAAGCTGGCGATGTCGCCTGTTGTGGTGTCT
>JAVBKA010000118.1:0-5411 GCA_031546715.1 Oscillospiraceae bacterium | reverse complement strand
AGCTCACCGAGCTTATCAAAATCAACAAGGTCATTAGTGAAAGGTGTGACTATTGCTACTGCCGAACCAGAAAAAACAGGTTTTTTCATAAAAAGCACCTTCCTAAATATAGTTTTGAGCGCATAACTGCTCTGCGAGAAGAATTGCGCCGCCTGCCGCTCCGCGGACAGTGTTATGACTTAGGCAGACGAACTTAATATCGTACTGATTGTCTGTTCTAAGCCTTCCGATGGAAACAGCCATGCCGTTTTCAAGCTCTCTGTCAAGTTTTGTCTGAGGACGGTTATCCTCGGTAAAATAATGTAAAAACTTTTTTGGAGCAGAAGGCAAAGCAAGCTTTTGTGGCAGACCTGAGAAGTTATTCCAGCGGCTTACAATTTCGTCAATACTCGGCTTAGTTTTGAAGCTTGCAAAAACTGCCGCCATATGTCCGTCACTAACTGGCACGCGAATGCACTGTGCGGTAAAGCTTGGAGTTGCCGCAGGCACAATTGCGCCGTCAACAATCTTGCCCCAAAGCTTTAGTGGCTCGGTTTCGGATTTTTGTTCCTCACCGCCGATGTATGGAATGCAGTTATCAATCATTTCAGGCCAAGATTCAAAGGTTTTGCCAGCTCCTGAAATAGCTTGATAGGTGCAGACCAGAACCTTTTCAAGTCCAAAGTCCAAGAGGGGATGAAGCGCGGGAACATAGCTCTGAAGCGAACAGTTTGACTTAACCGCAATAAGACCACGCTTAACTCCCAAGCGTTTTCTGAAGTGCTCTATCAGCTCTGCATGTTCGGGATTCAGCTCTGGCACAATCATTGGTACATCAGGTGTGCAGCGGTGAGCGGAGTTGTTTGAAACAACGGGACATTCTAAGCGTGCATAATCTTCTTCGAGCTTTTGAATTTCTTCTTTCTTCATGTCCACCGCTGAAAATACAAAATCCACCTCGGAGGCAATTTTTTGCATATCTGCCACAGCATCAAGGACAACGAGGTTAGTTACGTTTTCGGGTATCGCAGTTTTCATGCTCCATCTTCCGTTTACGGACTCGCCGTATGTCTGTCCTGCGCTTCTGGCACTGGCGGCGACTGCTGTTACGGTAAACCACGGGTGATTATTTAGCAATGAAATAAATCGCTGACCCACCATTCCGGTGGCACCAAGTATTCCGACTCTGTAATTTTTCATCTTAGCAACCCTTTCAAATGTATATCATATTTCAGAAGTATTCTAGCATATGCAAATAATCGAATGAATGGCACTTATTAACCTAATAAAACAAAAATTTATCCAGAAAATGAAATATAAAAAATGAGTTGAAATTTGTATGCCGAGTGTAGTATAATGTTGAAATAAGTAATTATGTAAATCATTGTGGTGTTACGTGGGGAACAAGTGAAAGTTTATGGAATATGGTATCACATTTGATACATCATGTCAATCAGACGGAGGCGCTCATGTTAAAGTTTAAACGATTAATTATTATTTCTCTTGCATTTCTGTTAGTTCTTGGATTTATCCCTTCTGCTAAAGCGGTTCAGGAAAATCCTATAGTCAAGATTGGATTGTTTTACCGCAGCACCGATCTTGCAGGCTCAAATCTCCAGAATTATGTCGGCTCAGGCTATAGATTTGGTTTTTTAGATGCAAACAATCAGTTTGTTGAAATCGGACAAACCACGGAGAAAAAAATATCCATGGTTAAAAACCGCACAGTCTACTTCGTCCCAAGTGCGACAGGCTCTCTTGCAGGCTCATATGTTGACGACCAAACCACAGAAGTCGCAGTGGGCGCATTCCACGAAGATGCGGGGGTAGAATTTACTACATACCAAGAGGCTCAAACAATTGTTTCTGCATTTCGCAATGAAGGAAAAAAGTCCTTTGTCAGCTATATAAATGGCAAATGGAGGGTCAGAACTAACAATTATTTGACAAACGAAGGCGGCACGTATGTAACTGGAAGCAAATACTGTGTTTCCGTCGTCATAACTGGAACTAACGATATTATTTTTCAGTTTGACGGTGATGCCAACGCTGCATTTACAGTTTTGCCGGACATAACAGGGGAGCTTCGTCCGCTGACGTATTGTGCTGGATTTAAGTATGCAGGCGGATTTCAATACAGGCGAATCAATCAGAATAACCTTACGGTAATAAATTACGTCACCATGCAGGACTTTGCAAAAGGTTCAATACCCTACGAAATGAGCGCGTCTTGGCCTCTTGAAGCTTTAAAAGCGCAGACATTATGCGCAAAAAGCTATGCTACAGCTAATTTTGGCAAGCATGGCTATGACGGCTTTGATATCTGCAACACCACCCATTGCCAAGTTTATAGAGGTGCTAACAGTGCAAATGCAAACTCAGACAGAGCCGTAAACGAAACCTACGGCGGATATGTTCTATATAATAACAGAATTTGTGATACCCTCTATATGTCCTCAGACGGCGGCGCAACTGAGGACAGCGAAAACGTTTGGGGCGCATATCATGCGTACCTCAGAGGTGTACCTGACAATTTTGAAGATTTATCAAAAGCGGGCTATGGCATATGGCAGTACACATATTCAACCGAAACCCTATCAAACTTCTTAACCAGCAGAGGCTACACTCATGCAGGCGTTAAGAGCTTTTATGTTTCACAGTTTACCCGAAACGGCAACGTTCTAAGTGTCACCTTTGAGGACATTGCAGGGAAGAAGTACACATTTTCAAAAGACAAAGTTCGCCTGACCAGCAACGCCTTTGGAATCAACACCCACAGCCCCAGATACACCATTTCCTCTGGCGAAGTAGGAGTTACAGCGCAAAGCCTAACTGGAACAAAAACCTTAGCCCCAGCCGACATTGTTTACTTGCTCGGTTCCAGCGCAACCTCGACAGAATATAAGCTGAGTAATGACACTAGAATAGCCACCGATAAAGGACTTTTCGGACTTCCGATTACCCCGAATGATTCGGGCATGTTTACAGTAAACGGCAGAGGTTGGGGACATAACGTAGGTATGAGCCAATGGGGTGCCCGTGGTATGGCAGAAAGAGGCTACACCTATGACCAGATACTCAAGTACTATTATTCTGGCGTAACTGTCACAACAGGTGTAATGCCAGTTGAAACAGTGTCGCCGTATCTCCCTCAGATAGCAGTGCAAAGTCTTACATAGTTGACGACAGCGGGTTAGAGCGACTAACGATTAGCATAGTTGACACCACGTCAATTAGACGGAGGGCATATGTTTAAGTTTAAAAGATTATTTGTTGTCTCGTTGGTTTTTTTACTGGTTCTTGGGTATATGCCTTCCGCAGAGGCAGTGCAGGAAAACCCCATTATTAAGGTTGGACTGTTTTATCGCAGTACTGATGTTGCAGGGTCAAATCTTCAGAACTTCGTCGGCTTAGGTTATCGGTTTGGTTACATGGGTTCAGATAATAAGTTTGTAGAAATTGGTCAAACGTCTGAACAGAAGATATCTATGGTTAAAAATCGGATAGTTTATTTTCAGTCAAGCACATCAAGCTCCCTTGCAGGTGCGTATGTTGATTCTCCTGCAACCAATGTGGCAGTCGGTGATTTTCACGAAGATACTGGAGTGGAGTACACTTCATACTCTGATGCAAATACAGTGGTTACTGCCGACCGTGCAGCAGGAAAAAGGTCTTTCGTCAGCTACATCAACGGCAAATGGAGGATTCGGAGCAACAACTACTTAGACAACGGAAACGGTACATATGTAACAGGCAGCAAATACTGCATATCCGTTGTTATTACAGGCACGAATGATATAATTTTCCAGTTTGACGGAGACGCAAATACGGCTTTCTGTGTTTTGCCAGATATTACTGGCAAATTACGCCCGCTCACGTACTGCTCCGGATTTAAATATGCAGGCGGTTTTCAATACAAGCGTATTAATCAAGATAATCTTACTGTAATAAATTACGTCACCATGCAAGACTATGCAAAGGGTGTTATACCCTATGAAATGAGTGCTTCGTGGCCGTTTGAGGCTCTAAAGGCTCAGGCAGTATGCGCTAAAAGTTACGCTACCTTTAATTCCGGCAAGCATAAAAATGACGGCTTCGATGTCTGCAAAACCACCCATTGTCAGGCTTATAAAGGCACTAACAGTGCAAACGCCAACTCCGACAAGGCAGTGGATGATACCTATGGCGGATATATAATATACAACAGCAGGATTTGCGATGCCTTATACATGTCCTCAGACGGAGGCTATACAGAGGACAGTGAAAATGTATATGGAACATATTATGCGTACCTCCGTGGTGTGCCTGACAATTTTGAGAATTTGTCAAAAGCTGACTTTGGTGTCTGGCAGTACACATATTCAACTGAAACCCTGTCGAATTTTCTAACCGGTGAAGGTTACGCACACGCCGGTGTAAAAAACTTCTATGTTTCTCAGTTTACCAAATACGGAAACGTTCTTAGTGTCACATTTGAGGACAATGCAGGGAAAAAGTACACTTTTTCAAAGAATCAGGTTCGCCTAGACAACACGGATTTTGGCGTCAGAACTCATAGTTTAAGATTTACAATCGCTTCAGGCGATGTCGGTGTTACGGCTCAAGGACTGGGCGGCAAAAAGACTATAGGCGCATCTGATATCGTTTATTTAGTCGGTTCAAGCTTAACCCCTTCGGAATATAAGCTCAGCAATGACACTAGAATTGTAACGGATAAAGGTCTTTTTGGTTTACCGATAACTCCAAATGATTCGGGCATTTTTACGGTTAGCGGCAGAGGCAACGGGCATAATTTAGGTATGAGCCAATGGGGTGCCCGTGGTATGGCAGAAAGAGGCTACACCTATGACCAGATACTCAAGTACTATTATTCTGGCGTAACTGTCACAACAGGCGTAATGCCAGTTGAAACAGTTTCGAGCTATCTACCTCAGTAACCATATAATTTCTCAGAGAGTAACCTTGGTCGGCATGACCTTTTCAGAAAATAAACAGGTGGTATATGTATATTGAAAACCCATGATTTTTGGTACGATTTGCCAAAGGAGCTTATTGCTCAGCATCCTCTTGAAAAGCGTGATGAAAGCCGTTTAATGGTTTTAAAACAGGGGATTGTTGAGCATCATAAATTTTATGAATTAGTAGATTTTTTAGAAGCAGGGGACTGCCTCGTCCTAAATAATTCAAAGGTTTTGCCTGCGAGGCTGCTAGGGCTTCGCGCTGGCGGTGGAAACGCAGAAGCTTTACTGCTCACAGATAAATCTCGAAACGGTGAAACGATATGGGAATGCCTTGTTAAGCCTGCAAAGCGCATACGAGTAGGGGATGTGCTCAGTTTTGGTCAAGGTTTGTTGACAGCGACAGTTTTAGAGACCTTTGATGATGGCAGACGCTTGCTTAACTTTCACTATAATGGAATATTCCTTGAAGTG
>JAVBKA010000038.1:0-11930 GCA_031546715.1 Oscillospiraceae bacterium | reverse complement strand
CTTGAAAGTATTTCAAAAAAGGGTCGAGGTACTTCTATTATTTCTGAAACTGTAAAATAAGGGGGCAATTATGGATTTAGCTTACGACATAGTCCTTTATACTGTAACAGCAATAGCTTTTGTTTTTACAGGAATATTTCATTTGCACATGTTTCAGCTCAATTCGTATTCATATAAGGAATACCAACACTGGCTTTTTCGTAACTCAAAGGTACTCTTTATGCATGTCCTATTTGCAGTGATGTGCACACTGATTGCTACATCGGGGTTTGCTGTCAAAATAATTGAATTGTTGGGGCTTTTTACTGTTGTGTGGTTTTTCTTCCCCAAAAAAGCAAAAAAGCCACTTGTGTATACCATGAGGGTTAAGCGGTTAGTTGTAACCTTGACAATAATTGTCATCGTACCACTTGGTTTAGTCTTTATTTATTGCCGTGAACATTTGATTCTTGTTGCTGGGTTAATATTTATAGCGTTCTATTTTGTTATTATGCTTGCTAACCTGATAAACTCGCCTATTGAAAAAGGCGTTAATCAGCGTTACATAAATGACGCGAAAAAAATACTCAAGGGGATGCCTGACCTCAAAATCATCGGCGTTACAGGCAGCTACGGCAAAACCAGCGTTAAATTCTACTTAGGCGATTTGCTAAAAGTTAAGTACAATGTATTAGTCACGCCTGAAAGCTATAATACTCCAATGGGCGTTGTTAAGACTATTCGTGGCAGTCTACAGCCGATTCATAACATTTTTGTATGCGAAATGGGCGCAAAAAAAGTCGGCGAAATTAAGGAAATATGCGACATTGTCCATCCCCACCACGGCGTTATTACCTCAATCGGTCCTCAACACCTTGAAACCTTCGGAAGTCTTGATAATATTAAAAAGACAAAGTTTGAACTTGCTGACGCTCTTCCCCAAAATGGAATGCTGTTTTTAAACGGCGATAACGAGCATATCGCCAGCGTTGACTGCAAAAAAGCAGCGATACGTTACGGCATAGGCGGGGGCAACAATTATACAGCGTCAGACATCAAGGTCAGCGATATTGGAACTAAATTTACGGTGACAGACCCAGAGGGCAACTCTCAGGAGTTTTCAACTCAGCTTTTAGGGGAGCATAATGTTATAAATGTTTTAGGCGCAATCGCTGTTGCCACAAGCTTTGGAATCAAAATGCAACAGTTACGTCTTGCGGTTAAGAATCTAAAGCCTGTACCCCATAGACTACAGCTCATGGGCACGCCTGATAGAATCATCATAGACGACGCATACAACTCAAACCCCAGCGGAACGGTTGCCGCCTTAAGCACGTTGAACCTTTTCAGCGGTTGTAAAATTATCGTTACTCCGGGTATGGTGGAGCTCGGTACAAGTCAAGACGAATTAAACCGCAAATTCGGCGTAGACATTGCGGCAGTTTGCGATTATGCGATTCTTGTGGGTAAAAAGCAAACAAAGCCTATATTTGATGGTCTTGCCGATGCGAAATATCCGCAGGAAAAAACCTTTGTGGTTTCAAGTATTTCAGAAGCAATGGCGGTTGTTGACGGGCTGCCAGAGACCAAAAAGGTCATTTTACTTGAAAATGACTTGCCAGACGACTACGCTGAGAAATAAGCAAGCATAAAAGGGGACTGCGCAACAGGGAAAAATATCCCAGTTTTGCAGTCCGCTTTTCTTACTTAAGTCGCCGTTTCGTCCTCAACCATAATACTGCAAACTTGATTGCGCCCCTTGCGCTTGGCGGTGTATAGTGCAATATCAGCCTTCGCCATGAGGTCGGTTATTTCGCTCTTGGCAGTTGGCAGACAGGCTGCCACACCGATGCTGATTGTAACATATGTTGGGTTACCTTCGCCGTCAGGAGGGAAAATGCTGTTTTCCACGGCAACACGCATTTGTTCGGCAATTTGTGTTGCAGCAGTCAGAGAAGTATTTGGCAGCAAAACGGCAAATTCTTCTCCGCCGATTCGCGCTACTAGATCCGTGCCACGGCGAATTGAGGCGGAAAAAACTCGAGGCAATAGCTGTAAGAGAGCGTCGCCCTTTGGGTGTCCGTGGGTGTCGTTATAGTTTTTAAATTTGTCTGCGTCAATCATCATAACGCTAATTGTTGTGCCATCTCGAAGGGCGTGCGCCCACTCGTTTTTGAGCTGAGAGTCAAACAGTCTGCGGTTTGGGATGTCCGTCAAAGCGTCAATCATGCCCAAACGCTCAATAGTGCGTATTTGCTTGACGATTTGCAAGTGGGTCTTAACTCTGGCTCGGACAATTGAATTCACAAAGGGTTTTGTAATATAATCCACAGCACCTAGCATGAAGCCGCGCTCTTCGTCGTTGGTGCTGCTTAGCCCTGTAATAAAAATTACGGGTATGCTTCGGGTTACATCAGAATTTTTAAGTGCGAGGAGCACGTCGTAACCATTCATATCTGGCATAAGGATATCAAGCAAAATTAAATCTGGCTTATTGCTGAGTGCCCTGTTTAGAGCCGCTTCTCCGGTTTTTGCGACGCTAATTGAGTAGTCATGCTTTAGCATGTTGTTCAAAACATCAAGATTCGTTTTTTCATCGTCTACAATAAGTATGCTAAATTTAGGTTCGTCCATATAAACACCTCCAATGGTAACCTGTTTCATGTGTTATATTCTACCATATATCTTTGTAATTTGCAATCAATGGGGCATGGCACTAATAAATAATAATTGGTAAGAGAAATGCTTTTACTTTGTAAAGAATTTATGATAATATGTGAGACAAGTGCGGATTAGCTCAGTACTATATATAAAAGCTCCCGAAGGATGGAAAAGTTAATGAAGGTTTCTATTAAGTCAATGCTGGATTACTCTGTCTATTTTTGGATTTCCCTTGCCATGATTTTCGTCTTAAGTGGCACAATGCTATATTTGAACAATTCTCAGATTCAGTATAAGCATCAGCTTCAAGACGAGGTGCAGGAAAAGTCCGAGATTTTGAAAGAATACTTGGAAAATATCTCCAACGCGATGGATGCGCAGCTACATATTGTAGATTATGCTGTTAAGAATGATGATGAAGCGAGCTATCAAGAGTTCGGAGCTTTAATTGTTCAGGCAATGAATAGCCAATTCAAAACATCGCAGCCGTTAATAACAGGCTTCAACTTTAATTATGAGGCAGGCTTTATTCAGAAATGGTCGTCATTTCAAGATACTCAGAGCATTATGTTGACTAAAATCATTACCTTGAAGGGCGAAACATTTTGGTTTTCTGTCTACATATCACCTCATGTAGTCTTTGAAAGTATATTTGATAAGGACACTGAGACAAATAAATACGTCTTAGTGCGAGATTTATTAGAGAACTCTCAAAAGATTTACGGCAATATGCCCGATGAGAATGGGTGGACACGGGAAAAGACCACTGTTTTAAAAGCCTACACCTTTTTTATATGCCGCTCCAACTTCGAGGCTCAAAAAAACGCCAACACAATCATTCTGATTCTTGCCTTCTCGGCAGTGTTCTTTCTGACATCTATTTACCCAAATAAATCCGGCGTCAGCCCGCTAATTAGGATTCGCGAAGTTTTTGACGCGAATTCAAAAGCGTCTAACTCAGACAGAAACTATAGTCAGTCATTTACGTTGATGCACATGACGCTGGTTATCGAATTCTTCATGATGCTCATAATTCAAGTGTTGCTAGGCGACAACCCTATTTTAATTGTTACAGACTTAATCACCTTTGTGGCACTGTTGATTACGCTTATTATAAGTATTCGGAACGGTATTGGTGTGCGAACCAGCTATATTATAGCTGCTGCGTTTCTGTTCTTGCCGCTTATTTTTCATGCGATTTTCGGGAGTGGTATAAGGGACGGCATAATGGCTTGGTGCTTTGTTGGACTTGCTGCAACGTTGTTTTTGATTAATCGTAATGTTTCAAAAACCCTGTTTATGATTTTCTGCGGACTGATTTTTGTTTCAATTATTATTGAAATTCTACTGCGAAGCGACGCAGACCTTAATGTACTTATACAGTACATAGTCAGTATTTTCTTTATTGCCTTTGCCATTTACTCCTCGCTTGAAACATACATAACCCGCTCTATTGACAATTATTCTCAACTGGAAAATATCCATGAGGAGCTTATATCGGCGCAAACCCAGTTTATTCAGAATGAAAAAATGGCAACCCTTGGTCAACTGATTGCAGGTGTTGCCCACGAAATTAACACCCCCATCGGAGCATCAAAGGCATCGGCTGAAACCTTGGAATCTACACTGAATGCAATAGTTAATAAGCTAATGGTGCAGGCGAAAAACCTTGAGCCTGATGATATCAATGCAGTTGACGAAATTCTCAGAATCTCGTCTCAATGTATTAAAAATATGCGTTCGACCATGGAACTAAGACGGGCAAAGACGCAGGTGAAAAAATATCTTGAATCCATTGATGTTCCCGAAAGTGCGGTAACGGCTGATTTGCTTTTGAGGCTTGATATATCCGATATTGAAAAGCTTGAGAATAATATTGACCTGCTAAAACGCCCAAATATCAATACAATTCTCAGCATTGCAACTGTTCTTGTGCCACTATTAAAAAGTATTTATACGATTCGCTTTGCCTCCGAAAAAGTCACCAAAATAGTTTTTGCACTGAAATCCTTCTCGCATATGAACCCATCAGGGGATTCCTCCTACTTTGATGTTATCAAAAGCATTGACAACGTGCTTGTGCTGTATCACAATCAAGTCAAGCAGGGAATTCAGGTGGTTAAAGAATTTAGCCAAGACGTTGCCCTTGTGTACGGCGATTCAAACGAGATTACACAAGTTTGGACGAATATTATTTCCAACGCTATTCATGCTATGAACGGCGTTGGTAAGCTGACAGTTAGCGTCAGAAACATTTCGGGTAAAAAGGTTGAGATTGCATTTACCGACACCGGAAGTGGTATTACGCCAGAAAACCTAAAGAAAATTTTCGCGCCGTTTTTTACAACAAAACCCTTGGGAGAAGGCAGCGGCTTAGGACTGGATATTTCTAAAAAGGTCATTCAAAAGCATGGGGGAGATGTAAAGGTCGCAAGCAAGGTCGGCGTAGGTACAACATTTACGTTTACCCTCCAGACAGAAGCGAGGGAGCAACGATGAGATATTTTATTTTAATATTTAGTTTGGTTATTCTAGTAACAGCCGTTCTGTTAAGTACAATGAGGAAAAAGCAAAAAAAGGGCGCAAATTACTACATTGTTGTAATTATTCTGGTGTTAGAAGCTCTGTCAACCTACGGAGCGTCTTTGCTGATAACAGATTTAGAGATTAAATTCTTTATTCATGAGCTAAAATTTATTGGAATAGCACTATTTTCGGTTTTTTATGCCGCTACATATCTTACATTTTTTGATATGGGAAAGTACGTTACCAACCGCAATATAATCTTAATTTCAATTGTTCCGGGAATCGCCGCATTGGCTGCAATGACAAACGGCTTGCACCACTGGTTCAGAACTGAGTACTGGGTTTTGGAAAACACTTGGGGCACTTTTATTGCGGCTAAATCAGGGTGGCTGTTTTATGCATACATTGCGTATGTGTATGTGCTGTACCTATGCATTATAGTTTTTGTTACGGTAAAAGTCATGTTGTCGCCGAGAATGTATAGGCAGCAGTTATCTCTAATGCTGATAGCGTCATTCAGTACAATTTTCGTTAATGCTCTCTCTGTTTTTGGATTTATTAATGACTTTGGTGATGCTACACTTATAGCGTTTGGCATAAGTGTGTGTATTCAGTATTTTGCAATGATAGTTTTTAAGCCTAAGAGAATGATTCAAACCGCCCGAAACATCGCCTTTGACGAGGTGCGAAGCCCTATTTTGCTATTTGACTACAGTGATAAGTTAATCGACACTAATTTATCGGCAAAAAGTATTTTTCCAATTGAAGCTGGAGAAACCTTTGAAGATTTTGTCACAGGTACTCTGGAAATTGCGGACACAGAAGCCCTTGCAAGCAATCAAGAAGAAATAGCTACACAATACAAGGAGCATGATTTTTCCATGAGCTGCCGCAAGGTTAAGGACGAAAATGACGTGACGACCGCCACCGTGCTGATATGCAATAATGTCTCAGAAATCAAAACAAGGGAGCGACTGCTTTCTGAGCAGGTCAATCATGACCCGCTCACGCATTTACCAAACAAATATGCTTATCAAAAAAAGATTACGTCTATAAGCGATGAGCATTTGCCGTTAGGCTTAATTTATCTCGCCGTCAATGGAATCAGGCGGTTTAGCTTAAGTAACAGCTTTGCAGAAGGCGACGAAATTATTCTGCGAATTTCTGATTTGCTAAAATCCACACTTGAGAACAACATCAGCCTTTTTCAGCTTGAATACGACCAATTTGGGCTAATGGTTACTCAAACAGACGACCAACGCTGTCAAGAATACATATCGCGGTTGCATGAGGTACTAAACGACTACCTCGACTCTAATAATCTGCAACTTGCGATTTTCTGCGGGTACGCAATTAAGTCTTCACCTTCTGAAAACATTAGTAAAACTTCGAAGTTAGCTCTGGAAAACCTATTTAGAGATAGATTATCGCATCAGATTGTTGCGCTGGAATGGGAGGAATAGTATGCAGTTTTCAAGTTATTTAGTTGTAACGCTGATAATGTTTCTGTTTACAATTGTCTCCCTCTGTCTGTCCTTAAAGTACAAAAGCAAGCCAGCCGCAACGGAGCTTTTTTGGGCGTTGTTACTTTTGGGAATAGGCGTTATATTTTTCATAGCCTCGTTGATTGTAAGAGATGGGTCGCTAAAGCTTTATCTGCATGAGATGAAATTTTTGGGAATTCCTATGTTATCGACCCAAACCCTTGTGGTTTACATGAAATTTACGGAAAATGACCACCTTATTAAGCCTAAATTCCGCCTAGCATTATACTTGTTTCCCGCGTTGACCACCATAGTAGCCTTGACCAATCCACTACACCATCTGTTCCGTCAGGAGCTTAGTGTAATTACTGTAAATAACGTAACCTACGTTAACGTGTCAAACGGCATTTGGTTTTTCTTCCACACGGCATACAGTTATTCTTTAGTGCTTGCAGGCTTAATATTTGTTCTCATAAATTACTATAAAAAACCAAAGCTGTACAGAGGACAGACATCAATTTTAGTATCCTCAAGCCTTATAATTATAGCAGTAAGCATTTCTTCGATTCTGGGCGTTTATAATGATTACGGCGATGTTTCGCTGCTTTCAATGGCATTTGCGTCAATTTTGCAATGTTATGCACTTATACTGTACAAGCCGAAAGGGATGCTGCAAACAGCTAGAAATATGGCGTTGAGCGATATCGTTAATCAAATTATGATTTTTGATAATTGTTTGCGACTTGTTGATGCCAATAAAAGTGCGATTGAGACCTTTGAACTTCGACCCAGCGAGTTTAACCTTCTGTTGCTAGACGATTTTTTGCAGAAAAAGCTACCAATCGTTGCGGATATCACGTTCAGCAACAGTGATGACGGCTATCAAGACGCAGAAATTTTCTTAAGAAACGACGGACATTATTTCTCACTAAACGACAAAAGTCTTTATGATTCTAAAAATAAGTTTGTTGGTAGGCTGTTGGTTTTTAATAATATCACAACAATTCGCCTTTCTGTGAATGAACTTGAGCAAGTAGCGTCCAGCGACTATCAGACGGGTCTGCTTAACAGGCAAGCAGTGTCGGCTAAGCTGTCGGAGCTGAACCAGCTAGAGTTTCCCACTACATGTGTGGTGCTGAGTATTAACGGGCTGAGCCAAATGCTTGACATTTTCGGATTTGAGTACATTGACCAACTGGTTATGTATATGGCGCAAGCAGTTGCTCAAAACAATGCAGGAGTATCTGCACACTTGTTCAAGGGTGAGTTTTTAGCGATTCTCAAATCTTCTGACGAACTTGCCGCCAGCGAATACGTTGAGCGCGTAAGAGATGTGGTTAAGGAATACGAGGGAAGAGGATTTTTTATTGACTTTACATGGGCGATGGAAGTGCTGTATGCACCAATTCAGGACACTGACGGACTTCTTAATCGTCTGCTGGCTGAAATTTCTGTAAAGCGCAAGGAACTCAGCGCAGACGGCTTTGTGTTTAATACCCTCAATAACTCTCTAATGCTGCATGGAATTACAAGCCCGCAACTCTCAAACGACCTTGCTGAACTTTGCACAAAGACTGCAATAAAGCTTGGAGTAGGGGATGTGAATAGAATTCCGCTTCTTGCCAGTATGCATGACTTGGGTTTGTTAGGATTATCTAAGGAAACGTTGCAAACCCTCGGAAATTTGTCGAATGAGGAATGGGAAGAAGTTCGCAAGCATCCTCTAAAGGCGCACCGAATCGCTGTCGCATCTCCGCAATTGAAGAGCATTTCGGAAGAAATTTTGACGCATCATGAGCGTTTTGATGGATTTGGCTACCCCTCACGAATAAAAGGAGAGGACATCCCGATTCTTTCGCGCATATTGTCCATAGCAGAATTCTATCTAAATAACTCCACTACACCAGGGATTGTCGAAAAGATACAGAAACGTAGCGGAACTCATTTTGACCCCGCTGTCGTAGACGCATTTTGTGCAGTAGTGGAAACGGAATCGCTTTAAGTCGGACTAATAATAAAATTTTCAGCACACCTTCCATGTTGGAAGATGTGCTGAAATAATAATCAGAACAAAGTGCAAGAGTACTAATTGTTACTCAACGCTAATTTTTGCAAAACCGTTGGCTGTGACAACTTCCTTAAATTTTGCAAACAGCTTTTCGTCAAATAGTTTTCCGCATAACCCAGCCATTTCAGCAAGCAGCTTTTGCTGAACGTCGGGGGACTCTTTTCCGTTATACATAGCATCATAGTAGTTTGCGATGCTAATAATTCGTGCTTCAATTGGAATACTTGCGCCTGAAACACCAAAAACACCGGTGCCGTCATACTTTTCCATATGTAGCATAACGGCAGGTCTGATTTTTTCTGCGTTGCTAATTCCGGAAAGTATTGCGCTTGCACCCTCTGCTTGACGCTTAATAATTTCAGGTTGGTCGTAGGGGACAACGCTGCGAATAGATTGAAGTTCGTCGTCAGAAAGAGCAATTTTGCCAACTTCGTGCACAATAGCGATGGTATCAAGGGTTTTAAGCGCGTCATCTGACAAATCATAAGCTTTGCCAAGTAGCGCGGCGTATTTAGCAACGCGTAGACTGTGCCCTTTTTCGCCAGCCTCGCGTGTTTCAACGGCGGCGGCTAAGGTGTAAAGCGAGCTGGTCAAATGAACCTGCAAGGTATTTGCAAGTCTTTCGAATTTCTTATAAAGATCCTCATAGCTTTTTGTAAGCTTTTCAGAACGTTTTTCCTGTTCGTAACTGCGGATAGCTTGAAGGACAGTCAACATCATATCCTTGTTATCCCAAGGCTTTGAAAGGTAACGATAGATACCTGCATTATTTATAGCATTAATAACGCCGTCAAGGGCGGCGTAACCTGTAAGCATTATTCGACGAATAGCGGGGTCTTTTGCCTTAACCTTGGTTAAGACCTCGTCACCCTTCATACCCGGCATTATATAGTCTGAAATTACAAGAGAAACTTCCATACCCTCGGCGTAGCAGTTATCAATAATTTCTAGTGCCTCAGCACCGGACAAAGCTTTTTCCACACAATAGTTAGAACCTAACCATTCGACAAGGAGATCAGCTAAAACGCTAAGCATCCAATTGTCGTCGTCAACGCATATAATAGTAGACCTTACATTGGGCACTACTGCTCCACCTCACATTATACTAAGCTTAGGCCTCAAGGGGCTCAAGCAGCTCTTGGATTCGATTCATTAGGCTTTCTTTATCCCATGGCTTTGTTACGTATGCTTTAAGCCCGACAGTATCACGCACGCGCTCAATTGCTTCCTGCGTTGCCTGCCCCGTAAGCATAACCGTCAAGGTGCCAGGATATTTTTGGCTTACTCGGATTAATAGTTCGTCGCCCTTCATACCCTGCATGAGCCAGTCAGAAATAATAAGAATAACGGAAACAGAATCTTCGACAAGCTCATCAATTATTTCTAATGCCTCTTCGCCTGACATTGCCATTTCGTATATATATCTATCCTCGAACCGTTCACGTAGCTGTTCTACTAGGCTCATTACAATGATTTTCTCATCGTCAACGCATAATATCGCTTTACTCAAATTATAGCCTCCAGTGCAGTCAGTGAAGGACGCATATATCCACTGTTTAGTTATTATAGCATATCAAGTTTAAAATTTCAATCATAATTTGCTTTTATCAAGAAGTTTATTGAATTATTCTTAAAAATATGTTTTAATATTATCAATAGACAGACAGGGCGATTTTTGGTTAGAATTCTCGGACTGTTTAAAGCTGTAAATATAAATAAACCAGAAGAATAGGAGTGGTGGTATGTATACCTATGAGGAAGTTTATGAAAAACTGCGAGATTTTAGTAATCCAACGCAGTTAAAAGTCAACGCCAAGCAAGGGGTGGGGGAGAATCAGTTTGGTTGCAAAATGGGTGACTTGCGCGGACTTGCGAAAGAAATTGGGCTAAACAATGACTTAGCTTTCAAGCTCTGGAAATCTGAAAATTTCGACGCTATGCTATTTGCATGTATGATTGCTGACGCAAAGGCGCTAAGTATGGACGAAATTCTTACAATGACCAGAGAAACCACAAACGTTAAGATTTTAGACGAATTTACATTTAACATCGTTTGTGATTCTCCTTATGTTGATGAAATACAAAAAATACTCAAAAGCGAAAATTCCGACCTTTTAGGGCGAGTTTACTGGAATGTCATCTTAATTAAAGTACTCTCAAAGAAAAACTACGACTACTTTAATGAATTATTGGATATTATTGAAAAAAATCTTAAGGGCATGACCAACTATACCCAAGCAGCGGCGAATCGTGTTCTCTGCGAGATTGGAATTAAGTACGGCGATTATACTGACCGCTGTATAGCAATTGGGGAGAGTCTCGGAAGACTTAAGGAAGAGAAGGTACCAAAAGGATGTACCTCATCATATGCCCCAGAGTGGATTGCGGCTGGAATTCGACTAAGAGAAGGTCGCAAGAAGAAAAAATAGTTATTTTTGAAGTTTGCAAAAAATTATTATGAGAGAGCCCTAAGGCTCTCTCATAAATGGTGTTTACTTAGGTATCCTCAATATGCTCACGTTGACGGAACAACAGTGACACGCACCATATTCCCGCTAAGCCCACAAGCGTGTAGATTACGCGGCTGACAGCCATAGCATCTCCACCGAATGCCCATGCTACAAAGTTAAAATTGAAAATTCCCATGCAGCCCCAGTTAAGAGCACCGATTATAACTAATATTAAAGCAACTCTATCCACGAAGAATATCCTCCTACGATAATTTACACTGCCTTCTGCCAATAAAAACGTCATAGGCAGATAGCAGTATTTTGCTAATGGTATCAATCATTGACATCATAAATACAATAATTAAAGCTCCGTTCATATTATGAGCGGAGCTTCGTATAATTATTCAGAAAAATATTACATTTTTTGTGCTTTTATGACTTTTAGCCGTACAAATTCTTCGCGTTCTTTTTCTTCCAAAGCCTCTTGAATAAACTTAATTTTGCTAGAAAAATCAGGAATTATGATATTCTGCAAGGCGTTAGCGCGTTTTTGTGCCTTTTTAATGGAAACAGCCAATCTGTAAATGGAAATTTCAACCTCGGCAAGCTCTCTGGTTAGCTTTTTAACTTTAATAAAGCGACGACGGGCTTCGTCTAAATATGAGTTAGTCAGACCGACACCGTATGGCATGTCAATTTCCACATCATCGTCAGGGTCGGTGACGATGGGAATTTCCACACCCATTATGCTCTTAAAGCGTA
>JAVBKA010000012.1:0-9837 GCA_031546715.1 Oscillospiraceae bacterium | reverse complement strand
TAGGATATTGTTGAAACGATCGCTGCGCTCTCTGCCATCGTCAAATGGTATAATGGGAATGATCTTTATATCGTGAGTGGCTTTTTGTTTTATCACTTCTTCGGCAGCCATCATATCGAAGCCATCAGTCATGCCGACCAGAAAGGTATTGTAGCCATCTGCAATTGACGCTGTGATAGAATCGTACAGCTCAGATAACAATGCCTGAGTGCTATTTGCACTTTCGACGCCTCCATCTGGTATCTTATCAGGGCAGTAACCGCTAAAGCACGCAGTTTTTGATTTCTCGTTCATATGTTCCAACCCCTCTGGTGTCTGAAATTAAACATCCACATTATAACACATTATTTGTCTAAATGGAAAGATTTTCAGCTAATTCTTTATGCAGAAAGATACTCCGCCAGCATCTCTTTAAACAATATTTCAATTCTAGGCACCAACTGCTCTTCGGTAACAGCATCATAATACGCACGTAGCGGGTTTTTTATATGCTCTATTTTCCATTCCCGTGGAATTGTTACTGTAAAAAACAGTAATTGCGCAAAAAAGAAACTAGAACTACATATAGAACTAGTTTTCCAAGAGGGCATTTCTATAAATTACGATACAACGTAGCCTTTTTAACTCCAGTCAATTCCTCAATCTCACGACTACTATCCTGCCGGGTATTATATAGCTTTACCGCTTTCTTAATACACTCAGAGTTCATCTTAGGTCTGCCGCCTGTTCTACCTCTTGCTCTAGCGGCGTTTAATCCTTCACGGGTTCTATCGGCAATGGTATCACGTTCAAACTGGGCAATAGCGGACATCAATGTGAACAAGAGTTTTCCTGTGCTTGTATTGGTGTCGATAGATTCTTTGAGTGAAACCAAGTTGACACCTTTGGAATTAAACAACTCCGTGAGTTCAATTAAATCCTTAGTACTACGACCTAACCGTGACAGCGATTCAATGACAACTGTATCACCCGTGGTCATACGATCCAGCATTTTTGTTAGCTCTGGTCTATCTTTCTTAGTGCCTGTCATTTTCTCGTTGTAAATATGGTCTACGCCGTATTTCTTCAATGCATCTAATTGACGGTCAAGGTTCTGGGATTCGGTGGATACACGAGCATAACCGAAGATGTAGTTTTTCATTAAAACCTCCAATTGAGTATACAGTTTCATAAACGTATGAAATATGAGACGTAGTTTATGGAACAAGTTTTGAAACAAAATACCCCTCAAAATGGTCAATTTTAAGGGGTATTTTTGCATAATGAAATCCGTATCAATAACGACCGTTTATGCAACTCTGTTTCTAATATTCATCAGGCAACAATACCGTAGTAGCAGAGTGATCATACTCAGTAATAATCCATACCTTTCCCTTTGATGTTACGTACGAGGAGAAAAGACGGTTATCGTTAGTTAATAGGGCTGATTCATTTTGCTGAATATCCTCTTTGCATAAATCACCCCAATCGCCAGCGGCATGTCGAGATAACAGACCTAATATCTCCGCGGCATCCAATCGAGCCAGAATACCTCTAGTTGCTACCGTTTGCCCTAGTATGAATTTCGCGTCAAACATAAATAAAATCTCCTTGTTAAATTTGACCAACACATGTAATCTACAAATGGATAAGCCTATGGAGGGAATGGCCGGGTTCGGGATTCCGTTCGCAGAATGCGAGAGGAAGCCGAACTGGCCTATCCCGTAATTGGTGCAGTACATTTGGCGAGTGAGCAAAGCCACCGCTTTGCGAAACTCTTGTTAGCGATTACTTTGGATAAAACCTCAAAGTCCATTGAAAACCATAGATTTCAACGGTATCCATTACAGGTGCTGACCATATTTTGCTTTTTGCAATCTACACTTAGGTTGCCGCAGCTCAGGATCCTGAAGGATGCATTCAGAGCCGTTGTCGGCGATGTTTATGTCATAAGAATTATGGAAGTTAGTCGGAAAAGTAATTAATTTTCAATAGAAATTCAACGAGTTATATATATTTTTCGTCTGTAACCTATTGACAAATCCACTGTCTTCTGGTGCCACAGCCCAGAAGACCTGGCGTATGGTCCTCAAGCTTCCGCCCTCCCGAATTCAATCCCCAGACAAAATATTACTTCAGCTTAAAACGTGAAGTGTTTCCATTTGGAAACTATCCATTGCAAAAGTGTGTTACGCTGATAAATCCGCCTTGATACTTGCTTCTATGTCGAATTTATTCTTTTCGCTGTAGGTTTTTAGGACGTAATCGATGTATCCGTGCTCAATCATGCGGTAGTAGCTAATAAGACCGCTTAGTACCTGAACATCGTGTAGTTCCCATCCACCGCCACTCCTTTTAGTGCGGATATACCCATCCAGCATAGCCTTGAAATGCTTCTTTTTCTTATGTCCAATGGTGATTTGGTTGTCCTTGTTGAGCATAACCCCGAGATTCCAGTTTCTACCTGCGCTGGAGCCGTAACGTGTTTTCTCTGGCTTGATGAAAAACGGTGCGTTGAATTGCTTCAGAGTGTCCGCAATATATGATTGAACCTTATCCTTGTCAAAGTCCTGCTGACAGGAAATCAAAATGTCGTCGGCATATCGGGTGTAGACAAGTTTGTTTTTGTCAAAATTCCGAAGAGCGTTGCTAAATCTGTGGTCGAGCGGAATCATCATAAGGTTGGTTATAAATGGTGAAATCGGAGTGCCTTGGGGCAAGCCATCATTTAGGAAACAAAGGCTAAGCGCCTTGGATAGCTCCGACATACCGTCTTGTTTCTTAACAATTTCGCTAAACGGAAATATCTGTGACAGCATATCTAGCACAAATATCGGCGTAGTACTCCCGAAAAAGTTTGAAAAGTCCAGTTTCAGAAACCACTTGCTTTCATTTCGTTGATGACGCTTAATGGAGTCCACAGTACAACGACCCCTCACATAAGCAAACGCCGATGTGTGGTATAGCGCAAACATATTGGTCTCCATCAAACTTTTAAGCTGCCGCAATGCGTTCATAAGTTCCTGCTCCGGCGCATCAATACGCCTTAAACCGCCGCTGCTTTTTGGGATATAGAAAGTTTTATACAATGAAGCCCTGTCCTTGGCGAACAGGGCTTCATTGGTTTGATTAAAGGAGCGGAGTAGTGCAATCATGTGTGTAATGTCCGTGTTTGCTAGTAACTTTGGATTTACTGTTTCAGCAAAATACGTCCGCGTGTTCGACGTATTTGCAAACATGTATTTGCCCAAATCTTGAACGCCTGCCATCATCTCTTCGAATGTAATTTGGTGATATGACGGCGGTTGTTTTATTGTGATATATGACATTTGAAGCCTCCTGACATACAAATACGCCTGCGTCATTTGACACAGGCGTATTTGTATGTAATTCAATCATTTTGCGTAGCTGTTCAGTTAATGGCGGAATGTCGTTTACCAAAGTATCCCATATAACCCTGTATTGCACACCATCATAATCATGCACAATCCTATTTCGAATGCTTTTAAGCGCATTCCATGGGACTTCGCTATGTTTCGATTTCACTTCTTCGCTCAATCTTGGGACAAGCTCGCCGAGCTGTGACAGCGAGAAAATCGAAAATGTGAGAACTAGTTCATCAGAACAGAAAGAATCAAAATCCAATCGCTCAATATATTTGACGGAATCCTCACAGTATTTTATCATCTTTCCAGTCACGATTTTATCTTTGTCGCTCATAAATTACCACTCCGAACTCGTTGATTTGCCGCTCAATTGGCGAATTTGGAACAATATCTAAATCCGGGAGCAAATCGATATCTATAGGAAAAGCATCCTCAATTTTAGCTTTCAGATCATAAAAAGCTAGTCCTGTAATGGCTCCATTGCTCATCATATATAAATCAATATCCGAATTATCAGAGGCCGTTCCCTTAGCATAAGAACCGAACAGCACCATTTTTTCAACTTTTGTATTTTTTACAATGGGTTCAATAACGGTTTTAATCTCTGCTACGCTTAACATAGTTCTCACGCTCCTTGTATCTTATTATAACGCTATAAAGTGCGATTTACAACACATTTCAAAATTCCCGTCTGTAATCTACATGGTGCAACGCCCGCAGCAGCGCCAGGATGCGGCCGCGTCGGCTAAGCTTCCGAGGCAGTTTGTCTGAGTAAACAGGTTTGTTAATGTCGGTGTAACCATTGGCATTACTACCGATGAGCTGTTTTGTCAGAGAATATTTATTCCTACGCCTCATGACGACCTGCGACTCTAGCTCAGTATCCGGTGTGCACCGAGACTCTCATGCCCCAGCAAAGTATTACTTTGGATTTAACCTCAAAGTGGAAGCTCATGGTGCGAGCAAAGCGAACCCGAATGATCATGAGTTTTCCTATTCATTACAGACACGCTAAAATGCGTCCAACGTAAACCCGAACGCATCTATGAGCATTAGCTTTTTCAAACCCTCGTCCTTAACAAAATTCACAAAATTTGTAACTCCCAAAGCGCATATCATCCTAACCGTCGGCGCAACAGATAATGCTACGTTGCAAGCAGAAACGGGTGTCTCTGCCATAGCTTCCTCATGGGTGAAGTCCATCGAGCGGATGAAGCCGTCTACCATCTTCATATCCGACCAGTCCGCCGCATAGTGCTGCGCATCGGTGAGACGAGTTCGGAAGTCGAACATGGCTTTGATATGCGGATTGTTTTTGTTAGTAACGGCTATCTCTCGCCGAAGCTCGATATTATCAACACATAGGAACACATAACCAGATAGCTGCTGATCTTTATAGCCCTCACGAGCGGTTCTTAGTCCACTACCGATTTCTGGGTTAATCTCTGCCAGCATGCTAGACAACGCCTCGACTTTAGACATTCCAACATGCTCCTGTCGAAACATTTGATTTGCCAAATTGTGCGGCTCCACTGTGTCAAAGTCATACAGTGTCAGCTTTGTCAGACCAAAACGTGCAAGTAGCTCTGCAATGGTAGAACCCACTGAACCGCAACCGATAATGTGCAGTCTCTCACGGCAGGCTTCTGGTTTGAAGAAGTCGTAGGATTTTTCTAAATTTAACATAGCTTTACCCCTCACAATTCAAATGGATCATAGACACCATGAAAGCCATGAAAACGGTCAAATATGGAGTCATGCGCTTCTGTCATACTTGCCTTGGAACGCTTCTCACTTCTGGGCTTGACATGAAAATCCGTCCTCTTTTGTTGCACCTTTTTTCTTGCATCCGCCAGAAAAATCTCCATAGAATCATCTCCGACAATTTTCATAGTAATGTCATCATCCTCGTACAGAATATTATTTTCCAGATCATAGATCAGCGTGTGGGTTTTCAAAGCCTTATTCCAAATCATGAAGATGTAAAACATATCGTCGTCAAGCTGGTCGAGAATTTTCTCTCGGTGACCACTGTCTACGCCAGAGGGAGACACGCCCATATTGACATGTGAGTGTCCTTGCATTCTGATTTTGTTAAAGCTATCATCGTCAAACTCATACAGCCATTTGGAATAGCGATTCTGGTCGGTGCCCACCGTGCTGCCTGTAACCTCCTGTGGATAGACAAATATGTCCTCGATAACAAATTCATTTTTCGACTGCCTGACAGCTATACCATGCCATGCAACCTCGTCCGAAAACGTAGTTACAAGTGCCACCGTTTTGCTGTAAGCAAGCGACGTCAACCAGAGGACGGCGAAGGCTTTTTCATACTTAAAAGCCTTGGAATAGCTTATTTTCCCATCGGACATCTTCATATCCGCCAAAAGCGTCGCAAACTCATCCTGAGCTTTCTGCTTCAATTCATCGGTTATTCGAATTAACTTTGACACGATTCCACCTCCTCTATTCTTTTTATTGCCTCTCTCGGCGTCATCAGTGTTCCGTCAGCACCCTCAATGCACTTGACCGACGTGCGTGACAAATTATAGGCAAATTGGGACATTACCGCCGAATCGTAGAAGTTTAGGTTTCTTGCGGATACCGCCGCTTGGTCGATTGCGCCAACATAATCACGGTTGCTCATGTATTCGACGAACCGCGAAGCATAACCGCCGATACAGCCGAAATGTTGAATGTGAGGATTTGGAAAATAGGTCTGACTTTCAGGTGGAAAACTATATTCTTGTACAGGTCTAATGCTGTTTTTCATGTCGGCTCTGTAGGCGGCACATAGGCGAAGTTTATATGTTCTATCACTGAAAACAGCCCGATAAAGACGCTCCATTTGCTCCGTGGTGACCGTGCTGACGATTTGACTGTACAAGTAGCTGTTATGGTTGCCAACACAGGTATCAAAGGCATCCTCGTCGAAAATATCGGCGTAACCATGAACCACAAATTCAAGCTCGGTACCGTTTACCCTAATTATGCTGAGTTGCTTGTTGCACAGAAAGTATTCCATCAGCTCGGAAGCATTGGCGTTTTCAATTTTGCATTGAAGACCTGCAAGGGTGATTTGCTGGTCTTGCAACGTGTTTAACGTCCTGCGGAGCTTGTCTAAACCTATCTGATACTCCTGTTGCAACGATGATACAGACTGCGAGACCTCTTGCATTTTTACTCGTTCAAACACTGTCTCGAACCCTTTTAGCCGAGTTCGGATGATTTCGCCACGCATATCGAGACGCTGAGCAAATAGTTCTATCAACCGTTCATACTCTGCATGACTCCTGCTACCTAGACTTTTGAGCAGGTTGGTTTCCTCTGCGGACAGTAGGTTGTCGGCAAATAGTTTTGGCAGATATTTGGGTATCATCATTTGCAAGGCGTGAAATCTACGTATGTCCAAATGATCTAGGAAAATAATGGTGCTATAGCCGTTAGTGTAAAACAGTCCGTCCAGATTTTTGATATAGAATATCCGCAGATCTTCTTGCATCACATACGCGTCAAAGTATCGTTTGCCTACTCCGAAATTGACACGGACTATATCAAGTATTTGATTTCCTGCGTTTTTGTCTTGAGGATAGACGATGTAAATACTATGGCTATAGCCAAAATCGTGCTGTCTGATTTTGTCGGCAATGGCATCAGGTGTTACAGCATTATGTCCGAGGGTCACAAGTGCAACATTTGCCGATTCATTGGTGGGAAGCCTTTTGGGTATCAATGCACGCAAAGTTGCGGCGAATGTCTTGTCGACACCATAGCTTGAAGCAGTAATGTTATTGAACAGCCTGTCAGCTATGTCATTTACGAGTGTGATGTTGCCAATTTCTTTGGTAAACAAATGGATTGCCTCCCTCCAATAAATATTGATGACGGACGCCGCATATGGCATCCGTCATCGTTTTTGTATCCATTTAAGCGTTATCCGCCTTGACAACATTGAGTAGAAAACATTTCTCCGTAATGCCGAAGTCTGCAAAGGTCTTGTCCAAATCCCCCGGACTGAGAGATGAGCCATCAAGATTCATAGCACCTCGACTGTAGTCAATTTCGGCATCCTCCAAGGCTTGTCGGAGAGTTGTGTTCTCATCGAGTATTTCTGTCTTTCGTTTGACATTATTGCCAATCGTTACTTTTATCATTTGATTTCAGCTCCTAAATAATAATATCAGGGCTGCAAACCTAAGTCCGCAGCCCTGTGAGTGTTAGACAACTACGGTGATGTTGTCGGTGACCTGTTTGCGCTCGGCTCGAATTTCCTCTAGTGCATAAGTGATTACAGCCTCAATACGGTTTAGGTTGATAGTTGCGGCCCCTGCCTTATCGGCGACATACTCCGTCACATCCTCAACGTCACACGGAATCGGCATAGTAACGGTAGCCAGCTTCTGCTCGTCATTGGAAACACCGCCAAAGCTGATGCCAAACTCGCCCAAGTTGTTGCTACCAGTGCCGATTGCGAACAGCTCCTCTTTAGTTTCCTCGTCTACAATTTTCAGTGCCTTTGGGCGATACTTTTTGCACAACTCAATATCTACCATTGAAACCTCTGATGTGACTACGAAACAACTGCCTGCGATAATTATGTTTGCCATAATATGAAATCCTCCTCAATAATGTTTAATATGGATATCTCCATACTTAGTTAGAATATATAGCTAATCTGACTTTTAATTCGATGGGTTAGTGCTTCCAAAGTTTTGCAAATGGGTCGATTTTCTCTATTTTCTTCAGCTTTTCAATTGGCTGAGCCACTAGGTAACGAAGTCCTCCAACAATAGCCCCAACTAAACCGCCGACAAGAGCACCTGGAATACCGATAACACACCCGCCAATCACTGCTCCCTTTTCCACACCCTCTAAAACGCTTTCAAGAAGTGAATCCCAAAAGCTACTCTTAACGACTTCGGTGTAGTCAGCGTCATTGGATACCCAATTCTTTTCATCGCTATTGAGCTTATCCACCAACACCAAGCGCTTTTCGGCAGGGACGGCCATAAGAATGTAGTAGAGTAGCTTGGATAAATTGTACGGGCTTTGCCGTTTGCTTTCTTCATCTGTATACCCTGCACAATAACACACAGGCTCAACGGTTACACCAGTGGCTTCACGTACACGGCGACTAACTGAATCGGCTTTTTTGGTCAGAAAATCAGTGAGTACGTCATCAGGAGCGTTCATCTCTGCGTCCCAGTGACGACCTTTCATCGCCATGTCTGATTGATTAAGTCCAATCAAGATACGGTGTGAGTTGCCTTTGCCTAGACATGGAATCAGGGTATTGTTAATGACGTCATACGAAACAGCCAAGTCCTTGCTACCTGCCTCCAAAACGACCAGCACCAAATCGATTAAAAGGTTGCCATCAGTATCCACCTCTGACAGCTTTTTAACAATTTGCTTAATATGTGCTTTGTCTGCCTTTACGCTATCGCCAAGGCCGGGGGTGTCCCAAATGGTCAGGTTGCCAAGGTCAAACTTTGCGATTTCCTTGGTCTCGGGATCTACGCCGACGCCGACCTTTGCCACGCTCATGTCGAACAGAGCATTGATAGTGCTTGACTTTCCTGCACCCGTAGCTGAAACCAGCATGAGGTTGACGTGCCGACTGCCTGCTCTGAGAAGAATCGACAGCCGCCGATTCTTCTCAGATTCTGGCAGATCCGAGTTTATGATTTCGTCATGTAGGGAATCGATTATGCTTCTTTTGGTAGGAAATTCGATGGTTTCGCCATTCATAAGTATTGCCCTCCTTTTATTTGGCATGAAAATGCCGCCTTCCTGTGACGGAAGGCGGTATGTCTATGGTTAGAATGTATAGGTGAAATAGGGGGTGATACTATGGAGGTGTTGGGGAGAAGGATTAAGCTGGATGAGTTTTGTAACGTGGAGTTGGAATAATGCACTTAAATTCGCAATAATAGTTGTTTGCTAACGTCGTAGGCACTAAGCACATCATTTTCAATAGTATAATTCGCTCGTTTTTTAGAAATATTTGTCACCAATGTTCAAGGAATATGAGTAGTGCATGGTAGTGTTTTTGCATCAAAATGCGTTATATTTGCCAAGATGATAAAAACTTTGCTTTGGCTTGCGTTCCATAGTTTCGCGGTTAACGGCGATGAGACCAAAGGTTTGCGCGTATCCAAGCTGCCACTCGAAGTTGTCCATAAGCGACCAATGTATATAGGCTTTTACGGGTATACCTTCCTCAACGCAATCAAGCACACCTTCTAGTGCCGTATCTATAAACTCGATACGATCGGCATCGTTGTCGGTGGAAATGCCATTTTCAGTAATTAGAATGTCCTTCTTCCAGTGCCCGGCCACAAAACGTACTACATTGCCAATTGCCTGCGGGTAAAATTCATAACCCATTTTTGTAACACGTGTAGTATCGTTTGTAGGCATCACGCCATTTGCATCCACAATTCGGCGCGAATAGTTTTGCACACCTATA
>JAVBKA010000075.1:0-9245 GCA_031546715.1 Oscillospiraceae bacterium | reverse complement strand
GGGTATATCTTCCGACAATTTCAAGCATGTCGCTTCGGGAACGAAGTTCATCAGTAAAATTAGCTGGAAAAGCCATAATTACCTCTTTTGTATATATTTACCAAACTTTTTAGTGAATATACTCATTGTAGTCTACTTTCTGCTCCATCCGTGCGGAATAAACAACCCGTACGCCAAATCGGCGGCATATCGGTCGGTCATTCCCGCTATAAAATCAACCACAGACTGCTCCAAGCCATCACGCTCTGACAAAAGTAGTACGTCCGCAGGGAGTTCGTTTTTGTTTTTGCAGTAATGGTCAAACAAACGCCGTATTATGTCCTTGGCTTTGACTTCCTCAGCCTTTGCAACGGGGTTGAGGTACACGCGCTCAAACATAAAGGCTCGAAGTTCATCCATTGCCAGCTTCATTTCGTCACTTTGCTTAATCGTTTGAGAGTTAAAGCTTGCATGGATACAATCTAAAACAAAGGTATTTATTCTTGCTCTGGGGCTGCGACCAAGCGATTTACTAAGATTTTCGGGCATATCCTTTTCATCGAGAATTCCAGCACGTTCGGCGTCGTCCATATCATGGCTAAGATATGCTATTCTGTCCGCCAAATGCACAAGCATGCCTTCCAAGGTTTGGGGGCGCAGCGGTCCTGTGTGCCGCTCTATGCCGTCTCTGACTTCATATGTAAGGTTTAATCCTGAACCGTTTTTTTCAAGCTTTTCAACAACTCTTCGGCTTTGCATGTTATGTTCAAAGCCGTTTGGGGCAACTTCGTTTAGCGCAAATTCACCTGCGTGACCGAACGGCGAGTGTCCTAAATCATGCCCTAGCGCGATAGCCTCGGTTAAATCTTCGTTTAAAAGTAATCCCTGCGCCATTGTTCGCGCAATTCGTGAAACCTCTAGCGCATGGGTCATGCGGGTGCGGTAATGGTCGCCCACAGGTGATAAAAATACCTGAGTTTTGTGCATCAAACGGCGAAAAGATTTGGAATGGGTAATTCTGTCAATATCTCTCTGGAAGCACGTCCTGATAATGCATTCATCTTCGGGGAAGTCGCGTCCCCTTGAACGCGAAGATAAAAACGCATCCTTGCTCAGGTTGCGATTTTCAAAGTCTTCTGTTCTGATTCTAATGCAAACATGCTCATTGGTGTTATTAGAAATATCATTCAAACTTATGACCTCCAACAAGATACATATACGCCTCCAGCAGTCTTCTTTCCTCTTTTTATCAACACTTGTAAAAAACTTCTCTAATTTTACATGCCATAACCGTGCCCGCAGTTGCAGTTACGACCTTTTCTGACAGCTCTTCCCATTTATCGGCAACAATTAACAGTTTTACTTTAACCCTGTCTGTAAACACTTCTTCTTCAATTTTTGCATTTAATTGAAGAATTAACCGCTTCAAAATGTCATACAACGAGTAATCAAAGGATAATTCGCCGATGGCATACACTGCCATGACGCCAATGCCTGATGCTTTAAGGGTTATGGAACCGCAGTGAGAATAGGCGCGAACTAGACCGCCCGCGCCAAGCATGATTCCGCCGAAATACCGCGTAATGATACAGCAAAAGTCATATATGTCTTGCTTGAGAAAAACATCAAGCAAAGGCATTCCCGCAGTTCCTGCCGGCTCACCGGCATCTGAAAACCTACAAGTGCCGTTTTCCTTTAACCGATATGCATACACATTATGGGTTGCATCTTTAAAGCGAGCATTGGCGTTTGCAATAAATGCCAATGCTTCTTCTTCGTTATCTACAGGTGAAATGTTGCCGATAAATCTGCTCTTTTTCTCCGTAAACTCAGCAGAAGCAATCGTCAGTGGACATTTATACGGCTGCATTAAGCTTTTTTCTAACTGCATCAGTCAGTACACTAAGTCCTTCGCCAGTTTTTGCAGAAACAGCTATACCGCCGATTTCAGGCACTATATCTCTTGAAGCCATGTCTATTTTATTATAAACTCTAAGGCATGGGGTGGACGTTGCGCCGAGCTGCGTTACAATATCTTCAACCACTGCGGATTGCTCAAGCCACTCAGGGTTTGAGGTGTCGATGATGTGAAGAATTAAGGAGGCGTATTTTAGCTCCTCAAGGGTAGCTTTAAAGGCTTCAATCAAGTGGTGGGGAAGCTTACGGATAAAGCCGACGGTATCAGTCAGCAGTACCTCTTGAGTGGCAATTCGGGGGTTTTCGTCCGTGGGGTCGCCGATAAACCATCGCCTTGTGGTGGGGTCGAGGGTGTCAAATAATCTGTTTTGCGCCTGAATATTATCATGGCACAGACTGTTAAGAATGGTGGACTTTCCAGAGTTGGTGTAGCCGATTAGTGCCACTGACGGAACGTTATTTTTAATTCTGCGGTCACGCTGAACAGCGCGGGTATGGCGCACATGCTCCAAATCTTTTGTAAGCTTGTCAATGCGTTCCCGAATATGACGTTTGTCGGTTTCGAGCTTTGTTTCGCCAGCACCGCGCCGTGCGCCGCCACCACCACCGCCGCCGCCGCCTAGTCGTGACATGTGAACGCCCTGCCCAGACAGTCTCGGCAGAACGTATCTAAGCCTTGCAAGCTCAACTTGAACGCGACCTTCACTGGTTTGCGCTCTGCCTGCGAAAATATCTATAATCAGCATACTTCGGTCAATAACGGGCAGCCCGATTTCTTCTTCCAGATTCTTAGTCTGAGCAGGGGACAGCTCGTTGTCAAAAACTATGCTAGATGCGCCCATGTTTTCGGCAAATAAGCGTATTTCCTGACATTTTCCTGAGCCGATAAATGTTTTTGGGTCTGGGTTTTCTCTGTTCTGCAACACTCTTCCGCAACTTTTCCCGCCCGCTGTTTCCAGAAGTGCTTCAAGCTCGTCAAGGGTAGATTCATTTGAAAGCTCAGAACCGTCCTTGGTTTTAAGACCCACTAATATTGAAAATTCTTGTTGTTCGTTCATAATCCTCCTAGGTGTATGCACCTAAAGCAGTACGCCGTTATACTATTCTCAGATAAAATCTTGTCTCATTTTTTATTTGAGATTAGTATTAAGCCTTGTCAGCAATCCAAACCTTCTTAATTTCTCCGACATACATTTTGTGAAAATCCTTCTCAGGATACCATTGTGAAATATCCTTATCGCTGACAAAGCAGTCGCCTTCTAAGAATTGAGAGTACTTTTTCTCGCATGAAATTATAAGCTCGGATTCCTCAAAGCCTATTATTCCTTTTCCAAGGTCAATTGGATGCAAGCCTGCGGCAGCAATTTTATCCATATCGCGTCCGCTCTTTTTTCCGCATAGGTTAAGTGCTGCGCGCTGAGTTTCAGGCAAGAAATTAATTGTATAGCTGCCTTGATTTTCGGAAAAATCGAAGGTATATCTTTGAGGACGGATAAAGGTGAATACTACTGGTTTATTCCATAAGAAACCCATTCCGCCCCAGCTTGCGGTCATTGCATTTGTTTTGTCATTGTTTTTGTAGGCAAGGAGCATCCATTGTTTGCCTATGCGGTCGATAGCGTTGCCGGAAATGTCGCTGGCTTTGATTTCAATCATTTTAATGAGCCTCCTAAAAAAATAAGCCCGCAGCGGTATTACCGTGCGGGCTTGTCTTATTTGCTTGTGATGCCGAATTTTTTGTTAAACTTATCCACTCGGCCGCCGGTGTCTACCAGCTTTTGTTTACCGGTGAAAAAGGGATGGCATTTTGAGCAAATTTCCACGCGGATGTCCTTCCTAGTGGAGCCTGTTTCGATAATTTCTCCGCACGCACAACGAATCGTTGTCTGCTCGTATTTTGGATGGATGCCGTTTTTCAAGTGATTCACCTCTTTCTCCAGTAATTCGCATTACTAACGCAAAAGGTATGATAGCACAGTAAAAAGAAAATTGCAAGTATTATTTTGAGAAAACTTGAAAAATCTTCTTGCATTTTAATATTGTATATGCTATACTTGCGAAGCGTGATTACGGACAGTACTCTGTCGCTTAGCATGGCCAAACTTTGTATGGCAGCTTCAACGTGGTTCGGCTTATTGTGCTTAACAAGTGCGTTTTATAAAAGTGTTTACACTGCCTATCGGTTACAGCGATTATGAAAGTCCTTGTTGGAAGGAGGCATAAACATGGATTTATTAAAGGCCATATCAGCAGACAATATTAAAGCTGATGCTCCTAATGTCAGTATCGGTGATACTGTAAAGGTACATGTCAAAATTAAAGAAGGAGCTCGTGAGAGAGTCCAGATTTTTGAAGGTATCGTTATTTCCAAAAAGCATGGCGGAATCGCAGAAACCTTTACTGTTCGCCGCGTTTCTTACGGCGTAGGAACAGAGAAGATTTTCCCTGTACATTCCCCACATATTGCGAAAGTAGAAATTGTTCGTCACGGTCAAGTTCGTCGAGCAAAACTTTATTATCTTCGCAGACGTTTTGGTAAAGCTGCCAAAATTAGAGAAAAAATTTAGCTTTACATGGGGGGAGGACGGTGTCTTTCCCCCTTTTAACTTTTTGAAGGGGTGCTACTATGTCTGAGAAAAATATCGCCGTTAAAGAACCCTTTGATATAAAAAATGAGCTGTTTGACTGGGCACAAGCCCTAACAAACGCAATAATTTTTGTCATATTGCTTTTTTCGTTTGTTGCTCGAGTATTTAGTGTTTCCGGACCGTCGATGCAAAATACCTTGCAGGACGGCGAAATGCTATTAATAACACGTTTATTCTACACTCCCGACCGCGGGGACATAGTTATGTTTTCAAAGGTCGGCGTCGAAACTGACTATGAAACAGGTACATCAAAGCCATTAGTTAAGCGCATTGTAGGCATCGCAGGAGATGTCATCCATGTTGATTATGACACAAATACGGTTTCTGTCAATGGGGAAATAGTGCCAGAGCCGTTTATTTACGCAGAATCTGACCCTTTGCAAGTACCTCCGAAGTTTTCTGACACTGATTTTTCAGTACCTGACGGGCATGTGTTTGTGATGGGCGACCATAGAAACAATTCCAGAGACAGCCGCGACCCGACAATCGGAGTTGTTGACACTAAAAGTATCTTGGGTCATGTAATTCTAAGATTATTCCCATTTTCATCCTTTGGTCATGTCAGTTAATGAGTAATATAAATTGGTACCCTGGTCATATGACCAAAACCCGCCGCATGATGGAGGCGGAGCTTTCCAAGGTTGACGCTGTTGTTGAAATTTTGGACGCTAGAATTCCACTTTCCTCTAAAAATCCAGACATAGACGAAATTCTTGGGCAAAAACCCAAACTCGTGCTCCTTAACCGCTGCGATATGGCAGACCCAGAGGTTACAAAGCTTTGGCGAAGAGTGTACCCAGATGCTATCGAAACTACCGCAAGAGTCACCGCTGGCGTCACCTCGGTGCTACCGTCTTTGCAAAAACTACTTGCGGCAAAACTTGCCAGATATCAAGAGCGCGGACAGACTGGTCGCGGCATTAAAATTATGATAGTCGGCATTCCCAATGTTGGTAAATCCACTCTGATTAATACAATGGCGGGCAAAAAAATAGTCAAGGTAGAGGACAGACCTGGCGTTACCAGAGGCAAGCAATGGATTAGCGTCACCAGCACACTTGACTTGCTAGACACACCTGGTATATTGTGGCCTAAGCTTGGCGACCAGAATGTTGCCGAAAATTTAGCGTTTACCGGCGCGATTAAGGATGAAGTTTTAGATACCCTAACCCTTGGTGCGCTGTTATTTGAAAAACTGCTTCAATTGTACCCCCAATACCTCACTGCCAGATACAAAATATCCCTTGATGGACTTGACGATATTGACAAGGAAATAAACCTCGCCCTCGGAACTGAGTTGTTAGAACGAGCCGCAAAAAAACGAGGTTTTCTAATTTCGCGAGGTGAATCCGACATCGACAGAATGGCGAACACTCTTCTTGACGAATTCAGAGACGCTACTCTCGGTCGAATATCGCTTGAAAAACCGGAGCATTGACATGATTGAAGGCTATATTTGCGGCATCGACGAAGCAGGACGAGGACCCTTAGCGGGTTCTGTTTGCGCAGGTGCTGTTATTTTACCTGATGAATATGATTTAGAATTCTTAGGCGACTCAAAAAAGCTGTCCGCGACTAGGCGGGAAGTGTTATTTGACAAAATTACAGCGCAAGCAGTCTCATATGGTGTAGGCTGGGCAAGCGTTGAAGAGATTGAGACGCTAAACATTTTAGGCGCAACCATGCTTGCAATGCGCCGTGCGGTTGAGGCTATGAGCGTTGTACCCACCTTGTTACTGGTGGACGGGACAACAACCAAGGGCTTTAAGCAGCAAGCTACAGCGATAAAACACGGCGACGCAGTCGAGCCTTGTATTTCAGCGGCATCAATAATCGCAAAAGTTTCCAGAGACAGAGAAATGCTTAGACTGTCAATGGAATACCCCGACTACGGTTTTGAAAAACACATGGGCTACGGAACAAAGGCACATTATGACGCATTACGCAAACTAGGCCCAACCCCAATCCACAGAAAGCTGTTTCTCCGAAGCTTTTTGAAACAGTGTCAAGACAGCGTAAGCCATGAATAACAAGGGCACAGAGGGCGAGAGAATTGCCGCCGAATACATGCAATCCAAAGGCTTTGAATTGTTGGCAAGCAATTATACATCAAGGTTTGGTGAAATAGATTTAATCGTTACAGATTGCGAATATATCGTGTTTGTAGAGGTTAAGCAACGAAGCCGAACGGACTTTGGAACAGGGCTCGAAGCCGTTACAAAGTCAAAGCAGCGCAAACTCAGAACCACCGCGATGATATGGCTACAAAAAAATCAAGCCGAAAAGCAACCACGATTTGACGTAATCGAAATAGGCAAGCTGTCAAAGGATGTTCCATATAAAATCAACCATATTGAGAACGCTTTTTAAGGGTGAAATACATGAATTATGTCAGTACTAGAAATGGAAACACTTCTGTAAACGGCTACCAAGCGGTATTTCAAGGCATATCCACCGATGGTGGATTGTTTGTGCCGTCAGATATCCCTAAGCTTGGGTTGCCTAGAATTAAGGGTAAAAGCTATGCTCAATTTTCTGCTGAGATTATGGGCGTTTTCTTCGACAAAAGCGATGTTCTTTCGATATGCAATCAAGCGTATTCAACTGCTAATTTTTCCCATGATAGAATTGCCCCAGTCGGTGAAAGAGAAGATGACTGTTATTATTTAGAGCTGTATCATGGACCAACCTGCGCCTTTAAAGATTTGGCGTTGCAGGTACTGCCTAAGCTATTAGCTTGTGCCGTGAGGTCACTGGGCAGGTCTGAGGAGATTTGTATTCTAACTGCAACCTCCGGGGATACAGGCAAGGCCGCACTTGAGGGCTTTAAAGACCAAGAGGGGACAAAGGTTATTGTTTTTTATCCCGTGGACGGAGTTTCAGATATTCAAAAGCTGCAAATGGTTACACAGTCGGGCAAAAATGTAGGCGTTTGTGCTGTTGAGGGCAATTTTGACGATGCTCAGACAGGAGTTAAAAACCTTTTTGCAAATCAGCATTTTGTAAATGAGCTACTAAATAGAAAAATTGTACTTTCCTCCGCAAATTCCATAAATATCGGTCGGTTAATACCTCAGATTGCGTATTATTTTTCTGCTTACGCTGATTTAACAGCGAGAGGGGATTTGCAGCCAAACGAGCCAGTAAATTTCTGCGTTCCAACGGGAAATTTCGGAAATATTCTAGCGGGCTGGTACGCAAAGCAAATGGGACTACCCATTAACAAGCTTGTTTGCGCGTCAAACAGAAACAGTGTACTTACTGATTTTTTCAGTACAGGAGAATATAGCATTTCCCGTGATTTTTATACCACTCATTCGCCGTCAATGGATATTCTGATTTCCAGTAACTTTGAACGTGCGCTTTATCATTTTTCAGGAAACGACTGCGATTATACTGTTAATGTTATGAATGAATTAAAAAGCAAGAAAATGTATAAGGTCAGCTCAGAAATGCTACACTTAATGCAACGGGATTTTTCAGCCTATTGCTGTAACGATAGTGAAACTCTTTCTCAAATAAGCGAAACATACTCTAAAACCGGACGTGTACTTGATCCCCACACGGCGGTTGCGCGCTTTGGTTATTCGCGCTATGTAAAGGAAACAGGCGACACAACAAAGACGGTCATCGTCTCAACCGCAAGCCCATACAAGTTTGCAGACAGTGTACTGCGTGCGCTGGGTAGTAATTCAACGGAGATTGATGCGCTGAACTCTTACACTAAAACAGAAATACCTGCGCCTTTGCAGGGTTTATCTGAAAAAGACATTCGCTTCAAGGGTGTAACCACAATTGAGAATATGCAAAAGGCTGCATTTGATTTGCTGGGAAATATGTAATGTGGGCATAGCCCACGAAATAAGCGTTAATGTGCGCCCTTGTTTTCAAAGGTTGCGCAAAAGGTTTCGGCTTTGTCAACTGCGTATTCTGTGCCGACCTTGATATTTGTTGCGTGGCAGCAATTGCCTGTGCCATGATATGTGCAAGTGCCGACAGTGCAGGTAACTGGAGTAGCATGGTTATCCTCAGTTTTTTTAGCTTGGTTTTTATGATTTAACATGTGTATTCTCCTTTATTTTAAATTACATCAATAGTATTAATCAAAAAGAGGTGATTTATGCTTTACGTTATTGGTGACACCCATCTCTCAATAAACGGTAATAAGGAAATGGACGTTTTTGGCGGGAATTGGGAGGGTTATACAGCAAAACTTGAGAAAAGTTTTTCTGCTCTTAATGAAGATGATACGGTTATTCTAGCAGGCGATACCTCGTGGGGCATGTCCTTGATGGAAAGCTTACCTGATTTTGAGTTTTTGCAAAGGCTTCCGGCAAAAAAAATACTGTTAAAAGGCAATCATGATTATTTCTGGGAAACAACCGCAAAAATGACCAGATTCTTTGAAGCAAACAACCTCACAAAGCTTAACTTCCTTCACAACAATGCAATACTTTTTGAAAACACCGCCTTATGCGGCACCAGAGGGTGGTTCTACGAGGAAGAAAAAAGCGATGAGCAGGATGAAAAAATCCTAAAACGTGAATTAGGTCGCCTAAGAGCTTCGCTCGAGGACGGCAAAAAAGTCACAGACGGCGAAAAAATCGTGTTTTTGCATTATCCGCCGTTATACGAAGGCTACAGATGCGATGAAATTGTTGATATGATGAATGAGTACGGCATAAAACGCTGCTATTACGG
>JAVBKA010000040.1:0-5584 GCA_031546715.1 Oscillospiraceae bacterium | reverse complement strand
GCCGAACCCATATAGTCAGGACGACCGCGATGCGCCCAGTCTGCCCGTACAACAGCCCATCAGGCGCATCCAAAAGGGTGCTTTGCACGATGGCGGCAGACGTCTGCCGCCAATCGCTTTACCACCCCTCGTAAAGGAAGTGCCCCCGCGGCATGAGCGGAACGAGAAAAAATATGCGATTACGACAAAAAAGCAATAGCCCAAGAATACCGTCCTTCTCAAGCTACTGCCATTTTAAAGTTTTGGCGCAACGCCGCTTCGCTTTGTTGCGTTTTTTCTTACGATTATTTGGTTCGCGCGGCTCAGAGTTGGATTTCGAGCTGTGCGCAGCTCGATAAAAGGCGTTGCCTTTTAAAACCATGAGCTTTTGAAAAAGCTCATGCAAAACTTTTGCTTTATTCTAAATTTGTGAGTAAATCTTTTAAAAAGCTTACGGCTTTTCCGACATCTTCTTCGGGTTTATCGCCTACTTCGCGCTCAATAGTTAAAAACCCGTCATAGCCCTCTTTTGCCAATGCGTCAAGGTATGTAGGAAAATTGACCTTACCCTCGCCTAGAGGAGTTTCTTCAAAGAGCTGGTCAACAAAAAGCCCCTCAACTCCGCCCACAGCGAAGGAATGATACACTTCCGATGGGTCACAAGGCTGTAGCTGTACGCCGTCCTTTGCGTGGGTGTGGACGATGTGCGGGGCTAAAATCCGCACCGCTTCTACAGGGTCAACTGCCGTTACCATTACGAGGTTCGCAGGGTCGAGGTTGACTTTGACGCTGTTAGTGTCTAAGCCCTCGATAAAGTCACGTAGAATTATTGGCGACTCCGGACCTGTTTCTATGGCGATACAAACCCCGATTTTGTCGCCGTACTGACCGATTTCTTCCAGCGCATTGTGATAAACTCGATAATGCGGGTCGGTTTTGTCAGTGGGAATAACGCCGATATGAGAGGTTACTACATGACAGTCCAAGTCAAGAGCTAGGTCTAGAATTGCCTTGGTACGTTCAATTTTCTCAGGATTATCCGCCTCAACACCAAAGCCATGACCGCCCATATCTCCGCATAACGCGGAAACAACTAAGCCGTTGCTGTGAATGTACTCCAACAGCTCTTTTCTAGCTTTTTTGTCATAATTGTCTGGGTACAAACCATCGGGACTGACAGCGTAAATTTGAATGCCTTGTGCGCCCATTGCAGCGGCTTTGCGAATACCGTCCCGAAGTCCCAGCCGCAGAGAGTCTACCATAATGCCGATTTTAAAACTCATGTTTACACTCATCCTTTCGTATATCAAATGCTGACGTATGTTAAATCTCGAACTACTTTAAAGTCAGTATATCAGCATTTACACAAGCAGTCAATACACGGATACTCACCGTTACCGCATGAAATTGCGCCGTTTATCCCATTCCCTGATAAGCGAAAAAACTGTGCCGGACAGGGCAACCAAAGCAATGAGGTTTGGCATCGTCATTACCATGTTTAACATATCCGCCATTGACCAAACTAAGTCTATGCGCATAACCGAGCCGGGGAGCAAAATCAAAACATACACCATTAGAAAAACCTTTTCAGCGACGGCATAGGCTTTTTCCGACTTAAAAAGAACAGTCAGACACCGCTGACCATAAAAAGACCAACCTAGTATCGACCCGAGCGCAAACAACGCCGTGCAGACGGACACCACCGTTGCACCTGTGGTGCCTAAGACGGCAGAGAACCCCGCCGTGGCAAGTGGCGCGCCGTCGAGAGTTACAACAGCGTTAGGCTGCCATACGCCTGTTGTAAGCACCACCAGAGCCGTCAGAGTGCAGATGACATGGGTGTCGATAAATACCTCCATTGCGCCCCACATGCCCTGTGCAGCCGGATGGGGTGTCACAGCCGAGGCGTAGGCAATGGGGGCACTTCCCATACCTGCTTCGTGAGAAAACAGCCCTCTGGTCATGCCAAGGCGCATAGCTTGACTGACGGCAACTCCTGCCGCACCGCCCACAACCGCCCCTGGAGAAAAAGCCTCAGCGATAATCATATGTAGCGCAGGTAGTATTGCATCTGCCTTTACAATAATTACGATTAAGGAGGCAATAATATATATCCCTGCCATAAACGGCACCAACAGCTCTGAAACTCTTGCAATAACTTTTAAACCGCCGAAAATAACCACTCCGGCAACTAAAACCGTTAAGCCGCCTGTGATTATAGGCGGTATGCCAAAGGTATCTCGAAGGGAATCCGCCATTGTGTTTACTTGAGTGATGTTCCCAACGCCAAAAGAAGCGGCAGTACCTGCAATTGCAAAAATAACCGCAAGCCATGTCCAGCGTTTGCCCATGCCTTGCTTGATATATTCCATTGGTCCGCCGACCCACTGACCATTTTTATCCTTTGTACGAAAACGGATAGCAAGGACGATTTCTGCATATTTTACCATCATGCAAAAAAAACCTGACACCCACATCCAAAAAATAGCCCCAGGACCTCCTGCGGTAATCGCAGTAGCTACTCCTGCAATGTTCCCTGTGCCCACTGTAGCGGCAAGAGCTGTTGCCATTGCTTGAAACGGCGTCAGCCCGTTTTGCTGAGCTTTTGCAGGCTTTTTAAAAAGAGTACCCAAGGTACCCCGCCACATGTCGCCGAAGTAACGGACAGGCCAAAATTTTGTGCCGACAGTAAAAAGTACGCCTGCTGCAAGTAATAAATAAATCATAAAAAACACCCCCACGGACAGCCTATGCAGGTGTCCACGGAGGTATGAAAGAAATGTAGTGCGATTAATTCCATTTACTCATCTTTTCTGTATTCAAGCACATCCGACACGCCACAGTCGAGTATAAAGCATAAGGTGTCAAGGGTCGCTGTACTTATGGGTTTCTGGTGCTTCATCCTATGCAGAATGTATGCGGCAAAACCGTGCTTGAAAATAAGCTGATACTCCGTAATTTGTCTATCTTTTAGAGTATTATAAAATGGTGCATAGCTTATCATAGCAATCACCTCTAAAATTAATGGTAACACAGTAAATATATTGACTATACTCAATTTATTTAGTATAATAACCAAAAGCGTTTTAAACATACAATGGAGGTGTGGTGCATGAGCGCAGAAAAAGCCAGTTTGGCTGAAAAGTATAGCAAAGAAATCCAAAGAATCATCCTCGCGCTGGAGGAAAAAGAGCAGCAACTTAAAAAAATTGAAGAAAACAGGCTTATTTATCCCGAAGCAGCAAGGCGTGAATTTTTGTCGAAAATTGAGCAGTTAAAATTGAGAAAAAGAGAAATTGAGAGAGAAAGTCGCATGGCAAATGCCGCAGAAGAGGTAATGTCAGGCAATAATTAACAATATTATCTTTAATATAGTGTGCCAGACTGGCATTATCGTGCACATATGATTATATATAAAAACAGGCGGCAGACAATGTCCAAGGCAACGCATTAAGCGTTGCAATGGGCAACATCTGCCGCCTGTATTATTTTGTCAATTATTTTAAGTGTAATCGTCAGTGCAAAAGTTTTGATTGAGCTTTTTCAAAAGCTCATGGTTTTAAAAGGCAAAGCCTTTTATCGAGCTGCGCACAGCTCGAAACTCTTACTTTTCGCCGAAGCGAACCAAAAGTCGTAAGAAGAAACGCAACACAGCGTAGCGGCGTTGCGCTAAAGCTTTGGGGGATACGGTGGGTGGGGTTAGAACGGCGGTGCGTGGGGAACGGCGTGGGCAAGAACGGCGGTGCGCCGAGGACGTCGCACCCTACGAACGGTGGGTTGGTGCGGTTTTGGGTACAACGGCGTAGGGGCGAACTTTGTTTGCCCGAGGGTTGCTCTAATTACTGGTCTCGGCTTTTACTTTTTCCTTATAATACCTTGCAAAAAATTTGTCTGCGCCTGAGGTGTGGGTGAATACCCAGTCGGCGATGTAGGTGTTGATATCGTCGGAGAGTTCGGGGGTTACGCCGTTTTCGGAAAGGGCGTTGCGAAGTTTAAGAAAGTTTCTTTGGAAGCGCACATGCTCCTTGCGGTGCGAATCGTAACCTATATAACCTGTGCTGAGCATGAGTTTTTCCTCGTACTGGTAATGCTCTGAGCTTATTGTAAATAGCTGGTCAAGCAGCTCTGCTATTACGTCAAATGATACTGGCGGTGTTTCAAGAACCTTGAAAATTTCACATAAGGCATCAAACATTGCCATGTGTTGAGTGTCCACTGTAGGTTCGCCAAATGATAATGAGTCAGTCCAAGCTTTTACGTTAATCAAGCAATCACTCCCTTGGCGGTAATAATAACATACAAATGCGCTCAAATCAATAAAAATCCACCGTAAAGTGACAGTTTAGTTGTCGCTGTAGGTGGATTTTAATGCGTAGAAATTATGGAATTATTTTTAACAGTGCAATAAAATTCATACTAATGCTATGTAGTGGGTTTACCTTCTTCAATTGAACCTTGATTGGAGCTTGCAACGCCTATGGAGGTGTTACTCCACTGTATTGCTTTAATGGCTGGGTTATCGCTGTTGAATCTGACAGTATGCACCGCGCGGGAGCTGTTGTACAGGCTGAGGTTGTAAGTGTCGCCAGTCATATCCGTAAAGGCTAGATAACCTGAGCCTGAGCCGAAGCCCGAAGGACCTCGCCCGTCAACGCTTATGACATAGCTATAAATACCCGGCGACCATGTCAGGGTTATGAAATACACGCGACCACCGTCATTGAACTGGACAATGCTTGATAAGTCTGTTACGCCGTCAATTGCGACTTCTGAATTGACTGGCATACCTGGGTTGCAAATAGCGTGGTGATTTTCTCCCCGACCATTGGAAACAAAATTCGAGACTGGGTATGGCATTGTTATCCCCCTTTTCAATTTTGAATTGGTATGTGCGTATGCATTAGTAAAAGCATCTTAATAGTATCACTGGGTTGGATGTTTGTCAATAAATGTCGGAAATTTAATGTGAGATATAGATAAAAATGTGAGGGAGGTTTGGGGGATAATTGTGTAACATGGCGGAGAGTATTTGCGTATGTGCGACCACGCGGTCGTTGAAGGTTTGCAGAATCTTGGGCAAATCGGCGTAGGGGCGAACTTTGTTCGCCCGCGGTTTGATGTGCCTTTTTGGGGGTCGTTTGCCTAAGTTTGTTGCACATTTGGGGGTGATTCGCCTAGGGTTTGCTGCACTTTGGTATAATCGCATATTTTACACAGTCCCGCTCATGCCGCGGGGGCACTTCCTTTTCCCGGGGCGGCAAAGGAAGCAAAGCGCCCTTTTCGTCGCTCAAGTGCCCATAGAACGTTTGCTGGCATGGTGGTTGCTCTCGTCCGATTCACCCTAGAATCGGTATATTTTGGGGGAGACATTAAATTTTGTTTGTAGGTTGTACTGTGGATTTGCACTACGTTGTAGGGCAAGGGCTGTGCTCTTGCCGCGGTGTGTGAGGTTTGCTGGGGGTTTTACCACCCCGCCCGTTGGGCACCCCTCCACAGAGTAATGTCAACAACTTAAGGTCAAAGATGAGATTTCAGGTTAAGATTAGCGTTGAAGAAAGGCTTAAAAATTCTAGGGAAAGACCGATTATGACGAATAGGAGAAACA
>JAVBKA010000115.1:0-6132 GCA_031546715.1 Oscillospiraceae bacterium | reverse complement strand
ACCGAACGGACGATATAATCTCTGCAATCGGGGTTGCAAAGGTCTAAAACGAGCTGATTTCTGCCTAAGGTTGGGGCTTTGCCGTTAAGAGTAACCGCAAATTCAGGATGTTCGGCGTACAAACGGCTTGCGGTGTTCACCATTTCAGGCTCAAACCAAAGTCCGAAGGACATTCCTAGCTTTCTCACACGTCTTGAAAAGTGGGCGATTCCACGAGGTAACTTTTTTCTGTTTACAGCATAGTCCCCAAGTCCTGCGGTATCGCTGTTACGACCCTCAAACCAACCATCATCAAGGACAAAAAGCTCAACTCCAAGCTTTTTCGCGCTTTTGGCTAGGTGAAAAAGCTTGGACTCGCTGAATTTAAAAAAGTGTGCCTCCCAATTGTTGAGCAGGACAGGTCGTTCCTTGCCTTTCCAGTCACCTCGGACAATGTTTGCATTGATGAAGCTGTGAAAGTTCGCGCTCATGCCGTTATAACCGTTTGCGCTGTAAGTCATCACCGCTTCTGGCGTTTCAAAAAATTCTCCTTCGGACAGCTCCCACTCAAAGCAATGGGGGTTGATTCCGATTAGCACACGTACCGTCTGCTGGTCGGACAGCTCCGCAACGCCCATATGGTTGCCGCTGTACACAAGATTAAAGCCGTACACTTCGCCTGTTTCCTCTGTGGCAGTGGGGGTTGCGAGCAAAAAGCCAGCGTTATGCTTGTTTGAGCTTGCGCCTGTGGTTGAAGCGTTGACGGTCATTCCGATTTGAATGCGGCGGTCATGCCTGTGAGTCTCCTTTATCCAGCCGCCGTCAAAGGTTATCATTTCAAAAGAGCGGTTCGGCATGTCTAAGGACATGGACAGCAATCGGCGCATTGTTAGTCTGTTTTGATTGCAGTTTTTCAGCATGGCTCTTCGGGTTATGACATTGCTTTCCTCGAAAACAGTGTAATAGAGTGTAAGAAGAGTGTTGTTGGATTCGTCACTAAGGGTGATTTCCAAGGTTTGCGCTGTGCCGTCTTCACTGTAGGCGGTGGGTAAAGTCTGGGCGACCACGGTGTGGTCGTGTAATGTATGGCTTTGATACTGAAAATCGCAGACAAAGCTGCCGTCTGGCATTTTGATTTCAGCAGGGGAGTATCTGTAGTCGCCCCGCCCGATTCCAGACCATTCTAAAGCCAGTAAATCAAGGCAGTACAGCGGGTCGTCTTGATTGTAAACAATGCTTGAGCCTACTGTTGCGGTTCGTTTGAGCCTTAAACTATCGATTGAATAATTGTTCAGCTTTGTGCCATAGTAAATATGCTCCAAATGTCCAAAGGTTGTGCATTGAAAAACATAGCCTGTATTTTGAGTTTCCAGTATAAACACATTTTCTTTTTCGTCAAATCTAATCATTTGCAGTCACCGATGAGCGATTGTAGTTCTCGTCTGACACATAGCGTTGGTACATGTCATCAGAAACTCCCTTTTCGTCAATCAGCTCGGAATAGAAACGACCGCTTTTCTTGACGGTGCGCTTTTGAGTTTCAAAATCCACATGAACAAGACCAAAACGTGCCGCTTCGCCTTCAATCCACTCGAAATTGTCGCAGAAGCACCAGTGATAGTATCTTTCAAAGGGCAGTCCGCTTTCTGAGATTACATGCAAATGGTCGAATATGTACCTGCTACGGAAGCTGTCGTTATTGTCACAGGTGCCGTTTTCTGTGATATAAATAGGGCGTTGGATGACCTTGTACAGCTCACTGGCGCATAACTCTAAGCCTCGAGGGAATATTTCCCAACCAAGGTCGTTGACGGCTACATTTTCTTTCACGCCATCCTTCATGCCGCTGACAGTTGAGCGGGAGTAATAGTTCATGGCAATAAAATCAGCGTATTCGCCTCGCTTAACTTTTAGGGTATTTGTTAGCGGAAGCTTAAATTCGCCTTTATAGAAAGCAGAGTTTACCGCACCTTGAAAAGCGTGGTGAGTTAAGGACGTAAAAAAACGGTCGGAAAGGGAATCGGGATTTTTCGGCGTGAAAACACGTACATGGTGGGCAAAGCTGACCTTTGTATCGTCAAAGCCCTTGTTTTTCCGTATCTTATGAATTGCGTCATAAGCCTTAATGTGGCATACCGCCATATTGGACATAACCATCAAAGCCTTGGGGAGCGAGGTTTCTCCCGGCGGCCACTGACCGTAAAAATATGAGTGGGTTGCATATACGTTAGGCTCGTTGATTGTGATATATTCGGAAACTAAGTCGCCGAAGGCGTTCACTGCAAACTCAACGAATCGTAGGAACAGAGGAATGTTTTTTCGGTGAGAAAATGCGCCTTTTCTCTCAAACCACATAGGATTTGTAAAGTGATGCAGGGTTAGCAGGGGCTTTATGCCCGAATATAGCAGATACGTAAGCAAATTGCGGTAATAGGTAACTGCGCAGTCGTCAAAGCAGTTTTCTTTCGGCTCAATTCTCGCCCATTCGATACCAAGCCTGTACACCTTGATACCAAGGGATTTCATCAGGTCAATGTCCTGCTTGAAGCGGCGGAAATGGTCGTTAGCACGTTTTGGCGAAGAGTCGTCCTTGATTTTTCCAATCTTGGCCCACTCAGTCCAGCTATGAGACAGGCTGCCGCCTTCAATTTGCGTTGGGGCAGAGGCGACACCGAGCAAAAAGTTTGACCTTAGAGAGAATTCCATTTGTACTACCTCCCATACTATTTGTCCTTAGCTTAATTATAGCACGGAATGATGAAAGGTCAATAAAATGATGGGTGTTCGCTGTGCGGAGAAAGAAAAAACTGTCATGTACCGCCCCCAAACCTAGAAATGATGTGCAGTAGCATTTCTAGGTTTCAAAGCGGAATGACAGTTTTAACGCTAGTCGCGTGATGCGACCTGACAGAAATCATATCTTTTTCTTATACGCCGACATCGCAAAAATATACGCCATAACCAAAATTCCCAGACACCACGCCATGGCGACCCAAATATCTCCGCCCACAGGTTGCCCTGTAAGCAAGTCGCGCATTGCTTCGACGATTGAGGTTACAGGCTGATTTTCCGCAAAAGCACGGACTACTGTGGGCATAACCAGCATGTCGCCAAATAAGTGCTTTTTTGCAGCTTCCATGACCGATTTCTCCTTCTTTGCGATAATTGTGAGGAATGTTTCCTCCAAAGTCGGCTGTTTTCCACATACTCCACTTTTGCGGGCGGGAAGAGTTTTTTAAGTTCGTCAAGTGTTCCTCCGGCAAAGCTTTTACACGCTTGACCATTTTCCAGTACTCTTTTTTCTCGCCTGTAACAAGCTCAATGAATTTTGAAAGCTTACCCATTGTGATTCTCCTTTAACTCAGAAATTTTTTGAGCATGTTTATTTATTATCGGTTTTATGTTACTATGGTATCAATTCATATTCAGAAAAAATTTTTTAAAATTTTAAAGAAAGTATGCAATAAATTGCCGGTTTGATTCATTAATAGATTGACAGGGTGACGATATGTTTAATTTTTCTTTGGATGCATATGACAAGCAAAATCGAACGGTCTCGACTACACAATTGATGGATGAAGGTCTGATTGCCAGAATTTCCGAAGGGGATAAAAACGCCTTATCTGAGCTATATGTGCAGACGAAGACAGCGGTCTATGGCTTTGCCTTGTCAATTTTACGGAACGCACCCAGCGCAGAGGACGTTATGCAGGAGACATATGTAAGAGTTTTTAAGTCTGCGTCTAGCTATGTGCCCCAAGGAAAGCCAATGGCATGGATACTGCGGATTGTCCGCAATCTCTCGCTAATGAAGTTGCGAGAGAAAAGCAGCAGCGAGGTTACTCTTGATGAGGTTTACAACCCGTCGTACGAAAGCGACCCGTCAGACACGCTTGCGCTTGAAGCTGCGTTGAAAATTCTGTCTGAGGAGGAACGGCAAATCGTCATTTTGCATATCGTTTCAGGGTTAAAACACCGTGAAATCGCCGCAATTCTGGAGTTATCTCTGTCAACAGTGTTGTCAAAACACCGCCGTGCTCTGTCAAAACTCAAAAATCACTTAAAGGAGGACTAAAAGATGAACAATATCGAAAAACGCATAGAGCGCGCAATAAATATTAGTACACCTGATGTTCTTGACAAAATCCTCCTTGACTGCGAAACGCAGGAAGGAGATATAAAAATGACTACTGTAAACAATATTACGCCAATTGAACGCCACCAAGCCAAAGGAGGATACAAGTTTCTCAGGGCGAAATGGGTAAGTGTCGCCGCCGCAATGTTAATACTGGGTTTCGGCACGTATTTCGGGTACAACCGCTTTGCTGTTGCAGCAACAATTGCCTTTGATGTCAACCCAAGCATTGAGCTAAAGGTGAATCAAGCGGAGACTGTTTTATCTGCCGAGGCACTTAACGCCGATGCGGAAATCATACTTAAAAATATGAAGCTTAAGGGGGTAGACTTAGAAGTTGCGGTTAATGCAGTAATTGGCGCGATGCTTAAAAATGGTTACGTGGATGAAATTAAAAACTCAATTTTGATTTCCGTGGAAAACAAAAACGCTGAAAAAGGCGCAGCATTACAAAGCAAACTGACAAATGAAGTCAGCAGCCTGCTAGACGCTTTGTCAGTTAAAGGCGCAGTGCTGAGCTTAAATGTTTCAGACGATGAAAGGCTCACGACCTTGGCGGAGAAGCATGGGCTTACTCTCGGCAAGACTGCCCTAATCGATTTGCTGGTCAGTCAGGACACACGCCTGAAATTTGAAGATATTGCGCCGCTCTCTATTAACGACATCAACCTATTGATAGCCTCCAAGAATATGACCTCAGAAACATTGGAATCAACAGGCAACGCAAGCACCAACGCATATATCGGCGAAGATGAAGCACATTTGATTGCCGTTACTCATGCTAAGACCAAGAGCGGCGACGTCAAGTTTGCCAAGTCCAAGCTTGACTGGGATGACGGTCACATGGTCTACGATATAGAATTCAGCGTTGCAAATACTAAGTATGATTACGAAATTGACGCACTCAGCGGAGCGGTTCTGGAGTATGACACCGTTACTAAAAAATTGCCAGAGCCAAGTCCGTCAAAGCCAATCGGCGACAATTTCATCGGCGAAGACAAGGCGAAAACTATCGCACTGGAGCATGTGGGGCTTGACGCTAAAGCCGTGGAGTTTTACAGAGTAAAGCTTGACAAGGACGACGGACGCAATGTCTACGACGTTGAGTTCTACAGCGGGAACATCGAATACGACTACGAGATTGACGCAGTCAGCGGAAGCATTCTCGAATATGACGCAGACATCGAAAACTATTCCCATCCTAAGCCCACCAACCCATCAAGCAAACCAGAGCCGTCAACGCAATATCCGTCAATTGGACCGTCACTGCCTCCGTCGCCGCCAGTTTCAGACAATTATATCGGAAATGACAGGGCGAAAAACATTGCACTTGCTCATGCTGAGCTTCAAGAATCTGCGGTTACCAAGCTTGAAGTATCTCTTGACAGAGACGACGGAAAGGTGACCTACGAAGTTGATTTCAAAAAGGGTAAAACTGAGTATGAATACGAAATAGATGCCGTAAGCGGAAAAATCCTTAAATGGGACACTGACTTTGAAGACTAAATCGTAAAATAAATAGTAAAATAATCCGCGGTTGATTTCATGGGTGTTTTCCATAAAATCGACCGCGGATTAGTAATTATTATATATTAGGTGTCTGTTTTCAGCGCGTCAATAATGTTTTCATGCCTTGTTTTACTCAGAGCGTACAGCATTGTTGCAAACACTACCACAAATACGCTGAAATGCTTAAGTCCCATATTTCGTCGAGAAGTTTGTTTCGTGAAAGAATTGCGCCCCGATTGTTTAAAAAGACCAGAAGAAGCCTGTATTCAAGAGCGGATAAAAAAAGCTCGTTTTCGCCCTTGAAAACAGTTCCCCGCACTGTGTCTATTTTCAGATTGCCTATTGGGCACATCTAAAAACCAGCACTGTAGAATTCATAAATCAAAAACATTGCTAATTTACCCAGAAAGTTCCATTTACAACGGAATACACCTATATTTCAGATAAAGAGTGCGCTCATTTATCTGAAATGGGCACACTCATCCCTAAGAGGGCATGGCAAGTTTTTG
>JAVBKA010000092.1:0-5612 GCA_031546715.1 Oscillospiraceae bacterium | reverse complement strand
ATAATTTCTAGCCTTAAGGGGAGATATCGTTCATAAACACGTTCAAGTTTTCGTGAGTCCAAATTACAGAAGAGCGTTAAAATCTCACCATTCATAAATTGTTTTTGCTCAATGAACGTCTTCCCCTCTAAGGAAAATGCTGAAATCTTATACATAATGGCACCTCATAGTAGAGAATGGAAAAATTTATTTTGAGTGCTTGTGAAAATAGAGTTCGACTTTTAGAAAAATAGAGTATGTGTATCATATTGTAAATTATCTATTGCGTTTTGTCAAGTGACAGGCTATACTCAATTTAGTAGAACATGCAGGTAAATTATTAATGTTCTATTTCGAAAGGAGGTCACTGTGTATAGCGGCCTTGCACATTTTGCATTTCAACTTGAAAATTGAGAAGGAGACATCACATGAAAACAAATTACACCTCAATCGAACAATTACCAGTTACTCTCTCCGCACCAGAAGTAGCTAAAGTCCTCGGCATATCACGAGCAGGAGCGTATAACCGTTAAACAGCGAAGGCTTCCCTACTTTGCACATTGGCAATCGCAAAATCGTACCAAAGGACAAATTCATAGCGTGGATTGACCAAATTGTCGGAGGGGAATCTGTTGGAGCATAAAGAAACGACCGCCCCTATTTCACCTGTCCCGCAGATGAAGGGCAGCCGCAAATTGAAAATACTACAAGCAGTATACCAGCAAATGTTATGGATTTCAAGGGTATAAAAATCGTAGCACTTGAAACCATATCGATATAAATTTTAAAAAGCTACTAGATAAAGTGTACCAGCAAGGCATCTTTACATAGTAGCTTTGAGTTGAAATTTACGCTAGGATTTAAACAACTTACTTGCTAGTTCCATCAACACATAAATCATTGGGGTTATATGTGGATAAAAGAAAGAGAAAGCAAATAAGACGCCCACAATTAGTATCAGCGCGGTCTTTGCATAATTCATAGTAATTCCATAGTTTAGTTCTGAAGTTACCAATTTTGACTCTAAAAATTGGTTTTTACTATCCTGCACCTTTTTCCTTTGCCTATAATGTGCAGACGAGGCTTTCTTTTTCTTCTTCATGCATTAAGCATGTCAGTAATCACTCTTTCCAAGTAAATTTGGCATTCAGCGTAAAGAATGCCTTCAATTGTATTATCGTATGAAAATGATACAAACTTGAGGGAATTTTTTAGATTTTTTCGTAATCCGGCATTTCGGTAAATACAGTATTTTGCATTAGTGGGCATGCGGCTCTACCGAATTTCCACTCATTGTAAATTACAGTAATTGCCGTATTTACCGAATGGAAAGTGAGGTTTAGTAGCGTAGCAAGCATAGTAAAAGGATAACCTTTTACTAAAAATCTCTCTAAACGGAAGGAGTTATAATTTGGAAACTGAAAATAGAACCCGAAAAATACAAATGCCATTTCGTGCTACTGAAGCAGAGCGTGATGCAATATTTGAGCGAATGAAGCTGACGGGCATAACAACTTTTAATACTTATGCACTCAAAATGCTTCTTAACGGACACTACATTCGTCTTGACCTTAGCGACCTTCAAAAAATCCATCAGGAGATTTCGTTCATCGGCAAAAACATAAACCAAATTGTAAAACACGTCCACGAACGAGACAGGCTCTGTCAGCAGGACGTTGACGACCTAAAAAATCAACTGGAGAACATATGGCAGTTACTAAAATCAAGCCTATCAAATCTACTATCGCTAAATCGTTAGCCTACATCTGCAACCCCGATAAAACCGAAGAAAGTATCTTTGTTTCGTCTTATGGTTGCACTCCCGAGCTTGCTGCCTTAGAGTTTGAATTTTTGCTCAAAAATGCACGACAAGGCGGTAAAGTTTTGGGGCATCACCTGATGCAAGCCTTCAAGCCGGATGAGATTTCACCAGAAGACGCGCACGAGCTTGGTACTCAACTGGCAGATGAGATTTTAGGCGGTAAGTACGCCTATGTTATCGCAACACATGTTGATAAGAATCACATTCATAACCACATTATCTTTTGCGCTGTCAACATGGAAAACCATCACAGATTTATCTGCAACAAAGCAACATGCTGGCAGATTAGGTCGGCAAGTGACCGTCATTGCGCCGAACATGGACTGTCGGTGATTTTTCCGAAAGGCAGAGGCAAAAACTACAAAGTATATATCGACCTCCAAGCAGAGGAAAATCAAAATAAAGGAAAAGGCTTTGAACAATGGGCGAAGATAAACAATCTCAAACTAGCAGCATCTACCTTGGTATATTTGCAACAGCATGGGCTGGACAGTCAAGTCAAAATTGAGACACGTTACAACGAGCTACTGGCTGAAATGGCGACCAACACCAAAGAGTTAAAATTTGTTGAAAACGATATGAAATCACTCAAAGAAACGCAGGGATACTTGAGAACCGTTCAGCAGACTAAGGAGGTTTACAAACAGTTTCAATCGGCTAAAAATCAGGACAAGCTTTATATTCAGCACGAAAGTGAAATCAGGGTATACGAACATGCGAAAAAGTCTTTAGCTGGCGTGAAACTTACTTCAAAAGACATCAAAGCTATATTACCTGAATTGGAGGCGAGGAAGTCACACCTTTACATGGTACGGCAGAAAATGAAAGATGAGCACAAGATTTTGACTGATGCAAAATTGGCATTGCTAAATGAAAAACCCAAAAAAATAACTAAGCAACTGGAAAGATAACTCTCGACAAGTGGTAGCTACAAGTATAAAAAGTTGTAGCTACCACTTCGGAGGTGATGCTTGGTGGCGGACAAAAAACATGGAAAAATCTAGAAAACCAAAAAGATACTACTGTCAGAGCCAGAATGGATAAAATTACAGTTGAACAACTCGACAAATGCTGCTACGAGATGAAACTAACCCGTTCTGATGTGATTCAAACTGTTATTCAAAAGGTTTTTGACGAGCTTATAAAAAAAGCGGGAAGCGGCTCTGTCGAGAAACTTACACCGTTCCCCACCAGCACAACTCGCCGAAGCAAGCTTGCTCAAATATTTTACCATGAGTAAGTCTTTCTTTCAAGGATTGTGACATCAAAAAAGGAGATTGTACGCAATGTACGATGTTTTAAAGCAGTGAATTTCATAAGCACCACTGAAAATTCATTGATGGCTACACCCTTGGTGCATCCTTCATGCTGGAAATAATGACAGCAAGAGATGCTTGGGTACATGGCTAAAACGCATTGCTTGAGTGCTGGCAATGATGCGAGCGTTAGAAGTTCGGGCAGGCTAAATTTCTGCCCCAAACACTCATTATAGCAATTTTTGTTGTTTTATCTTATTAAATGTGGTAGTATCAAAATTACAATTATCCTCATTACGTAATCTGATATTGTGGAGGTCGTCATGACAAACCTAACAGAATCAAACCGCATAGAGTTCAAGCGTGAGCTGAACGATAAATTAGAGCGTGAAATTGTCGCCTTCTTGAACTATCAGGAGGGCGGAGCGTTGTACCTTGGAATTGACGACAACGGGGTTGCTGTTGGCGTGTCTGAAATTGACTCCACTCAACTTAAAGTCATTGACCGCATAAAGAACAACATACTCCCATCTACACTTGGATTGTTTGATGTAATAATAGAAACTATTGCTGGCAAAGAGGTTGTCAAAATTCTAGTTTCAAGCGGAACAGAGAAGCCATACTATCTGAAGCAATTCGGCATGGCTCCGGCAGGTTGTTTCTTGCGTGTTGGAAGTGGCGCGCAGCCAATGACCACAGAAATGATTGATGCTTTTCATTCAAAACGCACTCGCAATTCCCTCGGTCGGATTGCTGCCCCTCGGCAGGAACTGACCTTTGAACAGCTCAAAATCTTCTACGAAGCTAAAGGGTTTGAACTTAATCAACAGTTTGCGCAAAATCTGGAATTGCTAACTGAAAACAAGAAATACAACTACGCTGCATATTTGCTTGCTGACGAAAATGGTGTATCTATTAAAGTTGCAAAATATTTGGGCAAAGATAAGGTTGACCTTATTGAAAACGCTGAGTATGGCTATTGCTCGCTGATAAAAGCTACCAAAAATGTGCTCGATAAGCTAAACATCGAAAATATCACTCAAACCAAGATTACAAGCAAAGAACGTAAAGAAAAACGCTTGGTTGACCCGATTGCCCTACGCGAAGCTTTGGTTAATGCAATTGTTCATAATGACTACTCTACTGAAGTGCCGCCTGTAGTGGAGATATTTTCCGACAGAATTATGATAACATCTGCAGGCGGATTGCCTCAATCCTTGACAAAAGAAGAGTTTTTCTCAGGTATATCGGCACCTCGCAATAAAGAGCTTATGCGTATATTCAAGGATGTTCAGCTTGTTGAACAGCTTGGTTCCGGTATGCAACGCATTTTAAAGAATTATGATTCATCAATTTTCGATATATCACCAAATTTCTTACGAGTGACATTCTTTTATGACAAAAATATACTGGCACCAAATGTCAGTATAAATGTCAGTATAAATGAAACTGAAAAACGAGCTATAACTGCAATTGAAGAAAACCCAAATATTACTATAAAGGCACTATCTGCATCGCTTGGCATTTCTGAACGGCAAATCTCAAGAATTATCAAGACGCTTTCCGATACCGGATATATATCGCGAACAGGGTCACGCAAGACCGGGGTTTGGACTGTAAATTGTAATATTATCTAGCAATTTAGGTGTTAATCGTAAGCAACTCGTTTGCAAGTTCTCTGTTTTGTAGACGCATGATGCTTTCTTCACTCTTGCCGTAACTCAAAACATTTATACTTCCATACCAAACTATGCTGCGGTCAATGATGGTATACTTCTGATGCATTCCTGTCCTTGTTAAGACAGAAATATTGTTATTCTTTAGGAGCGCAAGAGCATTCATAATATTTTTTTGATTCTTTTCCTCATAATCGGTTGCAGGTCTAGTCAAAACTGATATTTTTACGCCCTTGTGGATTACTGAATTTAGTTTTTCTAAAACGCTCATAACTCTTTTAACAGTGATGAATGGGCTTACAATATGAATAGTGTCAAATGCGCCATTAAAATCTGAGTAATATATGCTTTCAAAGTTATTATGGTCATACAGAATGCCAGTTTCAATACCGTTCGCATTCATTGTTTTGGCTGAGTAACCTGTGTCAAGATACGTTTTAAGGCGTTTGGAGTACATTCGCTCAAGCACTGGTTCATGGATGTCCACATAATCTATAACTCTGACTTCTGTTTTGTCTTCGTGTAATCGATGAAGCCTTCCGACATATTGCTCTACAGTTCCTTTCCACGCAACCGGAGAAGCTAAAAAAAGTGTATCTAGGCGCGCGTGGTCAAAACCTTCTCCGATTAATTTTCCTGTCGCTACAATAACCTGAGCATCGTTTATGTTTTCTTGGATTGCCTTTCGCTCTTTTGCTCTTGCCCCACCAGTCATTGATAGTGCGAACAATCCATGCTCTTGCAGTCGAGTTGTTAACAACTCGACATGTGATTTCCTATCCACTAAAACAATCGGGCAATTTCCTTTGGATACAGCATCAACAACATCTTTAATAATCATATGATTTCTTGTTTCGTATGTTGTTATCGCTGAGTTGA
>JAVBKA010000113.1:0-18775 GCA_031546715.1 Oscillospiraceae bacterium | reverse complement strand
TCAAATGTCGTTTCCAAGCCTTGAACGCTGCCTGATACTTCAACCGACCTTGCAAGCCTTTTCGCTATAAAATTAACATCTTGAAATGCCATGAATATGCCCAAAAACTCAATCAGCGTCATCAGAACGACAATGCTGACGATAAGCATGACAAGCGTGTCGATAATTAATTCGCCACGCTTGTCACGAATGAGCTTAGAAAGCGTCATCCGTCTCATTTATTAGGTAATTCCTATCATTGTTGTAATTTTTGCAGCAATTGATGTCCACCAGCCTTTAACAGCCGGATTAGCCAGTGCCAACAGGATGTTTCCGAGAACTACGGCTATACCGATTCCGATAAGCCAGTTTGTGCCTGCGTCACCTCGCTGGTCACGCACCCATGACATGACTGTGGTTGATACCTTAAGTAATTTTTTAGACATTGATATTTCCTCCATATTTTAAATTTAAAATAATCCGTTTGACGTAAGAAAAACGTGCATGACCACAACATACAGCAATGTAACAATTGCCACCGCTACAACGGGGATTGTTGCTATCCTTATTCGTCCCGGTTGCTTATTAAGCTCACGCTGCCTATGTTCCTTTGCTAAGATGTCTATTTCTCGTGATAACGTAGCTAATGCCGTGGTTTGGTTTTGACCGTGATATATTCCGACAAGTGCGTTCACCATTTGCCGAATCTCTGTAATACCTAGCCTGTCGGCAAAGTTACGCAGACCAAGCTCGACGCTACGTGATTTCATTTCTGTAACCAACAGCTTTAGCTCATTTTTTATAGATTCCGGCGATATTTTTATGTAGTCCTCGAAAACCTGGATGAGATCCACCTTTATAATCTCACCTTGTTTCCCCTGACCAATTCGGTATAAAACACTTCGGACAAAGTGGGGTATATCCCGACTCATTGCTATAGTGTGCTTTTTTAAGATATCCGTGTGTTCGATACTATATTTTCTGAAAACCAGAAGAGGTAAAATAATCCCAATCATTTGAATGAGCGGTGACTGAAGTACAAATCCGATAACTGGAATTGGCAATACCAACGTACCAAAAACAGCAGCCCTTGCGTAGTACTCCTTTGGTGATAGCTTAATACCTGCCCGAGACAGCTTTCCTGACATATCTGCTTCATATCTAGGTGTCAATGGCATGAGTTTGGCAACTGCGGTAACTAGAAATGACATGCCTGTATCAACCGTTTTCTTTAACGGCGACTTTCTTGTTATACTCATTTCCAGCAAATTTTTCTTTGCTCTCCCCGGTGGGATTCGCAAAATCAAGCTTAGCAACGAGTACAGACCGATTACACAGAAGAAAAACAACAAAACATACTGCATATGGACTCCCCTTTCATTTTTCTATATAAAAAAACACCCAGTATTGAACTGGGCGTCTGTTAACGTTATTTTCGGCTTGATACCCTGATTACTATCAATGCCGATGCGATACATGCCGTAAATGTAAGCATAAGCAAAATAATACCTATTGGCGTCTTTGTTAAAATATTGTACCAATCTTGGTTTAAGAGCCTGAGTACCGGAGCCAGTGAAAGAGTGATGGCTACTGTCAGCAAATAGTTGCGCCAAGCTGCCGCATTTCGTGTATCGGCTTCCGTTTGCATGTTCTTATGGTCAGACATGCTTTGAATTATAGGAAATAGCGCAAATACCATGTTGCGGTCTTGAGAACACATCCTCAGCGTCTTCACCCAATTTGAAAAATAAGGGTCAGATATTTGTAGTTCAAGGATTGCCAACGAGCGTTCTATGCTAAACCCGACAACCGTGGTATTGCTGACGAACGTATCAAATGGCGTATGCCGTCGTAAAGCCAGCGGTACGCCCTTGTTGACCTCACGAGTATAGTTTTCAATGGCTGACAGTATATTGAAATGTCCTGCATAAGCATTTGTAATCATGCTCATGGCACTCTCAAGCTTATCTATTTCAAGGCTTTGTATCTTTGCTGAGCGCAGATAAATTATCAAGTACGGTAGTGGAGACATTGCAAGCCCCATTGCGATGGAGAGCAGCCCGTTCCCAAAAAAGTACATCCCAACCAAACTTCCTACTAACATAAACACAATGCAAGCAATCGTAAACAGGGTTTTAGATACACCGCTTTGAGTAATTGTTCGCTCAATGGAAATTCGTATTTTCTCCAATTTACCGATGCGCTTCTTGGTTATGGCAAGCCGCTTGCTTTGAAGGCTCATGTCTTGAATGCTAAATTTTGACGGCGGTCTGAATATTATGAGGTAAAACCCTATAAACAACAGGACAAATATTATCATTACAGCAATGGTCATACCGCTTCGCCTTTCGTATACATTTCAACCTGAATTCTGTCCGCACCTTTTGCGCAGAGCCTGTCTGCAAGCTCAGGCGAAATACCACTTAGCTCAAGGTGGTCGCCATAGGTTTTCATCACTTCGCCAAACTCATCCCTGTCATGATGGTCTACACGGTACTTGAAAATCATGTTTCCAATCACTTCGCCGTCCTTTACTCCCGTAGCTTCAAAAATTTCCATGTACTTTCTGCTGCCGTCCGGTAACTTAGTCTTGTAGACTATGATGGGGAAGGATTCAACGATATTTTTTAAAATTCTGGTCTCGCTCAGTGTTGTTCCCGCCATAAGCATCATTGTCATTATTCGCTGATACGCCGCTTGTGCGGAATTAGCGTGAAGTGTAGAAACAATGGTGTGTCCTGTGCGTCCTGATTCGACCGCTGTATTAGCTTCTTCACCACGCATTTCTGACGGGACTATTATGTCTGGGTCAAAACGCAGTGCCAGTCTTAACCCGTCGTTCATAGTTATTGGAGGGTACTGTTCTTTAGTAAGCATGTAAACAGCGTCCCGTGCGTTGCCTTGGATTTGTGTTTCCCTGTTATCTTCAATGATAAAAAAGCGTTTTGATGGCTTACTTGTCGATAACAACATATTCATGTCCGAGGTTTTACCTGAACCAGTCTCTCCTACGAAAGCCAGAGATACACCGCAGTTTATACACAGTGTTAGGAAGTCCAATTCCTTTTCCGTAGCCGTATTCCAAGCTATTACATTCTCACGTGTTACTACTGATGGCTTTTGCTTTCGGATACTCGCCACATCTCCGCGTTCATAATCCACGCAAGGTGGCACAATCCCTGACATACGAACACCTTGGGATATATAGCTGTCTCCTATAGGATTTGTTCCATCAAGGATAACGCCTCCGCTTCGTGCCATTTTTCGAACGACCTCAGCACATTCCTCCGGGGAATTGAAACCTCTGGTGAGCCGTACTTTGCGGTCAGAATAAACTATGTAAATCAAATTCCACCCATTGATGTTTATTTCTTCTACATGAGGGTCTTTTAAATATGGCGTTATTGGGCCAAACCCCGCCATATCGTTATATATCATATCCGCAAGCTGAGCGATGCTTGAAACTCCTGTTGTAACAAGCTGAGCTGACGTGATATGCCTTACAATGAGCTGCTGTAGTACTGATGCTTGTCCTTGGTCGTATAACGTATCATATAATTCGTTGGCATAGTTTTTTGCGATGCTGGATTGTATCTGAGATAACACAGCGGCATACTCGTCAGATTTTTCTCTTTCTTGGAGATGAGTGTATTTTTTGCCATGCTCATAAACTAATTGATAGGTGCTATATCGCTCAGTGCTCATTTGCGCCAGTCTCCTTATCCCCAGTTTCAATAATCTCCAGAACGCTATCCAAAGCGATGCGGTACTCCTTCGCCCCACGTTCATTTGACAGATATATGGGTTTGCCCAAATTACATAACAACGGAGCTGATGTCACCAACGGAAGCGTCAGCTTGCTTTTGACGTGGATTTTTTCAAGATAAGCAGATTCTTCAAATGACTTGTCCGGCGCATTAATAAGATGAACGAGCTTTTCCTCAAGCTTAAACAGTGAGATGGGCATCTTACGAGAGGCGTACCAAGAGTACGCTTTCAGCGAAGGCTTGTGCAATAATAGTATCTTATCTGACACCGTCAGCGCTTTTGAAGATATTGCATTGTTCATTGATTCGTGACCATCGACTAACAGAATATCAAAGTTTGCTTCAGATTGTTCAATCAACGCCTCAGCCTGCGCAAGTGAAACGCCTTCACCGTCAAATCCGCTGTATTCATTCGGCACAGCCAGAGTAAAAATGTATTGATGAACATCACACTTCCAAAAATGTTCTTTTGCGTTGTTATCCTTTATTGCCATAAATGTACCGTGCTTTTCAAAAATGCTCTGACCGATATGCTGAGGCAAATCCGCATATTCAAGCTGAGATGCAAGAATGCCCACCATGTAGCCTTTATTTGCCAGAGCCATCGCCAAATTGACCGTGAAGGTAGTTTTACCGCTGCCACCGCATCCCCATACAGTCAAAATCATGGTGTGCCCTCGCCTTCTGAAAACCCTTTAGAATGATAGACTAAGTGAATTTTTCCAGTGTATTCAGCCTGTATAAGGAGCTTTGCCTGCTCTTCGTCAACTAACAGAGTAGCAGTACGTGGGATGTCGTCGTCAGTTACGACACTGCCAATGAGGCTCTTCGTCCCAACACTTTTAGCTTTTGCGTTTTCTAGGTCAAACAGCATTAGCTTCTGGAGCTGACCGGGTCGCTCAACACGAGTTGTGACAACACCAGATTGATCTGTTTCTGATATAAAAATTAGTGCTGAAACAATATCTCCTGAATGAATATGCCCTCCAATTCCGGCGGCGACCGTTCCCAGTGACACTGTCACGAGCTGCTTACCTTCATGCAATGCTTCTTCTGTCAAGCTTTCAAATCGTGTGTCTGAAATTTTGACAGTAGTGACAGCGTCTCCTTCTTGAATATGAATAGATGCAAATTTGCCTATTGCCAGGGAGCTATCCGTCAGCACATCCTGACGCATATTGTATGCTCCCACTTCAACAAGGACTATATCCTCCTCAACTATTTGATTCCCCATTTGAATGTCTCGTGCTGCTCGAACAATGAATACAGTGGCTTCTTTATTTTGATTGATGGAGGGAATGAGAACGAATGCAATCGCTGCTGCAAAAATAATACAGATTATTGCGATAATTATACGATTTCTAAATATTTTCAAGTAAACAACTCCTTTAATGATTTGTGCTTGCCATTTCTCTTGTCCATGCTTTTTCTGGAAAATAGTTGCTCAATTATGCTTTCAGCGGTAAGCTCATCACGGGTTCTAATGTTTCTGCTTATTCTCCTGTCACTGATCAGCGTAAAACGAAAATCCAATTGTTCAAAATAGCTTAGCTTCGATATATGCCATGGTGCTGACAGGCACATCCCAAACACGGCATGGCACGACCTCAGTCTATCGAACAGCTTTGTCTTCGGCTCTAGCTCTGACAGCAACTCCCCTTCAGGACTTATTTCGAGCAACAGACCAAAATCCAGAACAATGAGCTTTGCACCTGATGAAAAAGCCTCGACTAACCCATCGTCAAGGCTTGGATTTCCGGATATTTGCAGGTTTTTATTCCTGTTTTTAATCATAGAAAAGTCCTTACATTCGTCAGCTGACATTAAGTATGTAAGAACGCCCTGACGAGCTGCCTCAGTAGCAAGATTGAATGACATTGTACTGCTTCCCGCACCTCTGCAAACATTGAAAACACCGATAATTGCCGTCCCCTCCGCTGATAAATTGAGATTTATTTCCGAATCCGAAACATCAACATCCCCTGAAAACGCTATTTCGTCCTCCGTCACTTCCACAACCACCTCACGGGGGACAGGTTTTTCTACAATAACATCGTACGGAACTTCGACGATAACCTCTCGTGGTATTTTCTTTTCGACAATAACGTCTTCAAAAATTTCCTTGACGATTTCACGAGGCACTCGCTTTTCAACGATTACATCATACGGAACTTCCACAATTACTTCATGAGGTACGGGCTTTTCAACAACCACTTCTTTCTGAACCCGCTTTTCTATAATAACCTCTTCTATCACTTCCTTTACCACTTCACGAGGGACACGCTTTTCAACGATTACATCATATGGTACCTCAACGATTATCTCACGAGGCACAGGCTTCTCCACGACGACCACTTCATCTGTATGGACAGCAGAAGGAGCTGGCTGCACTTGTGCAACCAGCTCCTCTAAAGCATTCTTTTTGCAGGCTTCAGCCTCAGCATTTTTCTTTCCCAAAGCGTTAAACAAGCGTCCGGATTTCTTGTTGATGGGCGGAAGCTCTTCTTCAATAGATTTCAGCCGCCCTTTCAGCGCAGCTCTCGCAATATCCGGTATGTCAACACTGCCATCCTTATCCGGCACAAAGAAGTCTGTCACATGATATGGAAAGCAATAGTCTCGAAATTGTCTGTTAGGATTGGATTTCTGAAAACAAAATAAAATTCTTACTTTTTCATCATATGACCTTATTTTCTCTATAACCTCATTTCGCCCGCCAATTGCATACTCGCAGGCACGTTCTGCAACAATTACTGATGTTATGTCAGTTCTAGTCTTTAGCGCATCTCCAACATCGTCCGCAGTCATGTAGTTCTTTTGCTCTAGCTCGACTTTGTACTTTTGCAGCATTGCCGAAAGTCGCTCAAGCACATGCGCATCGCCAAGCATTCCAACTGTCATTTCTCAATCCTCCTTCTGCATAGATAAAGCGGAGGATTGCTCCTCCGCTTTGTTTTGCGTTGAATTCATAGTTTCTCAAAGGTTACAAAAAAGAACTCTTTTTTGCGCTTCAGATTTGTAAGTTTTTTGGGGTCATTATACTTACACACTGTGTTAACACAGTCGCAACAGCTTTTTCCAATTAACTGTTTTCTTACTACGTCTAAGCTACTCAAATAAATCGGCTTAGGTAATTTATTTATTCCGCTAATACTATCGTTTTTTTTCAATTTTAATAGAACCACTTTATGAGTAATTGTTTTGTACAAGCCCGCTTCCAAGTCATCAATCATACCTCCAGTTTCAAATGCTTCAATAATCTCTTGACAATTCAACTGCGGTTTCTTTTGTTTTACTTGATATATTTGTCGACATTGATAAAAAGGGTGTTTTTGATAATAAAATGATCCTAGGCTATGGGGAATAAAATTTTTCTTAGCAGCAATTATTGAAATCATGTAAAAAATAAATATCGCTGTGTATCCATAAAACATTAGCTTTGAAATGTAATTATTATTTAAACGGGAATAAGTGAAAGCAATAATATATATGATAAACATATATACAAAAGGTCTATGCATCATCCAAATACTTTTACTATCAACCTTTAACTTGCCCATACTCTGTCACCCCTAAACAACAACCTTCACGTAAAGAATGTTATTAATTGAAAAATTAATGTTATCAGCACAAAAATAAGTATTATCTTTATTGGTCCTTCAACATTCGGGAATGAAGAATCAAGATCGAACCATTCTTTTATCTGCACCCATAGTTTCTTCACAATTATACATCACCTCCTCATGTTTGTCAAAATCACAAACAGATAAGAGGCGGCAAGCGCGCCTCTTATCTGCAAGCTATCCAGTATGATCATCCTCATACATGTCACCATTAATCGTAATCTGCTTCACCAGCAACTTATCAAATCCAAGACTGCGTGAGCTGATACCGCCTCCGGTAAGAGCCAGCGTGACGTTGTGCTGTTTTGGATTAGTTTTAGTACCGGTAAGCTCTACATTGGTATAGATTTTCCTTAGCTTCAGCTCACTGATTGGATTCTGTGCAGCTTCCCATGTATAAAGAGTGGCGGTGGTAGATTTTCTACTTAATGTTATAGTCGCAGGCTGCGTCTTAACGCTCTTGTCTTTCATGGTCATATTTACAGTCCAACCGACTTTAATCTGTGCAGTGGTCGGTGGTGTTGGCGCAATAGTATTAGTACGGCTTGTCCAATTGGTACAGTCGCCCCCGTGTGCAATTTGAGTTATGACGATACTTCCACGTGCGTCAACTTCAAAGCCGTAGCCACTCTTGAGCGTGGATGGCGTAAGAGTCAGCGATGGCGTAACTACCGCCTTATATGTAAACGCATGGTTACATGTGTATGGTATGCCGTCATATGTGGGCTGATGTGTCGCTGTCTCACTCCATGTAATGGTGTCTCCGTTTGCATTGTCTGGAGGCGGCGTGTATGGTGTGCCAGTAACCGAGCAACCCTGAGATATTGAGTTATCTGCTGACGCCCTCAGCGTAAAGCTTCCGCTTCCGGGCGCAAGAAATATAAATGTCAATGTAGTACTTTGACCAGGCGATAACGAAATGTATCTGCTTTGAGTGCGTTGAGGGTCGTAAAAGTATACTGTGCCGCTTTTGCTCTGACCGCCTGTGTTTGTGACCGACACATACGCAGTTGCTGGGCTGTTACGCTGATAGCTAGATGGCGATATGCTGTTTACATTAAATTATCCCGGGGGGGGCGGGGGCGGTTCTACCCATTTGCTGAGTGTTCCTCGGTAGTTAGCGTGAAATGTGGTGGACAAAGTGACGGTTTTGCCAGCAATTGTCCCAGTAACGGGCGAATCATTCCAGCCCGACCCATCAACACCAATATTCCCAGCATAACCATCCGAACTGATATATATCGTTGGATTATGCGATGAACCTGCCGAATAATACATTCCTGTTTGGTTACCCCTTGAATCATAAGATATATATCTTGTGTTGCATAAGTGATCTGTAAAAACTCTATACTCCCAATATGCTTCGGCAGTATGCGATGCACCTGTAGCAAGAAAAAATGTAATGCTAACCAAAAGTGTGGCTAGCATTGCCGGAATTTTTTGTTTCATGGTTATTTCCCCCTGTTTTTTACAAAAAAAAGAACAGCTTTCACTGTTCTTTCCAATAATGTTTTTTGTGTCTTACTCTACTTTATGCGCAAAATCAAACACTTTAAAGTGATCATATGCAATCGGGACAGCGGGTCTCAAATGCTTATATGAGAGCTCAGCACCAATTATTTGCCAACTATTTAATTCAAATATGCAGTCCGATTGTTCATGATGCCGCTCAGTCCAATTTGTACTTTCAATCGAGGCTCGTACGCTTACTTCGACGCTTGAAGTTGTTGTATCAATATTGCTAAATCCCTCAATTGGTATACTAACCTTTCCACTAGATGGCAAATTGTTAAATACACGCACTTCAACTCCATCGACCAAAAGGTATTTCTGCATCTGTGTAACAAAGTAGTTCTTAGTCTTTACTGTTTCTTCATTTTCTGTCAAGTAAAAAGAAACATCTAACCCCCATTGATAACCATTAGGCAACGCAGGATAGTCTATATCCATCCAATACTGTCCATCTACAATATAAATACGAATATTTTCTAAAATCGGTTTCATCATATTATAAGAAACGTCATGATCAATGTAATGTGCGTTACTGCTCACATAACCATCATGTTCATATGCCTTAACCTCTTTTGATGGCTCAAATGTGGTCACGTCATATGTTGGCTCATTAGACTTGACTTCTGTACGTTTCATCATATTTACAAAACACGTAATAGCCATTTCACGAGAATAAGTATCCAAGGGGCTGAATTCTCCCGCATACCCATTCATAATTTTCTCTATGGTTACAAAATTTACAGCTTCATAGGCGTATGAGTGAACCGCATTCATGTCTGCCCACGTGGCAGTTGGTAATTCTGTCACCACATATCCCAGCATCCTGCATGTGTTGCGAAGCAATGTTGCGGACTGCTCTCTTGTGTAGGTATGGTTTACACCAAACTCTGTTAAGGTCACTCCAGCAGTAATTCCCAACGCTGCCGCCGCCAATATGTCAGGGTCAGATGTATCGGTAAATCGTGTTGGATTACGCTCAAGCATGCGTTCAGAAAGCAACTTATCCGCAGTCTTGCCTGTAGCATATACTGCATAATTTAGACACAGCTTAACTGCCTCCATGCGTGTAATCGGTGCAGTGTAATTGTCAAGTAAATCCGCTTGTACAAACCCTGCTTGATATGCCATATTTATGTTTACTGGTGCCCATGCGCTTGCTGTGTTCAGATTCGGCGCATCGTCAGAAGCGGCGTGTGCGCTCATCGGTAGCATAGTGAGTAATAGAATGAGAGATGTTGCTAGTGAAATTATGCGTTTTGTTTTCATGAGTAGCCTCCTTGTGTTCTCAATAATGATGTCTTTGTATTTCTATTATTTGGTTAGTATTTTACACCCCTTAACGTGAAAAGTCAAAGTATTGTTGAAATTAGTCGGTTAATTCTCTACTTTTCTTTGGAGGTTGGGTATCTGCTCTGTTTGATGCTCGTTTAAGCGACTCCTCTTTTGCTTCAGCAATTTGTGCAATTATGGACTGTCGTGAATTTAGCAATGAACTCTGGGGATTTACAATAGACATTTCAGCTAACTCAGATAACATAAGCATTTTTAGGCGCTTTATGTCAGGAAATATCAGTTTCGTTCCTTTCTCATGTAACAACAAAATTCTTTTCATTTTAGTTGCAATCTCCTGTCGCGTTTTGTAGCTAACAGGCACTTGCGCTCCATTAATTGTATGAACATGATGCAGATATTTTTCAGTAATAGGGAACAGATTCTGTAACAAAAATGCATTTTTTCTGCCAACATAATCTCCTATTACAATAGTAATTGAGCTACCATGTTTTTCTATTTGCTTATTTGCAATAGCTTGGTACTTTTCAATGCGTGTACTCATTGGAACAACCCATAATAATGACGTAAGATCATCTTTCATACAAAAATATGTAGGTCTTAGGTTACCATTTTCCTTATTCTGCATTAAGTATGGATCATTGACCAACTCAAAATACTCATTACTAATGTGATAAACAAAACCCTGCTTAAACTCCAAGAAATCACTCCTAAAACAAGTTAGCCCTATCTTTCGACAGGGCTAACATTTACATACCGAGCATTTTTGAGTCGCCATCGGCTAGCGAACGGTATTTACAAACCGAATATTTTTGAGTCGCTTTCGGTTAGCGAACAGTATTTACCTGTAGAGTTATTCTACATTGTTATTATATAGGATTGCTACGAAAAAGTCAACAAAAACGTCAATATTTCCACCAACAAACAAAACAACAATGCGGTACCTCCCGTGCAGCAGCCGTCTGTGGTATTGTGGTAAAATCTACGGGTTTTTCCACAATTCCACAGTTCCAGCCATACGCAAGACTTTCAGACATTAAGACGTCCAAACGTCTAAATTTAGGCTTCTTCCGCTCCGCCATCAACGATTGCATGAACATCAGAGAAATCAATTGATGCGATATCAAAATCGTCCATTTGCTGCAATTTTTCAATAAACCGCTCCACCGCCTCAAAAATGTCCATATCGTCAACAAGGTCTAAGCTATCCTGCATTGCGTTGATAACAGAAGCTTTTGTTGAGCAGTCGTTTCTATATAGCATTAATAAATTGAGTTCTTCAAATGTAAACATTTATTCTATACCCCTATCATTAGTTTTAGCTTTGGAATTTTGCTTTTCCTCGTGTACTTGACCATTGCGTTTGGCCGCCTCTGCCGTGGCTTCATTAGTCCTAGCTTTAATAGAAGGCTTCTCAGGAACGGCTGCCGTTTGCTGTACTGCTTGGAGAGGCTGCATCGTTGGTGTAATCTGCAATTCCTTTAATTTGCCGTCTATACGCCAGATTAAATCGTGAGCTTGAGAGTGAATCTTATTAAGCGTACTATACAATTCTTTGAAATCTTTGTTTGAGGACAAGGCTGCTACATTGGGCAGATCCATTTTTGAAGTATCTACGCCGAAGTGCTTGGACACTGTGTATGCTACACTTTCAGCAACAAGCTTTTGCTCAGGAGTGTTGAATTTCGTCACATCTGGAAGCGACTTATTGACGGTTTCAGCCAGTTTTGGAGATTGCTCATAAACCGGTATTTTAGCAGGTTCTTTTCCCAATGTCTGTGAAACGTCGAAAACTCGGAACGTTTCATAAACAGGAATCTTTTTTATGACCGTTTCACTAATGTGCTTACCGGACTGGTCTAACTGTGCGTTTCCTTGAGCATCATATTTCAGAACTTCTGATTGAACCTCTTTTTCCGAGAAACCGATAATTTCTATGCTCTTCTCGCCTGCCTTGATTTGCCTGTCTTGCTGTTTCCAAGAATTGAAATTTGCTAAGTTGTTTGCATTAGGATTTTGCGAGTGGATGAGGACGTTGTTGTTCAGACTGTATGCGTGGAACTTTGACATGGTGTCCAGAAGTGGCTTTAGCTGATTGTTGCTAACGATTGACTGGATTCCTTCCGTGGCTCTCTGGGTCAGGCTTTTGGTTGCTTGTGGTTTTGCGTCTGGCATTGTGTTTTCTCCTCTCATTTATGTAAAATGTGATTGCGCTCAGTTAGGTTCATCTGTGCAAGCTTCTTCAGCAGCCGACTGCCCTGCTTGCAACAATGCTTTTATATATAAGATGTCTGCACTATCAATTGTTGCAGTTTTTAAAACATCCAGAGCATCCGTCACAGCTTTAAAAAGTGCTAGATATCCGCTCTTATAATTAAGCTCATCCATAATTCAACCCCCTATCATTTTTTTTCAAACTCAAATACGACATTTTTACTGTCATCCAAAACTAAATACGCATCAAACGTCTTACCGCTCTTAGCCGTAAACCCTGTAATTAACTCTGTTTTGCCGTCTTTTAACAGCTTATCAGCTTGATCAATCGAAAGGTTTTTGCTTGCGATGGTTTTCCATATAACAAAACCGCAGCCATATTGTCCAGTTACGCATGAAAATGACTTTTGCGTTTCAACAACACTTTTCCCACAACGTGGGCATGTGCCTATAGCTGGTTTTTCAGAAGAAAAGGCACCCATCTTATCCGGATGAGCGCCCTGTTTGTTTGTCTGAATGACCGAAGATATGAACTTTTCAATATCGTCCATGAAAGCATTTTCAGTAGCCTTGCCTTTGCTGATGTCCTCCAGACGTTTTTCCCATTCTGCGGTCAGCTTTGCCGATTTAAGCTGTTCTTCAACAATTCCCATAAAACTGATAGCTTTTGCAGACGGCAACAATTGCTTGCCTCGCCGCTCTATGTACCCGGAGTTAATAACAATTTCAATAATTGAAGCTCGTGTAGCCGGAGTTCCCAGTCCACAGCCTTGTATGGCCTCTTTGAGACTTTCATCGTCAAGGGTGCGCCCTGCGGATTCCATTGCATGAAGCAAAGTATCGTCAGTGTAAGGTTTTGGAGGCGGTGACTTTTTGGGCAACGCTGTGACGTTTTTCACATCCAAAGAATCTCCTTGAGCTAACGGAGGCAGTATACCCACGCTTTCTGTATCTGGTTCTTTTTCTTCGGTCGAGACCTCTGTAAGCTCACTTTTTAGCTTAGCAGTGATTTCAGTAAATCCTGTGTCCTTGATTTCTCTGCCATTAGCAGTAAATATAGCCCCCGCTATATCCAACGTAAGACTGGTGGCAAGATACTGAAATGGCTTGTATAAAGCTGATAGAAGCCTGTACACAATAAGCGTCAAAATACTGCGCTCTACCGTAGGCAAAGAAGCTACTTTTTCAAGAGAAATACTCGATGTCGGTATAATCGCATGATGGTCCGTTACTTTTGAATCGTTCACTACACGGCTAACATCAACACAAGATTTGTCATAAACATCCGCTACATTAGTTTTCAGAATACCCGAATCAATAAGCTTACCTATCAAATTCTTCGTTGAATCAGCCATGTCCTTAGTAATATACCTGCTGTCGGTGCGTGGATATGTAGTAAGTTTAGCTTCATACAAGCTCTGCACAACACTGAGCGTTTGCTGAGCTGAGTACCCTAATAGCCGATTGGCATCACGCTGGAGGCTTGTTAAGTCGTACAATGCCTCTGGATACTCTGTTTTTTCTTTTTGCTTAAGCTCAGTAACTTCAGCTTTGGCTGTTTTACAACGCTCCACGAGGCTATCCGCTTCAGCCGTGCTGTCAACTTGCAAGTATGCCTTAAAACTGCCCATATCTGCAACTATCGAGTAATAATTGCGAGGGTTAAAGCTTTCAATATCTTTATGCCGTTCAACTATCAGATTAACTGTTGGTATTCGCACTCGCCCAACATCGAGCGAAGCGTTATATAATCGGGTATACAGCCTTGAAAAATTCATACCAACAAGCCAATCTGCCTTTTGGCGGCATCGGGCTGCATAGTAAAGATTGTCGTACGCACTCTGTTCTTTTAGATTCTCAAAACCAGCCCTAATTGCAGATGATTCCATAGAGCTAATCCAGAGCCGTTTACTAGGCTTTTTGCAACCGATTTTCTCATACACCAAACGATATATCAGCTCACCTTCACGCCCTGCGTCAGTGGCACACACAAGCTCTGTGACTTCACTTTTTTTGCACAGCTCCTTCAGTACGTCAAACTGTTGCTTAGTATTCGTTGACACAACTGTTTTAAATGGCTTTGGCAATATCGGCAGAGCTTCAAGTGACCATTTTTTCAGTGCAGGGTCATAGTCGTCAGGTTCAGCAAGTTCTACCAGATGCCCAACGCACCACGACACATAATAACCGTTACCGGAATAATATCCAGTTTCACGCTTAGCAGCACCAAGTACTTTCGCTATTTCCCCTGCAACCAAAGGCTTTTCAGCTATCACTAGCGTCACGTCTGGCTACCTCCTTCCGGCTCACCAAGTTTTATGGAAACGCTCTCCTTTTTAATTTGCTCAAGATAGCTTTTAACATCACTGGTCGAAATGCACAATTCCTTAATAAGTCCCATTATTTCAAGGGCTTCCATTTCATCCAGCTCTTTCTTAAGGATGCTTAGCCTTTCATTATCTGCCGTAATTCGATTTTCTAGTGCTAAAATAGCGTTTTGTTTTTCGGTTATCTTTGCCTGAGTATTTTTTCTCAATAGTACCACTCCTAAAATATTAATTTATATCGTTTGCTATGAAAAACAGCGGATTAAAACTGTTCCCATCCTTTTTATACTCAATGTGCAAATGATTCCCTGTACTGCTGCCTGTTGTGCCAACGTATCCGATAACATCACCGATTTTGACCTCTTGCCCGACCGTTGCTTGACGTCTTGACATATGCGCATACAGCGTAGTTTCTGAGTTGGAATTCTTAATAACAACGTAATTTCCATAACTTGAGTTAAATGCTGACGTAATTACCATACCCGGCATAACAGCGTTTATAGGCGTTCCGCTGGGCATTGCAATGTCTAACGCTTCATGGCAGTCTGTTTCGCCAGTTATTGGGTGTATGCGCCATCCATATCGCGAACTTAGTCCTGTATGCCAGTCCGTATCTAGAAAAGGGCTACCTAGAGTTTTAAGCGTGGCATATGCTCCAATTTCACGCATTGCCGACAGTGTTTCAGCTTCGTTAGGCGTAATCAGAAAACTTGATTGCTCCATCAGCTCGTCTAACGTCTTAGTCGTCAACTTAATATCTACATGTCCAATCCCAAGCGAAGTCCAGTGGTGTGTTTCAACCTTGTGCATCAGCGAATGAAGTCGCAATATTTCTGGTTTGACAGCATTAAACTGATAATCAGAATACTTCGCATCAAGATACATCAGCAGTAAATCCGCATCTGTGTATACTTTCATTAAAGACGTATTTGATGGCTCACCGTTAATATAACAGTGAATAGTGCCGGAAACATCGTATTCCGAAGTACCCATCTCGCTGAGAATATCTTTTTGGAGATTGACATCTAGCTCTGTAATATATGTGTAAGCTTTGGTTAGCTCTAGCTCATCTGATTTTAGCGCAACCGTCGGGACTATTGACAGCACTCCAATAATCGGCACTAACACCAATAATATACCAAGTAAGCTCACTCCAAACATTGAAACGCTTTTAATAATTACAGGAGCTGAGACTAACTTTTTACCGACTGATTTTAATATATCCACAGCTCTTAAATTTTTCATTTTGCTAATCTGTATTTTTCGCAGCGAGCCGACTTTTTTCACTACATAGCGTCCGCCCTTGACTGCATCGACACCAGTGCGAGTTAAAATCTTAGCACCCTTAAATGTATATATACTGCTGTCACGAGAGGACTTCATGGCTTGTATACCTAGGTCGTCAGAGCCTTCAAAATCTTTGACGTTGCGAGATATCGTATGCGCTGCCGAACGTGCGCCAGATTTTCCCGAAGAGGTAAGCTTACCGCCTCCACGTTTGAGCATTTCTAGACCTGCCTGTCCCTTAGTAAGCTCGCCTACTTTTACTCTTTTTTGAGTTTTGACGAGTATTTACCAAATCGATACGCCCCACTAACGGCTTTACCGCTTAATTTTGCGGCTGTTTTTACAGTCCGTACGCCGTGTGTCACCGCCGCTCTCTCCGTTTTTTCTGACAGCTCCGTGCTGTCATAGGGTAGCGTTTTCTCCAACGCTCGTACTAAGTTGCTCTCTTTTATTTGCTTAACTTTGGGCTTGCCTCGCTTGACACTTACAATAGATGTTTTTACCAGTGTATCTAACGTAGAGTTGACAAATGTCTTGTCAATTCCAGTTTTGTCCGCATTTATGACAGAATTGTCGTTATTTGATGTAGGCTGATTTTTTTCCATATTATTTATTTTCACTAGTGCGGCAGTCTGTCGGGCTTAAATTTAGAAGCTCAAAACCGTCCTCGCAAACACAAGTTTGGATTTTACAATTGGTCACTTGATTACATTTCAGTTCCATCTCCAGTTGTCCTTTTAAGCTATAGAACGCTCCAATTGAAAAAACAGCCATTACAATTACTGCGTATATAATCACACGCCCCAGTGTATCCCTACTAATAGTTTGCTTCACTACACATCCCTCCGTCAAAATAAGCGTACTATTTAAAACGTCAGCTTGTCCTCAGAGCTGCTACTGTCTTTTTCCAACGAAATCTCCTCAATCTTTGTGGTCATCATCTTGTAGAGCTTAGTTTCTGTCGGGAATTTGTCTATAAACGGAATTATTGCTTTCCCTGCAAATAAGAGTCCTTGACCTGCATCAGCGTTTGTTACATAGTCTAGCTGCTGATTACTTATTGTAAGTAGCTCTGCAAGAACAGTCCTATCCGAAGCGGCTTGATTTAGCATCATTATAAAATCCGAGTTTGAAAGCATACTCCGAGCTAAATCGGAAAGGAGTAAATCCTCTACGTTTTGAGTAATCCCTGTAGGTGTATCTTGTCAACCTATTTCTGTTACCGATATTCTTATTGAAATAGTAAAACAACCGTCCCAAATATACTAACCGTCCCACGTAAAGTGCCTGTTTATCAGCCTTTGGGACGGTGGGACGGTATTTTTCACTATATACCCTAAGATTTTAGAAATGAAAAAAGCCCGATATATCATTGATATACCGAGCCTTTGTGTTTTTATTATTTTAGTATCGTTCAAAATATTGGTAATTACGTTCTACTGCTTTGTGGTATAGTGAGTTTGGAAATGCTTATACTGTGTGGTTAAGTATTTCTTTCTTATTTCGACCATCTTTTTCATAAATTGTAAATCCTCTGCGTTAGGGTTATCAATTCTAAAGGTACACCCACAAACTTTTTCAAATTCTTTACCGAATATAACTTTGTGTCGGCCACCACTACATGAGCCACAATTACCGCAATCATCAACATGCTTCCAAGCTATTTCTTTAAGTCCATGTTCTATCGGATAATCTTTCATGAAAATTGAATCCATATCATCTGACCAAACTGTCCAATGATTACCTTTATCGTCGGGGTCTTTTATTGCAATAAAACATACACATTCAGTATTAAACCTAATTATATAATAAATTTTATCTTTCCAGTAACCGTCACCCTTAACAAATTCCATTTCGTTATTTGTCAAATAATCGACAAAATCTAATGCTATTTTTTGTTCGATTAATGACAATTCTTCGCTTATATAATCCATAATTTTTTGTTTACCCATTAATCATCCCTCCTGTACAAAATATAAATACTGTTATTCTACATAAACTCCTAATACAGCCACAACTAACGGTTCTTTTCTACAGCTCATAACGCTCTAAATAGGCAAAGAAATCCTGCACAGGAACTCCGTAAATATCCGAAAACGCTAACAACACACTAACCCGAATGCTGTACTTGCCAAGTTCAATTTCTGAAATGATTTTTTGTGGAACATCAAGCCCAAGCACTTGAAGTTTTGCGGCAACGTCCTCTTGCGATAGTCCGACCGCTTGCCTGTATTTTTTTAGATTATGCCCGATAGGAACATCTTGTTTTAGCTTATTCTCCATTCTACCACACTTTCTTTTGAGAGTGAATACACTCTATTGATTTTATATTATTTATGTGTTAATATTAGAGTGCATATACTCTAAAAACAAAATAAATATACAGAGGGAGAATTTCTTATGAAACAATTCACAATCGAACTTGACGAAACCGTCTGCAAATGGCTTGAACACATTTCAGAGGTAACAGGCGAAACGGTAGAGCATGTCATATCAAACGGCATATTCAATCAAGTTGCCGCTTTAGATGACAATGTTTCAAAATCCTTTACGTACAAGGAAAATTAGGCTTTTCCAATCTATTCTCTGGATGAGGTCGGGGATGCAGGAGCAGAGCCACCACAAAACCTACCTTGTCCATTGACTGATTGGACAGACGAATCGAACAACAAGCCTATATTTCCAAGCCTTTACCTCTCTTTAGTTGTACGTGCTGGCGATACAAGTTGTTATAATTGTCCTCCCAACGCTTTGATTCCTTTTCGTGGTGTGATAC
>JAVBKA010000107.1:0-2899 GCA_031546715.1 Oscillospiraceae bacterium | reverse complement strand
CTCTCTCTCTCTCTCTCTCTCTATTGTGGTATTCGCATCATGAAGATATAGGTCTGATGTAATGCCTAGCTTGCTATGTCGCATAAGTCTTTTAAGCGTGTCTAAATCTGCGCCTTCGGCTTTTTGCATCATTGCATAGCTGTGACGCAAATCATGCACACGACATTGAGGAAAATTATTTACCTTCAGAAATTCGCCCCATTTTCTACTAATAGCCTCAGGGCGTGGCAATATACCGTCAATTCCACACACATATTTCTCTATTTTGCCTTGCTTCATCAACTCGTCACGTTTACTTGTTAATTCAGCGAGAACAGGCGGTGGCAAAACTAGATTTGCATTACTTGAATGTGTTTTTGTTTTCCGTTCGACAATTGTTCCGTTTGCAACAGTGTAATTATTCTGTATGCAAACTATGCCAGTATCTAAATCGATATCTGTCCACCGTAAACCTAACGCCTCGCCACGCCTTAATCCGAGGGATAGGCAAAGCAAGGTAAAACGGTACAATGTATGGTTCTGTTTCCGCATTGCCCCCAGAATTGCACTAATTTCATTTTGCGAAAGTATTTTTGCCTGAAAAGGAGTATCATCACGTGAAATTTTAATATAATCTGATGGATTTCGCTCCAAATAATTATCTCTTACGGCATCTTCCAAAGCTGCGTGGAGTGTGCGCTGCGTATATTGAACGGTGCGAGACTTGTTTTTTAAAAACTCAGTATCTAGCATTTCTTGAATGTGTGTACGTTTTAATTTTACTAATGGTATGTCACCTATTGCTACTTTGATTTTCTGTACATTGTTATCGTACCCAGCGTAAGTAGTAGGTGAGAGCTGTCGCTTTTTTTCTTTGAGCCAGTCGTCCAAATATGCGCTCAATGACCATTTATCAATGTGACGACCTATTCCTTCATGACGTGCTCTCCAATCCGAAGCCCAATCAAGAGCAGCACGTTTGGTTGCAAATCCCTTTTTTCGTGTTTCGTGTTTCTTTCCGGCATCGTCCATGTAGAACTCTCGGACTTCCCAAGTGTCGCATACCTTTTTTGCAGTAGCCATTTTGAACCTCCAATCAGTTAGTCGTCTTCATGTGGTATATTCCGTTCATACAATTTAAGTGCCTTTTGCACAAAGTCATCTGGCACATCAAAGTGTTCTGCAAGCTCCCAAACTTCCCGAAACCCCTTCTTGAACGCACATATTAAGTCATCAAATGGCATTAGTTTAGTAATTGCCCACTTATCAGCGTTGCGTTCATGCTTGCTTCGCAAATCAGCAGTGCTATGTTGATTATAGAAGCTACCGGTAACGCAATGACCCAGTTCATGTGCAAGTCTTTCTCGTTCTTCAGCCTGTGTTGTTATCTTTGAGCAATCAATGCCAATGGCACTTTTGCCTAGCCCGCTGTTTATTGAGCAGGATGATGTGTACGGTAATGGATAGTAGAAAACAGGAATATCCTCTGTATCGGCAATCCTAAAAAGCTCTAAAACATCCATAACCTTTGCCTCATCCCTTTGTAGTTTGTTCTTTTACAAATCTAGCGAAACGCAGGACTTCCTCAAGGACATCATCTGTTATATCTGTATCTCCAAATAAAGCAAACTTTAAGTCCTCGTCATCAATGACGGGGGCTTTTTTTTTCGTGCTGGATAAGGTGTCATTACCATCAGATGACAGTAGCTTGTCCTTACCTTCTGTCCATGGCTTCATAACAATATTGAAACGCCCGTTTACAAAATCTATGCTCTTCGCTGTGCTATCAATGAACTTAATAAACGCAATGGTGTCAACGTTTTCAAGCGGTCCGTCACCAAGTATTTTTGTTATCAACTCTTCACTTAGCCACATTTCATTCAGCAGTTCTTTGCGGTTGGTATCTACTTCCTCCCAGTACGTAAAGGGGGCTTGTCCTAGCAAGTAATTTATCGGAACATCGAAGTAGTTGGCAATCTTGGTTAGAGCTTCTATGGATAGTGTTTTAATCCTTTCCATTTTTAATTCGGACAGATTTCCCCTGCTGATTCCGATTTCTCCGCACATTTTCCCTATAGAGATTCCCTTACAAATACAAAGATTGTTTATTTTGCTAAAAAGTATCGCCATAACAACACCTCTAATTATCTATTTTGTCAAAATGTTCAAGCATCGAAACAAAACCCTTGACGTGTTCCAAGTGCGGTACTATAATGCAACTGTACCATTCGTTGAACTATTTTTATTATAGTACAACTGGTTGTACTTTGTCAACTATTACTTATAGGGGGAGGTGGATAAATTGGATACAAGAAAGCAGCTTTGCCCATTAGGGTTAAAGGCTAAACAAAGACTTCTGGAACTTAACAAGACGCAAAACTGGTTAATCAAGCAAGTATGCAAAGATACAGGTAAATACGTTGACCCAGGCTATTTAGCAAAGATTTGGACAGGTCAACGTCAACCACCTAAAATCATCACAAGCATTTGTAAAATTCTTGATATAACAAATCAAAAATGAAAGGGTGAATTGAAATGCCACGCCTACCACTTACCGATGTAACCGTAACCATATCAATCCCCAAAATCTTGACTACTGGGGAAACCTTGAAGACCTTTCGCATCAGCCGAGCGACACTTATGGAGGGCGTTGACCGAAACGAGCTTGAAGTTATGCGCCCAAACGGTAAAAGTTTTCTTTTTAATGCTGAGGACGTTTTTGCTTGGCTGAAAAAGAGACATGCATACCGTAGTTACCGACCTAGTATTCATTAAAGCCATGACAAAACTACAGCTAAACTCCGAATACTGCCTATACGAGCGCAACGGACAAGCATTCTGCGATAGTTTGCAGGTAGCTGAGACGTTTGAACGGAGGCACGACAGCGTACTCAGAGACATTAGACATCTTTTGGAGGAT
>JAVBKA010000006.1:0-7387 GCA_031546715.1 Oscillospiraceae bacterium | reverse complement strand
TAGGTGCAGGTTACCGAACAAGTCTAATAATTGCATACGAGTTACTTCTTGTAATAATCTGAGATTGCCTTGAAGAACGAATCGATGTTTGCCCATGGTGACAGCGGAGGAATGTCACAGCCGGAGGAGATAGCAAAGTTTTTATAATGCGAGCACTTCTTCAAAATCTCTGTTGTAACAGCGTAAATAGACTCAGGCGTGCCATTTCTGAACTGTCCTGCTGGCTCAACATTACCCATTACAATGACATTGCTTGGTACAAGAGTCATCATCTGTGAAATGTCGATTGCGTTACCAAAGTGGTAAGCAGATGCGCCCAAGGATAGAATTGAGTTAATAAGCGGAATTGTGTTGCCGCAGTTGTGGTAAACAATACCAAAAGTGTCGTCCTGCACAGCTTCGATAATTTTTTTCACATATGGGACAGAAAACTCTTCGTTAAGTGCGGGAGAGAGCAGACCAGCCGCTGGCTCTGCAATAACCAGACCGTTTGCGCCCACTGCCTTAAATGCCTTTGCGTACTTGATAATAAACTGGGTAGTTTTCTCAAGACATGCATGGACAGTTTCAGGTTCGTCATAACAAAGCATCATAACCTGACTGAGATCCATTAAGCGTCCTGTTAGGGAGTATGGTCCGATAACTCCAGCAAATACTGGGCGGTCGGTTATCAGCTTAGTCGCTTTTTCCAGTGCGTTGACGTATAGACCAGTACGTCCGTCGCCAATTTCAGGGACTTTTAAAGCTTCAACGGCGTCCATATCGCCCACTAGCTGACCGATAACAGTTGGAACTTCGTCGTCAGAGAAGCGAATTGTTGCGCCGAAGGCTTCGGCTTCAACGGATAAGTCCATCATACTGACGGAAGCCAGTGTGTCACAGCGGTCAGCAATCAGCTTCATTGCCTTTGCCTGAATTTCAGGGTCGGAAATAAGCTCCTTAACGCTGATGTCCATAAGTGTGATGCTGGGGAAGGATAAAATAGGCATTGTCTTAGTGCTTCCGTTTACACAAATGCTGTCAAACCAATTTTTCATATTCATAATAAATTCCGTTCCGCCGCTGCGTCGGCATAAAATTTTGTCTCAATTTTTATTTGAGATTAATATCCGTCTTATTACGCAGACTCAAGCATAAGACAGTTACCAAGGCAGCATGTAAGCATAGGCAATCTGCTGCGAAGGTGTATGATAACATGATTATAGCAATGGTAAGAAAAATAGTCTTGTATATTCACGCTATAATATGTAAAATAAAGCGATGGTATAAAACCTAGCTTCTTTTTACCAAAGAAAGCGCAGAATTACAAGCAAATGCAAGCGTTATATGCTAATATACAGAAGAGGTGCACTATGATCGAGTATGCAGGTAACTTTGACCAAAAACTTGCGGCAGAGTGTGCCAAAGCATTCTCTCACTCAACAGAACTTGGTTGTACGGTTTCTGACAACAAGGGTGTAATTTTTGATGAGTTTGGATATGGCTGCGCATCGTGTGAACTGTGCACCGCATTAAAGCTGCCGAAGGATGGCTGTGTCGGGGCGCATCTATACGGAATGACTGAGGCTGAACGCTTCGGAGGAAAGTATATCTACTTTTGCCCCACAGGGCTGACGTTTTTTGTTTCCCCAATTCTCGGAGAAGAGGGCAGTGCGGCGAAAATCACGGTGGGACCATTTTTAATGGTTGACTATGACGATTTTCTGCAAACTGATATTGCGGAGTTGCTGAACCGTCCGATTACAAAGACTGTCAAAAACGTTGTGCGGAAAATCCCCCATGTCAAGCCTGAAAAGGTGGATTACCTGTCGGTATTACTTTTTATGGCAGTTGGCTTCATGAACAATGTCTCAAACGTCAACGCAATGCGCAAATCTCAAACCTCGGAGCGTATTCAAAGCCAAATCAGCGGATATATTATGGAGCTGAAATCGGGGACTAAGCTGACGGAATACCCATTTGGCATTGAGCAGGAGCTACTTTCAAGCATCGCAGGTTTTGACAAAAAGAAATCCCAAGAGCTTTTGAACGCTATTTTGGGGCACATTCTTTTTAATTCGGGCAACCAGCTTGGAATAATTAAGGTTAGAGTGTATGAGCTATTGGTGCTAATGTCGCGAGCGGCAATGCTTGCGGGAGCGTCCACAGAACAGTCCTTGCTTTTAAGCTGTGAGTTTTTTGAAAAGGCGCAAGCCGTTACTGATATTGACAAACTTTGTTTTTTAATCTCAGAAAGCATGTCCAGCCTTATTGACAGTGTGTTTATAAATCAGGATATTAAGCACTTCAATGTCATTAGAAAGGCGACAAAATACATTCACGAAGGTTTTGCGGGGCGTTTAACCTTGGAGGATGTGGCGAAGAGGGTGTTTTTGTCCCCTTCGTATTTTGGTAAGATTTTTAAGCAGGAGATGAACTGCACTTTCAACGATTATCTGAATAAGCTAAGAGTTGAAAAAAGCAAGGAGCTGCTGCTAAAAAATATGCGCATTGTAGATGTAGCGTCTGAGGTGGGTTTTGAAGATCAAAGCTACTTTACAAAGGTGTTTAAGCGTGTAACTGATGTCAGCCCGATAGAGTTTAAAAATAAACGAAATATGTAAGGAGCAAAAATCATGGAATTGTTAAACGAAATCTCTGAACAGCTTCAAAAAGGCAAAGCAAAGGTCGTCAAGGAGCTTGTTGAGCAAGCGATAGCAGAGGGCATCTCCGCAAAGGACATTTTGGAGCAGGGTTTACTTTTTGGCATGAATATCATCGGCGGAAAATTTAAAAACAACGAGGTTTTCGTTCCTGAGGTATTAGTTGCCGCCCGTGCCATGAATACTGGAACGGCTCTACTAAAGCCACTACTTGCAGAAGCCGGAGCAGTCTCTGCCGGTAAGGTCTGCATTGGAACAGTTCGCGGCGACCTCCACGATATCGGCAAAAACCTAGTACGTATGATGCTTGAAGGCAAGGGCCTTGAGGTTGTTGACCTTGGAGTTGACGTTCCTCCCGAAAAATTTGTTGAAACTGCAATTAGTGAAAACTGCAAGGTTATCTGCTGTTCAGCACTTTTGACCACTACAATGGGCACTATGCAAGAGGTTGTAGACGCTGTCAACGCTGCGGGAGTACATGATAAAATTAAGGTTATGGTTGGCGGAGCACCTGTTACAGATGTTTTCTGCAAGTCCATAGGCGCAGACGGATATGCACCAGACGCTGCTTCAGCCGCTGATGAGGCTCTCAGACTTTGTCGTGCATAATACAATTATAAAAATTGACAGTCTGCCCGTTGAGGTTCTCAACGGGCAGTCTCTTATAGACGTTTTAGAGGGCTGTAACGTAACATTTTCCTGCGGCGGAAAAAAAATATGCGGAAAGTGCAAAATTACCGCAAAAACCTCTCAGCCTCTCAGCGACCAAGAAAAAAAATTGCTGTCAACTGCCGAGCTGACGGCGGGAGTTCGTCTTGCCTGCTTTTTGCAGCCAACGTCGGACTTAGAGCTGTTCCCCAATGCAGCCCTTGCGCCCCATATTCAGCTTTATGACGGTAAAGAAAGTATCTTAAATGTGGTAAAGCCCGTTGCAGAGGGCGAACTGGGTATTGCCGTGGATATTGGTACAACGACTATTGCAATGTACCTCTTAGACCTTAAAAGTGGGGCGTTGCTCGGCACTATAGGTGCCATAAACTGCCAAAAGCAGTACGGGGACGATGTAATCAGCCGTATACAATTTACCATAGACAATCCTGACGGCACTAAGCGGCTGCGCAATATGCTAGTGAATCAGCTTAATTCACTGATAAATCAGCTTGTTGAGGATACATCAAAAATATCCTGCGCCGTAATTGCCGCAAATACTATAATTACGCATTTTTTTCTTGGGTATGAAGCAAAATCTATTGCCTTCGCACCCTTTACCCCTCTTTTTACTGACCTTTTGCAAACAGACGCCCAGACCTTGGGGTTATGTCTCACCGATACGGCGAAGGTCGTAGTTGCCCCCGCAATCTCAGGCTATGTGGGCGGTGATATCGTCTCAGGGGTAATAGAGGCGAAAATGTATGACGCTGAGGAAATTTCTCTGCTCATTGACGTTGGCACAAATGGGGAAATCGTTCTTGGTAACAAAAAGCGGCTGATTTGCTGCTCCGTGGCGGCAGGGCCAGCATTTGAGGGCAGTCATATAAAATGCGGCATGGGTGGTGTGGCTGGTGCTATTGACCATTTTAAAATTGAAAACGGCGCAGAGAGCTTCACCGTAATCGGAAATAGTGACCCAATCGGTATCTGCGGTTCAGGTCTCCTTGATATGGTCGCCGAGCTTTTAAGACATGGTCGCATTGACGAAACGGGATATTTTGAAGATGAAGTTTTGACCCTGACGGACAAGGTTTACATGAACCAACAGGATATCCGTGAGCTTCAGCTTGCAAAGGCGGCAATCAGGGCGGGGATTAACACTCTGCTTCATTATTACGGAATCGCTGAGAGCGAGGTAAAAAAAGTGTACCTTGCGGGCGGCTTTGGAAGTTACTTGAACATTTCCAGTGCAACGGAAATCGGAATGCTGCCAAAAAGCCTTGAACAAAGGGTCGTAACCATTGGAAATTCCTCGGGAAAAGGCTGTATGTCCACCCTTTTAGACTGCGAAAACCTTGAGAACATGAAAAAGATAGTTCAGCAGGTTGAATATATTGAGCTTTCCAGAGACGGCTTCTTCCAAGGCGAATATGTTGACATGATGATGTTTGAATAATCTATAGAACTATAAAGTCAGAAACGGCTATGCTGTTTCTGACTTTATTTTGTACACCTATTGACATTTTGTCATAGTTGTTATATATTATATATTACAACTATGACAGGTGGTGAGAACATGGTCATTAAAATAGTGTTCGATGCTGATACCCCAATCTATACCCAGATATACAACCAAATTGTAATCGGCATAGCCTCTGGCGCACTGCAAAAAGGGGAGGAGCTGCCCTCGGTACGCAGGCTCAGCGCAGATATCGGCGTAAATCTGCACACCGTAAACAAAGCCTATGCAATGCTTAGAGATGAAAGCTTCATTGTAATGGATAGGCGAAGCGGCGCATCTATTTCCGCAAAAGACCCTGAGATGGGCAATATAATGCAGCAGCTAGAGCAGGAGCTAACCCCAATGGTGGCACAGGCGATATGCAAGGGCGTTACAAGGGAGCAGTTTAACGAGCTTTGCAGTAGGCTCTACAGTTCGATTTTGTCGTAATACTCAGGATGTTTGGAAATTATCCGTGGTAAAATTTAAAGGAGCTGACAATAATGGATGAGCTGGATTTAATACTTTTTATAACAAATTTGTCTCTAATTGTGCTAGTCGGAGTTCTAATGATGGCAACGCCAAACATTATCAGAAAATCTCTGCTGTTTGGCATCCGTGTGCCCACCTCGGCTCACAATGAAGCAGAGGTAAAAGCGATTAAAATCAAGTACAGGGTTCTGATAATTGTGTATTTTGCAGTTGTTTTGGGCATTGCGGTGGCGCAGTACGTAATTGCGCCTGACCTGTCACTGATGGCAACCCTGTACTTTCCGTTTTTCGCACTGATTGCCGCCTTTTTAGCCTATTATCCATGCTACAAGGGAGCAAAATCCCTAAAAGAGAGCAAGGGTTGGAAGGTTGACAGCTCATCTATGACTGAAACGCGGTCAGCTGTAGCTCGCCAGAAGCTCAAGGATATTCCGTGGATTTGGTACATTGTGGGTATAGTAGCAACGGTCGCCATGGTTATTTACGCATTTTACAAGTACCCAAGCATTCCCGACGTTATTCCCACCCACTGGAACGCCCAAATGGAAGCTGACGCATGGGGGAACAAGAGCTACCTGCTACTTATGACGTTCCCACTTATAAACCTCGCAATGCTTTTGACAATGCTGTTCTCAAATGTCGCCGTTTTAAAAATGAAGCTTCAAGTCAACACTGAGGATGCAGCCTTGAGTTTTGCACAGCATCGCTTGTACAGGCGGTTAATGGGGCATATGCTGGGCTTTTATACCCTTCTGATGACAGGCTTCTGCGCATTTATGGTTCCCACGTCCTTTGGAATAAATATTATGGACGGTTCAAGCTTTTGGATAATTTTCGTAATTCTCATGGCGGGCTTTATATTGCCGATTATTCCTCTCTACACCCATGTGGGGCAAGGGGGCTGCAAGCTAAAGCCCAAGGTCACCAACGCAGACCGTTATGCCGCGGGACATCCTATGGCTCAGCCGTCAATGAGCCGAGGTGACGACAGATTCTGGATTTTGGGCATGTTTTACTATAACCCCGAAGACCCTGCAATTTTGGTGGAGGATAGATTCGGCTCAAACGGCGGTCTTAATTACGCCAGATTGCCGGGGAAAATTCTCGCAATCGCCTTGGGGATGCTGATTGTAGTCACTTATGTAATATGCACGGTGATTTTTTACTAAAAAAATCCATTGTATTGAATTTTTACAATCCTACTAGTAATTTGCGGACTTTTGGTGTATAATCTGTTTGAGTATTCACACTGGAGGTGATGCAATGAAGCTAGAGCTTACAAACAAACAGTTCCGCCGTATGCTTGACCTTGTGTATATTGGAAATTGGGTTGTTAATTCCTGCCGCGGAGATGACCGCATTGAGGATTATGACATCGTAGAATCTGCCGTTTTTAGTGCGTGCAAAGAGCTTGGCATGAACTCATTGTTTGAAAATCATGATGGGAATACAGTGCCGTCCAGAGCCTTCATTGAAGGCGGAATACATGAAGCCATTGTAGATTATGAGGACGTCATATTCTTTGAAATCCTTGCCGAGGAGCTTGCCCGCCGTGACTTGGCGGTGGAAGGCAGCGCATCAGACAATGAGAACCTAAACGATAGAGTCGGAGAATATTTGGCGGAGTTTGAGGCTCACGGGACAGACAATATCAGCGTGAACATTAATTAATACTAAACGCTTTTAAGAGCGAGTAGTATAATAACCTCACGGCGTTAGCGGAAGCGAAGCTTCCGACGCCTGAGAGAACATTGAACCACACATAATTGTCTTCGACAATTTGTCAGCTGCGCTGACAGCCGCTATGCGGCTGTTGTATGGTATAACAAAACGGACTGTAACCAGTCCGTTTTGCGCTTTTTTATAATTTTATGGATATATTATACAGCACATCGGAAAAAAGTCAATTTAGTTATAAATTATGATTGCAATCTTAAAGAGTAAATGTTATACTGAGTACAGAGTTTTAAAGATTACTACAATATTGTGAAGTTTTAGCGTATCATAATATAGATTTGCGAAACCATATATTTTATAAGGAGATGCTATTATGAAAAATGACCGTTATTTTTACAAATGTCCAGAGTGCGGAAAAATTGTT
>JAVBKA010000110.1:0-9773 GCA_031546715.1 Oscillospiraceae bacterium | reverse complement strand
GCAAATTCTCCCGTTTTTTGCCATTATTGGGGCAATTCCCCATTTGTCAATTCGCTTTTTCCACAATCTTTGCCGTCGCTTCTTGTGCGTTTTCACCACAGTCCCTTAAGTTGTTGACATTACTCCACAGAGGGGAATAAGATGTACATGGTTGATTAATTCCCCTCCCTTTGAGGGGTGGCGCGTAGCGACGTGGTGGTCAGGCTTCACTGCACTATAGAACCGCTAACAGCTTATCGAACAAGTCTAATATATCATAGCGCATGCCGCAGGGGGAGGGATGTCTTTGGAAAGCGCGCTGATTGTAACAAACTCTGAAAAAAGCATTGTTTTTCTCACAGACATGCTGCGCTCTATCTCCTGCGATAATATAGGTGCAATGCTCATGGTTGAAACCTTTATGGGGGTTGGAGAAATTACACAATAGTGATACAAACGGATATGTACACCTGCATATAATTACAGCTGTACATATCCGCTTTAGTATGTTATATTTTAAAAATGGAGGTGTTAAAATGAGTTATCAAGTCGATTATGGTCACTTCGAGATTACAATTGATGAATATTTGAAAAGTAAGAATATTAGTAAAAATTTTCTTGCTGAAAAAGCAAATCTTCAACGAACTCAGCTTAACACTTATTGTAAAAATAGTATTAAGCGTCCTGATTTTGATGTGCTTGCGAGGATCTGTTACGCCCTTAATTGTGACTTATCGGACATAGTGTGTTATATAAAACCTAATAAGCACAGTGGAGGGAAAGAAAATGGCTGAGACTAAAGTGATTTCCATACCAGAAGGAAAAGTATGTGATTATATAGATGGAAAATTTAGGAACGATTCTCCTGAGGAATATGTGCGTCAAACCATTGAGAAACGATTGGTCAACGAACACAAATATAATTTAAAGCAAATAAAGATTGAATATACCCTAAACTTAGGCTCTAATAAACCACGAGCTGATATTGTGTTGTTTGATAAAGAATGCCAAAGTCAATTGCAGGAGAATATCAAGATTATTATAGAATGTAAAAAACAGACAATTGAGGCTCGAAATGCAAAGGACGGAATAGGACAGTTACAATCATATATGTCAGCTTGTCCTAATTGCGAATGGGGTATGTGGACAAATGGCATTCAAAAATTTGTATTTAGAAAAGTAACAAACGAGAAAGGCCAAATAACATTTGATGATTATAACGACATTCCATCAGCTGACGGTAATCTTGACGATATTGACCGCCCAAAACGAAATACATTGAAAAATGCTTCTGGAGATAATTTATTATTTGTATTTAGGACATGCCATAATCATATTCACGTTAATGATGGTATGCAAAAACAACCTGCATTTTTTGAACTATTAAAAGTTATTTTTTGCAAATTAGAAGATGTACGTGATATACCAAAACCGCTTGAATTTTATGCAAGGTCGAGTGAAAGAAATAATTCCGACGGACAATTAACTGTTAAAAGTAGAATTTCGAAAATCTTTGAGCGAGTGAAAAAGAAGCATGGTAAAATTTTTGACTCCAATGACGAAATAAAGCTGCACCCACGTAGTTTAGCCTACATAGTTAGTGAGTTACAAAAATATAGTCTCCTTAATACTCGAATAGATATTAAAGGAAAAGCATATGAAGAAATCGTTGGCGCAAATCTGAGAGGCGACAGAGGTGAATTTTTCACACCACGTAACGTCATGAAAATGACAGTTGAAATGATAAATCCTAAAATAGATGAAAAGGTACTTGACAGCTCATGTGGAACAGGGGGCTTCCTTGTTATGGCTATGACACATGTCATGGCTGAACTTGAAAATCAATTTGCTCAGGATATTGGTAAGATAAAAAATGAATGGAATAACGATGAGTTACGAGCTTTTCAAGATAGGGTGTCCGAAATGGCAGCCAGTAACTTTTATGGTTTTGATATTAACCCAGATCTTGTAAAAGCCACAAAAATGAATATGGTTATGAACAATGATGGAAGTGGTAATATTTTGCAGGCAAATTCATTGCTACCACCTCATGAATGGAGTGACGAGTTTAAGAGTAAATTATCTGAAGCGTTGAGGGTAAAGAAATCTGATATTAGGTCTTACGAAGGTATCGGATTTTTTGATGTAATTATTACAAATCCACCTTTTGGCAGTAAGATACCAATAAAAGACGAAAGTATACTAAAACAATATGAACTTGCTTATATATGGGAAAATAAAAATAAAAGCGGAACTTGGGTAAAAACAGATAGGTTGCAATCCTCTGTACCTCCTGAGATATTATTTATAGAGCGTTGTGTTCAGCTATTAACGTTTGGTGGGCGAATGGGGATTGTGCTGCCTGATAGTATATTAGGTTCGCCGGGCTTAGGCTATATTCGTGAATGGCTTATAAAAAACACTCTTATTCTGGCAAGTTTGGATTTACATGCAGATACGTTCCAGCCACGTAACGGGACTCAAACCTCAGTACTTTTTTTGCAGAAAAAAACAAAGGAACAACTTAACATAGAAGCTAAAAGCGGTCAGATGGCAGATTATAATATTTTCATGGCTATGGTAGAAAAGATAGGACACGATAAACGTGGAAATCCTATTTTTAAGCGTGACAAAGAAGGAAATGAAGTTCTAGTTCCTGACATAGAAAATGTTATTGTCTTGGGTGACACTGCCGAAGGCGACCGCACAGTATCTATGCAGCAGAAAACAAAATTAGAGGACGATCAAACATCTGATGTTCCAGAATTGTTTGCTAAATTTAAGCGTAGGGAGGGTATAGCATGGTAAGCAATTTAGCTATAAAAAACTCCTTCTCTGAAGTTGAGCTTACAGAATTGCAGCAAGATGATGTAAAGTGGTGTACAGTTTCGCTTTCTGATATATTAAAGATTGGTAAACGTCTTGAGGCAAGCTTATTTGATGTAGAGAGTAAAAAGGCATATCAGATACTTAATGAATGCAAATATGAAAGGATTAACCTGATTTGTAAACAAGGTTTTGTCTCAAGCGCCCATTATGGAGGCCGGTTAAAACGTAATTATATTAATTCTAATGATGATACCGCTATTGGTTTTATAGGAAGTTCCGAAATGCTCGATATTAATCCTAAACCTACTAAATTCATGTCCACAAAGATTACTGCTATTGACAGCCTACGAGTGAAAAAAGGAACTGTGTTAATTTCAAGGTCTGGCACTATTGGAAATTTAACACTTGTAAATGATACACTTTCCAAGCTTCTCGTTAGTGAACATGCGATACGATTAGAATGTGATAAATATGAAGGCTATGTTTACTGTTTTTTAAAAACAAAAACAGGACAGGCAGTTATAAATTCAAAGATATATGGAGCAGTTATACAACAAATTGAGCCAGAGCATTTGGCAGATATTCCAGTTCCTAATCCGCCAGATACGATAAAGGCAAAAATTAACAGTTTAATTACTGATTCTTTCGAACTTAGAGATAAGTCAAACGAACTTATAGACCAAGCTAATATTTTGCTCATAAACGAATTGAAGTTGCCTCCATTGTGTAAGTTTGAAAAAGAGTGCTTTGATTCTACACGAGATATTGACAATTATACGGTAAAGCTTTCCCAACTTTCTGGGCGACTTGATGGTTCGTATCATGTGCCCATTGTAAAAGCAATTACAGAGCATTTAAAAATTCATTCAGCTGAGGTCACGAATATTGGCGATAAGCGAATTAGTCAAGAAATAATTCTGCCTGGTAGATTTAAACGGGTATATGTGGAAGAGGGTAAAGGTCGAGTGTTCTTTGGAGGCAAGCAAATGTTCCAGCTTGACTCTACAAATGAGAAATATTTGTCTTTAGCACATCATGGAGATCGAATAAGAAAAGAATTAGAAATAAGTGAGAATACCGTATTGATAACACGAAGCGGAACTATTGGTAAGGTTGTATTAACACCAAAACATTGGGAACATTCTATAGCAAGTGAACATATTATAAGAGTTGTACCTGACAGCAATGATATCGCTGGCTATTTGTCTATATTCTTATCTTCAGTTTACGGTCATGCTCTTATTACAAGATATACATATGGTAGTGTAGTGGACGAAATTGATGATAGACATGTTGCAGAAATACCGTTCCCACTCCTTAAAAACAAAGCTATTCAGAATGAAATAAATGAGTTTGCACTGCAAGCAAATCGACTTAGAAATGAAGCGTATCAAGCGGAACAAAAGGCTTTACGCATTATGAACGATGAGGTCATATATGCAAAATAGTAGCATAATAATTGTCCAATGTATTGATAACTTTTTGATAACAAAAAATCAGTAAGCCATAAATAATATGGATATTAGGTACAATAAACACACAAAAACAGCTCAAATACTATACAAATATGTTTGGTATTTATTTGGATTTACCGAGTGGGAGTGAGGTCGTATGACAAAATACATTTTCGTCACGGGCGGCGTTATTTCGGGGCTTGGCAAGGGAATTACCGCCGCAAGCCTAGGTCGCTTGTTAAAACAGCGGGGGCTTAAGGTTGCGGCTCAAAAGCTTGACCCATACATGAATATCGACCCTGGCACTATGAGTCCGCTACAGCACGGCGAGGTGTTTGTCACCGAGGACGGCGCGGAAACCGACCTTGATTTGGGGCATTACGAACGCTTTATCGATGAAAACCTGACTAGGTTCTCTAACCTCACGTCTGGCAAGGTCTATTGGAACGTGCTGAGCCGTGAGCGTTCTGGCGGCTATCTGGGCGAAACTGTGCAGGTAATTCCTCATATTACTGGTGAAATAATGAGTTTTATATACGCAGGAGCGAAAACTTGCGAGGCTGACGTACTAATAACCGAAGTCGGCGGTACAACAGGTGACATTGAAAGTCAGCCTTTTTTAGAAGCGATACGGCAAATTTCCCTTGAACAAGGGCATAAAAATTGTATCTTTATTCACGTTACCTACGTCCCATACCTAAAAAGCTCTGGCGAGCACAAATCCAAGCCCACCCAGCACTCCGTCAAGGAGCTTCGCGCTATGGGGATATCACCGGATATCATCGTTGCTCGCGCGGACGAGGATATAGACGCAGGTACTCTTGCAAAAATCGCACTGTTTTGCAACGTCAAGTCGGATTGCGTTATCGAAAACCTTACCGTCCCCTGTCTGTATGAGGCACCACTGATGCTCAATAAAAACGGACTGGACAAAGTTGTCTGCCGAGAGTTAGCGTTGAATGTTCCCGAACCAAGTCTTGGGGAATGGGAGGCAATCATTCAAAAAACTGGTGTGCGCAAAGACGCTGTAACCGTTGCGATTGTTGGAAAATACGTAAAGTTACACGATGCGTATCTCTCTATTATTGAAAGCCTGCGTCATGCTGGCTTTGAGTTAAGTGCTGATATCAACATTCTGTGGGTTGACAGCGAAGGTGTCAACCCCAAAAATGTGGGCAGCGTTCTTGAAAAAGCAGACGCTGTGCTAATACCCGGTGGCTTTGGCGTGCGAGGGATTGAAGGCATGGTTGCCGCTTGCAAATATGCCCGTGAACGCAATATACCGTTTCTGGGAATATGCCTTGGAATGCAGATTGCGGTAATTGAGTTTTCCAGAAATGTCTGCGGCTTAGCGTCTGCAAATTCAAGGGAGTTTGACGAAAATTCGCCCCACCCTGTAATTGATATTATGGAAGAACAAATCGGCATTGTAAATACAGGCGGCACTATGCGCCTTGGGGCGTATCCTTGCTGCACGGCGAAAAATTCCATGCTCGAACGGCTATACAATTCAAGCATAATCAGCGAACGCCATCGCCATAGGTACGAGCTGAACAACGCCTATCGTGAGACACTTACCAAAAACGGCATTGTAATCAGCGGCACATCACCTGATAACACATTAGTTGAAGCCATCGAGTTGCCCGCAAACAGCTTTTTTCTGGGAGTGCAGTTCCATCCTGAGTTTAAAAGCCGCCCTAACAGACCACACCCGCTGTTTTTGGGCTTTGTGGGGGCGGCAAAGGACGAAGCGCAGAAGAACTGCGGAGAAAAGGATTCGTTATGATTAAAATTATTGATTATAAAGCGGGAAATGCGCCCAGCGTTTTATCCGCCGTAACACATCTCGGCTACAACGCAGAGCTTGCGTACACTTCCGCGGAGCTTGCTGACGCAACGCATATAATTTTACCAGGGGTCGGAACAGCGGGCGCAACCATGAAATCCCTTGAAGAAATGGCACTGCTGCCCGCGCTACGTCAGCGCGTCCTATGTGACGGAGTACTTTTCTTAGGCGTATGCGTTGGAATGCAGGTTTTATTTGAGCACAGCGAGGAAGAGGACGCTGAATGCTTGGGCTGGCTCAAGGGAAGCGTGGTCAGGTTTGACTCATCAAGGGTTAAGGTGCCCCAAATGGGCTGGAATAACGTCCGTTTTGTCAAGGACACAGCTTGTAACTCAGTCGAAAAAAGCGGAATCTCTGGCTTAGCTCTTCTTGACGGCTTTTTAAGGCAGGAGGGACAACCATGCTGACCAAAAGACTGATTGCCTGCTTTGATATAAAAAACGGCATGGTAACAAAGGCTAAAAATTTCCAAGACAACATAGAAATTGCAGCGGCTGACACCCTTGCTAGAACAATGTACGAAAGCCAAATTGACGAGCTTATCTTTTACGATATAACAGCAAGCTCGGATAAGCGGAAAATCGACATAGACACTGTGAAAAAAGTCGCCGCCTGTGTTTTCATCCCCTTTACCGTTGGCGGAGGAATAAAAAATATACATGATATGTATGAGGTATTAAAGGCAGGCGCAGAAAAAATTAGCATTGACTCAATGGCGGTTAGAAATCCCAGCATAATCACCGACGGGGCAAAGGCGTTTGGCTCGCAGTGCATCGTTTTGTCCACACAGGTTAGGAAAATAGACAAAAGCGCAAAAATCCCAAGCGGCTTCGAGGTCGCCATTGACGGCGCAAGAGTATTTACAGGAATGGACGCCCTTGCGTGGATAAAGCGAGGTCAGGAATTAGGCGCAGGGGAAATTTGTGTAAACAGTATTGACAATGACGGTACGTGCATGGGTTATGATATTCCGTTCACAAAGCTTGCTGCGGACAGTGTTACAGTTCCCGTCATCGCATCAGGCGGAGCCGGTGAACCAATACATTTAAAAACACTTTTCACCGAAACAGACGCACAGGCGGCAATAATCAGCAGTATGCTCTATTCTCCAAGACTTCCGAAGAATTACTCGGTACAAGAGCTTAAACATTATTTGATACAAGAAAACATTAAGGCAGTTCCGTATAAAACAACGACATCATAAGGGGGAATTAGGTTGAAAACTAACCAAAACTACAGCAATTTAGCGGACAGCTATTTGTTCTCTGCAATAGCAAAAAAAGTCAAGGATTACAAGACTGCAAACCCCGAAAAGGAGGTTTACCGTCTCGGCATTGGCGATGTTACTCTGCCGCTTATTCCGTCAGTTACAACGGCAATGCATACCGCTGTGTTTGAAATGGGAGATGTCTCTACCTTTCGGGGTTACGGCGAGGAACAGGGGTATGGCTTTTTGCGGCAAGCCATTTGTGATTTCTATGAAAAAAAGGGTGTCAGCTTAGATAAAACAGAAGTGTTTGTTAGCGACGGCGCAAAAAGTGACCTCGGCAATATTCTGGACATTTTCAGCACAGATAACCTCGTTTTAATACCAAACCCAGTGTACCCAGTCTATGTAGATACAAACATTATGGCAGGACGGCGCATTGAGTACCTCCACGGCAGCATTGAAAACAATTTTTTACCCATGCCCGACTACAGTATAAAAGCAGACATAATTTATCTATGCTCTCCCAATAATCCCACGGGAGCAGTTTACAACAAAGACCAACTACAGCTTTGGGTGGATTACGCACTGGAAAATAACGCCGTAATACTATTTGACAGTGCCTACGAAATATTTATTCACGAAAGACAATTGCCAACAAGCATTTACCAAATCCAAGGCGCGGAAAATTGCGCCATCGAGTTTTGCTCGCTGTCAAAAACTGCGGGATTTACAGGCACAAGATGCGGCTACACGGTAGTACCCCACGGGCTTATCAGGGACGATAAGCCGCTGAATAAGCTGTGGTTACGCCGTCAGACAACGAAATTCAACGGTGTGCCGTATATTATACAACGGGGCGCAGAGGCAGTTTTCACCGAGGTTGGCATTGCTCAGACAAGGGATAACATTGCGTATTATATGGAAAATGCAAGGCTGATTGCTTACACATTAAAAATATTGGATATTTGGCATGTGGGTGGAGAAAATGCTCCGTATATCTGGCTCAAATGTCCTGATAATATGTCGTCTTGGGAGTTTTTTGAGCAGTTGCTGACACAGGCAAACGTGGTCGGTACTCCGGGTGCGGGCTTCGGCGCAAACGGCGAGGGCTTTTTCCGATTGTCAGCCTTCGGTGATAGGGCTGTGGTGAAAGCGGCTGTTGAGCGGATAAAGATGTTATATGGTTGAGAAAACTGCGGCATGACGATATTGGTATCGTCATGCCGCAGTTTCGTTTTGCGAGACTAAAAAGTTTCATAAAATCACAATTGATTAATACGGGTGCAAGGTGTAGTATAAAGTCATATTCAGCGAAAACGTGAAATAAAGGAGAAAAAGTATGAAAAAAATAGCTAATAGCATCATCGCTTGCCTGTTGGTAGTAGTGCTTACCTTTGGAGGAGTTTCATCGCTGGTCAATAGCGCAAAGGAAAAGCCGACACCGCCGATTGTGTCTAGGTGTGATTTGCCGCCCATCGATATGATTAAACCGAAATAACATTACTAATATTTAGCCCATGATTTTTTTCTAATCTGGCTAATATATGGTTTGTCATGAGTTCATTACCTGTTGCAAGTGATATGTAATATGATTTTCTCAAAGTTTGCAGAGCTAAGTCTTCATAGCCTAATTCATATTGGACATATGATTTGTTATAGATTATTTCTGCGAAAATATAGAGTTTATCATATTCTATGCAGCACTTAATCCCTAGGTCGCAGATTTCAAGTGCTTCATTATAACGGTGTTCTAATCCAAGGTATTTTGAAAGGTTATAGCATATAATTGGGTAAAAATACCCTTTGCATTTTGCATCCATTGGAACATTATCAAAGTATTCCTTTATGTGATAAAATATTGCAATAGCTTTTGGTGCATCGCCAATTGCCGCATATGCTAACGCTATATTAACCAATATATTTATCTCATCAAAAGAATACAACGAAAACTGCAATAGTCTTTCTTCAAATTTTGGAGCCGTCAAACTTAATGCAAAATTCATATTTGAGAGAAAGTTTGGATGTTTGTAATTACCCTTTGCTTCGATTAAAGTTTTTATAAAAAGAATAAACTGTCGGCAAATTTTCTCCTTTAGTTTTAGCTTCTCAATTTCAGCAAGCAAAACTGCGCCTTTCTCGTAATCACGGTTTATAAGACATTCTCGGATTTCGTATTTTAACTCAAAATATTCGTGATTCGAATCGACAATTGTGTGCGCATAAAGATGATACTCTTTTCCAAGTCTTTCACAGAGTGCTTCAAAGGTATATCTACTGGGGATTTGTGTACCGTGTTCGTACTTTGAGTACATGCTTTTGCTACAGATGCCGTCAAAAATTTGCTCTTGCTTGTAATGTTTCTCTTCGCGCCATTTTTTTAGTAAGTAGCCTGGACTATACATAAATACATCCCCCTTTTCCACATATTACTATAAAGCGCAGAATCTTGTCAATG
>JAVBKA010000239.1:0-6476 GCA_031546715.1 Oscillospiraceae bacterium | reverse complement strand
TACATAATTCGACATTAAAAAGGGGAATCGAGATATGTTTCGAAGGAAAAGCGTATTTTTAACTCTTCTGATAACGTTTATAGCCATCCTAGTTATCCCCATCATCGCAATATTTTTGATAGCCAACGAAATGTACACACGATCCCTTATTGACAATGTTTCCCAAAAGGCTCAGCAGAACACAGAGCAAATCGCCTTGTATTTAGATGACTCATTGCAGGACGTGTACTCTTCCCTTGTGGCGGTTGAGTCAAGCAATTACGGGGAAATACTCACGGAGGCTGACGAGATTAACATGCTTAAAAATCAAGGCAAGAGCGTGGAGCATAAGCAGAAGGTAGAGGAAATCAACAAGAAAATCTCCCGAATTGTCAGCTATCCCGAAAAGCTGATTTCAGTGGTGTTTTATTTTAAAAACGGCGGCTACCACCATTACGCAAACGACTTGACTAATGGGGACGCATTAATTCGCGCGACCTCGTGGTACAAGTTTTCACTGCTAAACCCCTCCTCAATTGTACCATCCAGAATTCCCTCCGAGGCTGTTTCCGACATTAAAGGTCGGTTTTACACCGTGTTTTCCGTAAGCCCCAACAATCCTGACAGCAATGTGGAAATGATATCCATTATTGTTAATGAGGACTTTTTCAAGGTTGTATACGAAAAATCCCACCAAACAAAAACAGACGGCTTAATTGTAGCGGATTATAACGGCAATGTCATGACCTCCAACATGTTCAAGGAAAGTCTGGCGGCTGTTCCCCAGGCCTTGTTCCGAGATATTGTGCGCATGAAAACTGGATACGTTGTGCGGGAATACGATAACACACGCTACATCGTTACATTTTCCACAATCAGCACTAACGACTGGATTTTGATAAATTTCATGGACTACATGTCCCTTGCGGGGGAAAACACCCATGTTTTTATATTTCTAATTGTGGGACTGACATTGCTACTCATTGCATACGCATTTTTTGCCTACAAATTCGCATTTGACATTATTCGCCCCGTTAATGCCCTAAATGGTGCTATGAACGAACTGGTTAAGGGCAACTTTGACACAGTTTTGCGCACGGAATGGGGTTCCTCGGAGTTTGACAATCTGACGTCCTCCTTTGTCAGCATGGCGAAGCAAATTAAGACGCTGATTAGAGAAATAGACGTTAAAGAAAAAACTAAGCGACGGCTTGAGATTAAAGCTCTGCAATACCAAATTAATCCGCATTTTGTCAAAAACACCCTAAACTCTATCCGCCTTCTGGCGATGATTTCGCAGATGGATAATATCTCTAAGATGTCTCAGGGCTTGTCAAATATAATATCCTCATCAATTGAGGACGACTCAATCCATACAATGGTTGGTCGGGAAATCAGCTTGCTTGAGGATTATGTCTACATAATGCAAATTCGCTACAGGGACGTTTTTAAGGTTAATTTCAATATTTCGCCCGAAATGATAGAGCGAAAAATGCTGAAAAATATTTTGCAGCCAATAGTCGAAAACTCCATTTTTCACGGTGTCAGCAGCAGAAAAGGCGACGGTGAGCTTCAAATCACAGGCTTTATCCAAGACAACTCTCTGGTTTTTGAAATTTTGGACAATGGCAAGGGAATCCCGGACGATAAGCTGGCGGAAATTCTCAATCAGGTTGACAATGGTACAGGCAAGAGTATCGGACTGTTTAATGTTATGGAGCGCATTAGACTGAATTACGGCGAAAATTATAAACCAACCATCGAAAGTGTTCCTGACCGCTACACAAAAATAACCATCAAGCTGCCCATGCTTGAGTCTTTTGACGAATGACGGGGATGTGACCATGTATAAAATACTTGTTGTTGACGACGAACCTATTTTGAGCTTTGCCCTGCGCTCACTTACGAATTGGCACGCAAAAGGCTTTGACTTAAGCATTGACGCACGAGACGGAAGGGAGGCTCTGGAAATTTTAGCAACCCAAAGCTTTGACATTGTTCTCACAGACATAAAAATGCCCGTCATGGACGGGCTTGAGCTTTTGCGCAATTTGCGGGAACTGCATCCTGAAATTTCTGCTATCGTGTTAAGTGCGCATGACGATTTTGAGTCCGTGCGCAATGCATTTAAGCTTGGCGCGGTGGACTATATCGTTAAAACTGAGATGGATATTGACCAGCTATTTGAAGTGTTTTCAGCGGCTATTACTAACAAAACACGCGGTCATGTGCCTACACAATATACAAATGTCTCCAGTACGGATAACTTTAGCTTTCAGCTTTCCAGCGCAATTTCCTACATACGTAGTAACTACTCAAAGGAGCTAAACCTAAAAACTGTGGGCGACTATTGCGGGTTAAGCGAAGGTCATCTCAGTAAATTGTTTATGCGGGAGCTTGGAAAGTCCTATGTTGATTTTGTAAACTGCCTGCGGGTTGAAGAAGCGGAGAAGCTTTTGGCAACAACTAACCTGAAAATCTACCAAGTTGCAGGCTTCACAGGCTTTAACAGTGCGGAGCATTTTTGCCGTGTATTTAAGAAGGTAACCGGCAACAGCCCGAATCACTATAAAAACCGGCAGGGGAATTAGCACGTAAGTACGGACTACCTACCCGCACCCTTCACCAACTCCTCTATTTTTTGCACAGTGCCGCCGCTGAGAATATGTTCCATGGCGCAGGCTTCGGTTTCCGCAAGGGCAGCGTCAACTCCTAAGAACTCTGTTAAAAATGCCAAAAGAATATTATGCTTTTGGCGAACTTTGGAAGCCTCGTCAAGCCCTTTTTGAGTCAGGCTTATTTGCCCGTAATACTCCTGAGAGATGAGCCCTAAGTCCTTTAGTGAGTGCATTGCCACATGAACTGTGGGCTTGCTGAGGGATAACCGTTCTGCAATATCAGTCACTCGAACTGCTGCATGTGGGGCGTTAACGGCGTCAGGGTTGTCTGTGTTACGGTTGGCGATGTCGTATATTGCTTCTAGATAATTCTCCATTTGCGGGGATACCTTACTCAAGAAAATACCTCATTTCTATCTATATGTATATAAATACAGTACTTTGTCTGCGTTTTCATGTGACATTATTATAGCAGTTGGAGTATTGCAATACAATATCAAAAAAAAGAGTTCACAAATGTTTTCCTTTTTGGTATAATATCTTATTGTGTTTATTATGGAGGGGTATGTTTTTATTTAAAAGCTCATGCCGCTTTTATGGAAAGAGGTTTTTATGTTCAATATAGGGTTTGACAATGAGAAATATTTGAATTTACAATCGGAAAAAATTCGAGAAAGAATTTCCAGCTTTGGGCAGAAGCTGTATCTTGAGTTTGGCGGAAAGCTCTTTGACGATTATCATGCATCCCGTGTGCTACCGGGCTTTGAGCCGGACAGCAAAATCAGATTGTTAAAGACACTGTCTGAGGATGTGGAAATCGTACTGGTAATCAGTGCGTAAAACATTGAAAACAACAAAATCAGAAGCGACCACGGCATTTCCTATGACGCGGACTGCCTTCGGCTGATAGACGCCTTCCGTGCCGCCGAATTATATGTGGGCAGCGTTGTAATCAGCCAATATGCGGGACAAGCCGCTGCTGATAAGTTTAAGCAGCACTTGGAAAATCTGGGAATTACCGTGTATATTCACCATTTTATCCCAGATTACCCCACAAACACATCGCTTATTCTAAGCGATGAGGGATACGGCAAAAACGACTTTGTTGTTACGACAAAGCCGCTAGTCGTAGTCACTGCTCCAGGACCAGGAAGCGGCAAAATGGCAGTTTGCCTGTCGCAAATGTACCACGAGCATCAGAGAGGCATCGAGGCAGGTTACGCAAAATTTGAGACCTTCCCCATATGGGATTTACCACTAAAGCATCCGATTCAGCTTGCATATGAGGCCGCAACAGCGGATTTAAACGATATCAACATGATTGACCCCTTTCACCTAGAAGCCTACGGCATTACAGCCATAAATTATAATCGCGACATTGAGGTTTTCCCCATACTCAACATGATGTTTAAACGAATCTTAGGCAGCACACCCTATAAATCTCCCACGGATATGGGCGTCAACATGGTGTCTCAATGCATCACAGATGACGCTGTTTGCCAAGTGGCGGCACGGCAGGAGATTATTCGCAGATATTACAACGTCGCCTGCGACCTTGAAATCGGCAAGGGAAGCAAAGCCGCGTTACATAAAATTGAGCTATTAATGAATAATGATGACATTTCCCCCGAAGAACGGCAAGTCGTTCAGCCTGCCCTTAAAAAGCATTCAGACAGCGACTCCCCAAGTGCCGCTTTGGAGCTGCCTGACGGCACAATTATTACAGGACGCACCTCCGAGCTACTGGGCGCATCCTCCGCTGTTTTGCTTAACGCTCTAAAAACTCTGGCGGGCATACATGACGAGGTGCATTTAATATCACCTGTGCTGATTGAGCCAATCCAACGGCTTAAGGTGAACATATTAGGCAATGAAAACCCCCGTCTTCATACAGACGAGGTGTTGATTGCGTTATCAATAAGTGCTGCCACAAGCCCTATGGCGGCTCTGGTGCTGAAGCAAATCCCGAAGCTCCGCAAAAGCGAGCTGCATTCCACGGTAATACTTTCGCAGGTTGACCTAAATGTCTTCAAAAAGCTTGGTGTCAACGTCACCTGTGAGCCGCAAAGGCACGGGAAGAGATTATATCGTAAATAAACGCTTACGCTAGAACATAAACAATACTAACGCTAAAACGATTAACAGCTCGTCGTCATTGCCGTCAAGGGCAAGGAGTACGATTATCATTATAAGTATAATATCGCCTGTATCCCAGTCCTTGCCTATGTTTCCCAGACCGAGATTTCCAAGGCCAAGCTTGCTGAGGATGCCCTTCTTTTTATCAGGCTCGCCCAACAGCTTCTCCACAATTTCCTCAGGGCGGTCATGACGGTCGCGGCGGTCGTTACGCCGCCTGTCATCGTACCTCTGCTCGCGGCGGTCGTCGTCACGCCTGTCGTCGTACCGTTGCTCACGGCGGTCGTCGTCTCGCCTGTCGTCGTATCGTTGCTCGAGCCTGTCGTCATCGCGTCTGTCGTCACGCCTCTGCTCGCGGTAGCCGTCACGTCTGTCGTCATACCTCTGGTCATGGCGGTCATCACGGTTAGAGCCTTGGCGGTCGTCATATCTGGCGGACTCACGCTGGCTGTACCGAGGCTGTTCATATTCAAAAAAATCATTTCGCGACCTCTGTAGAGAGCTTACATTTGGGCTTTGTTCATCTCTATCTCTATGAAGAACGTTTTCAGAGGGCACGAAGGGTTTATATTCAGGATTTCGGCTATACATGCCATCACTCCTTGTTTTTGCGACCGAAAATGTTAGTACCGTCCAACGCTGTGGAGGCAGTACGCGCAATTCTCATTATGTTTGATGCCTGATCCAATTTATCTTGACGCTCTTTCTTTAAATAAGGCTTTAATGCCTTAAAAAGCATTGTTCTCGAGTCGTCACTGCGGTTGTATTCGCCCATTATGCTTAGCAACTTGCTGATTAGTGCGGGGTCCATACCGCCTAACATGCCCATAAGCCCAAGGTCGCCGCGGTCGTTTCCTCCGCTGGTTGTGGTTGCTTCTTCCGCAGGTTCACCGCGGTCGGACGAGCTTGCAGAGCCTGAGCCAGCCGACAGCGATTTTGCAATGTTCATCACATTGCTGAGTGCTTCAGGGTCAGACAATATTTTATTTATTTTATTTTCAAGCCCGTCCATTTTGACACATCCCTTTTGTGGTTACTTTTTCTTGCCGAGAGCCATGACCTGTTGCGCAAGAGCCTGACCTTCCTTTGAGGACATCAAGGAGGACAATAGGCGTCCCGCTGCGCCGCTGTCACCGTCTGCGGCGGCACTGGCAGCTTTTTTCAAGGCGTCTCCGCCGCTGCCTGATAGTGTTTTCATCAAATTTTTTCCCTCAGGACTATCCACCATTGCAGTAATTGCTCTTAAATCTAGTTGACTGCTCTTCTCTCCTGCAATGCTTTTTGCCAAGGATTCTAAGTCTCTAGGCATGTTTTTTGCCTCCTCAATATTTTTGGGGTAAGGTTGATTACATAAAAAATATCTACACTCATTACAGTTTATGCGAGAGGTCGGAGAATGTGAACGAATCAGTGCTTCATTTATTGGTATTCTCGGACTCTCACGGAAATACCAAAAATATGTTAAAAGTTGCAGCCTCAGAGAGTTTTGATTTAGCTGTTCACTGCGGGGACGGCGCGCGAGACGCAAGCTTGCTTTCGGAATTTGGTTATTTTGTCACCGTTGCTGGCAATAATGATTTTGGAATGCATGACGACGACCTGTTAGTCGATTTAGAGGGTGTCAGGGTTTTTATCACCCACGGGCATGTCTACAACGTTAAATCTTCCCTTGACAGGCTAGTAACAACAGCAAAACGGAAAAATGCGCAACTGGTGCTTTTCGGACATACCCATGTGCCAACC
>JAVBKA010000197.1:0-20050 GCA_031546715.1 Oscillospiraceae bacterium | reverse complement strand
CATGATATAATTTCAGAGATGGAAAATGCAAATAAAAATTGTAGCGAAAACTCAGATGGTTCTAAGGAAAATTCAACTTGTGGTCAACTTGACCACAAGTTAAAGAGCCGTGAGATATTGGGAGACAAATATGAGCAGTCTCCGAAACAAATTGCCAGATACCTTAGATTGACCTTTCTCAATAAGTCGCTTTTAAACTATGTAGATGACGAAGGTATTTCATTTGTTGCAGCCGTTGACCTTTCCTATCTTCGTGAGAATGAACAGGAAATGCTTTCATCAGCATTGACCGAGGGCAACTACAAAATAGACATGAAAAAAGCTTCCACACTCCGTCTGCTATCAAATGCTCACAAGCTGAACCCTACTAAGCTGGTAATGGTGCTTACTGGCGAATACGAGAAAAAGATAAAAGCTCCGCCTGCCGCAAAAATATCTTATAAAATTTACTCTCAATACTTTCAAGCGGACACACCAGTTAAGGATATTGAGGAGACAATTCAAAAGGCGTTGGCTGAGTATTTTGAAAACCAAGCAAAAGACAAGTAGTAGCTAAGTGCAGAATTGACAATGTAATTACTAAAATATATAATGGGGAGAGTAATATTGATAACATCGCTTGCAAAGTATCTTCTTATTTGGTTCGGAGTAGGTTCGGCGTTAGGATTTATTGTCGCAGTTTTTTATGATATAGTAAAAACTACACTTTCTGCCATCAGAAACAGAAGAAAAGCCAAAGACAAAAACAACAAAATTATTTGTAAATGTAGCTCTGACAAGGAGGCGGTTATTTTGGAAAAGAACAATAGTAAAATTTATTCAATATTTGAAATTAAAAATATGCTTTACCCTGTTTTTAGCTCAGCACCAGTCTATAAAGCAACTTTGTTCGGCTCGTATGCCAAGGGCAAGGCGGACAGCCTAAGTGATGTTGACATAGTCATTGATAGTCATGGTGAACTCGTTAACATTAACTTTTATGGCGTTCTTGGGGATATTACTGATGCGTTGGGGAAAAAAGTAGATTTACTTGAAGTTTGTGAGATTGAAAAAGACTCGTCTATTTATAGAGAAATCCAGAAGCAGGGGGTGGTTCTTTATGAACGCTAGAGATAGAAAAATTCTTTTGAAAATCAGTGGGTATGTTGATGATGCAATTTCCTTTGCGAAAGGAATGTCGTATGATGCCTTTGCAAGTGACCGAAAAACTTTATCTGCAACAGCGTTTTGCATAGGGCAAATTGGTGAGCTTGCTAAAGAAATCAGTGATGATATGCTCGTATCTACGCCTGAAATACCATGGAAGAGCATTCGCAATATGCGCAACAGAATAGTTCATGATTATGAGAATGTTAAGCTGACGATACTTTGGACAACGATTGCGGATAGCTTACCAGAGTTAAATTTGCAGATTAAATCCATTCTGCGGCACGAAAATTCTAAACACAGAGGGATGGAATACACAGAAGATTACGAAGACGAACTCGAAAGATAGCGATTACTGGCAATAGAGAGCTGTGCTGAAAAGCATAGCTCTTTTTTCTTTGCGAAGAAGGAGGGATAAATTTTTATTAGTCTTGTGAAACCTGATTTAGAAAGGAAAATGTATCATGAAAACAGTCATTAACAGTATGGAAGAAATGCAGCAGTATCTCAAAAAGGGAGCATATGTATTTACAACTGATGTTGAGTTTACATTTGATGTAAACGTATCCGAAGACATCCATGCACTAAGCATTAAGGCACAAAACTTATCGGCAAAAAACATGACTGCTGCTAGAATTAACGCAAAAAGCATTACAGCGGTTAATGTGGTCAGTAGCAAAGGTATAACGGCTGACAAGGTTAGTGCAAAATCGATTCAGACTTTGGGCAGTCTGCGAATTAAGGAAGCAAACCTTGAAAGACCAATTGCGATGGAGAATGCTGAAAAACCGCCGAGAAGTAACAAGCGTAATGTTGACAATACGCAAAAAATAGATAATATTGCGACACCTGTGGGGATTGAAGCCAACGCTCAAGCTGCCGCAAAGGAAGCTTTTTCAGATGAAACCATAAAATCTGTTTTTAGTCTACTGGACACACGCCGTGAGCTTGAGGGTGTTGAAGGCACAGAGAGCATAATCAAACGAATTGAAGAAATGCTTAGTCAGTTAGTTGAGAGTGTGGTCAAATTTCTTAAGGCGACTAGAGAAGGCAAAACTGCCGATGCAGATATTGCGCATTTTGCTATTAAAGAAGGAAATGTAGAGGCTCTAAAGGAAGTTGTTGCTGAATTACCAAATTTGCATGATAAGCTCGCTTTAAGTGTTTTAAATCGAGGGGACTTAGTCGGTAACAATATGTTGCAGGAAATTATTAATGCTACTGACGACAAAAAAGACTTTGTGCTTAAATTGGCAGATAGACTTATGGGAAAATCAGATATAAAGAGGGTCGTTAAACTACTGTCACAAACAGCTCAGCACCTAGACCATAAAAGCCTAGAGAGCGTATTACTCAAAGCAATAGAGCAAGATAAAAAGGCTAAGGACACAAAAATGTCACGTGCCGTTATTTCCGCATACACACCGTTGTTGGTTAAGGATTTTAGTCCTCAAATTCTAAAATATGTTATAAAAAACAATAATATTGCTGTTGCGAAAGAGCTAATTGACAAGGGCATAAATGTTAAGGACTCAGCTCCAATCCTTACATATGCTGCTGCCAAAGCAGGAAATAAAGCACTACTCCAAAAACTAATCGCTAATGGTTCTGACGTTAATAGTCAAAATTGCGGAGCATTAAAGGAATGCTTAAAAAATAAGGACATAAAAAGTGCGGTGCTTCTAGTTCAAAACGGTGCTAAAATGAGTGACTTTCTTAAGGAAACTCGACTGATGAGTGAGAATGGCGACATGACTCATTTGGACAAGAGCTTTGTAGCTAAACTTAGAGACAAGTGTAAATCATTGGAAGTTACTCGTCCTGAACGTTCAGTAGAATCCGAAGCAGAGCAAGCCCCTGAAATGGAGCAATAACTATGCCGCTTCTCACAGATTCACAGATTGCAAGAGCGCAATCGGTAAATCTTTTAGAGTATGCCAGAACCAGCGGATGTGAACTTCATAAAGAAGGTAGAGATTATCGAATAAAAGGCTTTGGCGGATTGCAAATCAGCGAAGACGGACAGCGATGGAAGTGCTTTTCTCAGAATGTAGGCGGCGGTCCCATTCAGTTTGTTCAGTTTATGGAGGGAGTGTCTTGGGCTGACGCTGCCCGAAAATTGCTGAGCTTGTCGGGCAATGTTTCAACTTATCGTTCTGTGCCTACGCAGCAATCAAAACCTAAAATGTTTCAGCTACCTCCGCCATCCACTGGCTTTAATCGAATGTTTGCTTATTTACTCAAGACCCGAGGTCTTGAGCCTGCTGTTGTTAATAAGCTTGTTCGAGACAAGCAGCTCTACGAAGATGAGCGTCACAATTGTGTGTTCGTCGGCAAGGACAAGGACGGCGTACCGAAATACGCAGGACTGAGAGGTACATACACCAATGGTCAAGGTTTTAAAGGTGAAGTAAGCGGTTCGGACAAAAGCATATCGTTTTGTATACACGGTCAGTCTGACCGTGTATTTGTTTTTGAAAGCGCAATTGACGCTATGAGCCATGCCAGCCTATGTCACATAAGCGGTAAGAATTGGGAGCAGGACAGCAGACTTTCCCTCGGAGGGCTGTCAGACAAAGCACTAAGCCGTTTCCTCGATGACCACGCTAATGTTAAGCATATCAGTTTTTGTTTGGACAATGACGCAAATCAAGAGGAAAACCACGGACAAAATGCTGCTGCTACATTTTTTGATAAATACTCCGCACTAGGGTATACAGCAGATATTCAAATACCTTTAAGTAAGGACTTTAATGCGGAACTGCTGTCATACCGCAGCAGACAGGCATTGCACGAGCAGGAGGCAGAGGAGGAAATGGAAATGTAGGACTTTCTTTTCAGTATCTTAGTTTCAAAATCTCAAACTAAAAAAGGAGAGCGCATTATGGACTTAAAAGTAAAAATCAACAGCATTAAAAACATCGAGAATAACCCTGTTAAGGCTTCTGCATCAGTTATTCTAGACAACGCCTTCGTCATAAAAGGAATAACCGTCAAAGAGGGGCAATACGGCTTGTATACGTCAATGCCCGGGTTCAAGGGTAAGGACGGCGTTTTCGTGCAGATGTTTGAACCAGCCAACGCAGATGCAAAAAAGGAACTCAATGCTGCCGTACTTAACGCCTATGAGCAAGCATGTAAAAACCTTCAAACGCAGAATTTTAAGCGTGACCCAGCTCCCGAAAAAGCGGAAGTGCCTGTTGAAGAAAACGAAGAGGAACTTGAAATGTAGCGGTTTTCTTACGGGAAAATTTTTGCGGCTTTCGTCTTGTTCTACGGTAAGCTTTTACGGCTTTCGTCTTGTATTACCGTAGGGCAAGCTACCTAAATGTTGCACATTTAGCACTTGTAAATATTGGGCAAAGCCCAAACCCCTTTAGAAACGGAGGATACCTTCATTAGAAATGAGTACATAAGTTTTAGAGTAACGCATGAGCAGGGCGTAAGCATTAAAGAAAAAGCGAAGAGCACAGGTATGTCGGTTTCAAGTTTTGCACTTCGAGCCTGCCTTAATAAGGATGTAATAGTTGTTGATGGTCTTGCCGAATTTGGTAAGCAACTATCTAAAGTTGGTACTAATTTGAATCAGCTCGTAATCCTATGTCACCAAGGCGTAGTTAAAAATCCAAAAATTGAGGAAACCGCAAAGGTGGTAGGTGAGATATGGCAACTATTGAATTCATTGATCAAGACAAGCGGAGCAGTCAAAGAAGACCTCAAACGCTCTCAGGAATGAAGAAGCTAATAAATTATGTGCTTAATCCTATTAAAACAAGCGAAGCCATTTCTGGGGGACGGTACTGTTCCCCAGAAACTGCTTATAATGAATTTCTGTTTACAAAGCGACTTTTTTGCAAAACAGAAGGACGCCTGTTTAGGCACTTCGTTCAAAGCTTTTCTCCTACAGACAATGTTACGCCACAAACTGCAAAGGACATTGCAGAACGGCTTCTTAGTTCACAAGAATTTAATGGCTTTCAGATTCTGTACGCTGTGCATACAGATAAGGCGCATATCCACACACATTTTGTTGTTAATACGGTTAGTGTAGAGGACGGTCATAAGTGGCAGCAGTCATCAAAACAGCTTCAAGAACTAAAAAATATGAGCGATCAGATTTGTGCTGAGAGAGGTCTGTCTGTTATACCGCCAAACAATCACGGACATAAATCAAGAGGGGAGTATCGCTCAGAGAAAAATGGCAACAGTTGGAAGTTTCAACTATATACGGATGTTACAAACAGTTTGGATATTTCAAGAAGCCGTAATGAATTTATTAATAATCTTGCCTTATTAGGATACTCGACGAAATGGACAGACAAAGATAAGTATGTGACCTTTACAACGCCGGAAGGGAAAAAGTGTCGAAATAGTCACTTATATCCGCAGGAACGTTTCCTAAAGGAAAGTATGGAAAAAAGATTTGCATACAATCTCAAAAACTACGGCAACGCAAGCAAAGAAGACATTCTCAAACATATTGCCAAGCAAACTCAATTAGGCAATCAGCTTAACGCTGCCACGAATGTACTTTCTGCAGTGGCAAGTCTTTCTAAGGATGACGACCATCGCCAGATGCTACGACTGTCCAAAGGAAAATTCAGCGGTAAGACCTTTAAGGAACGCCTTAAGGAAATTGAATTCGGCGAGGGAATAGATTGGGAACGTGAATAGGAGGGGTTTTTTGAAAGAAAAGAAAACAAGGATAATAATTGCATCATTTATGTTCGTGTTTGGACTGGGGCTGAGTTTCTTCTTAGTGACATCGCTAGATAAGCTGCTTACAACACAATCTGTTATGCCGTTGATGCTTTCGGATATGCTAATGCGTATAAAACAGCCGCAGGTATTTAAAATGTTCTGTATGCTACAGCTGCTTATAACCTGCGCAGCATTTTTGTATGCAGTCATCAACGCTAAGCCGTACCAGAGTGACATTGATATTATCGCAGGCAGTATCGAGACGCCAAAGCGAATGGGACAAAATCAGCACGGCTCGGCAAGGTGGATGACAGAAAAGGAACGGGATAAGTATTTCGGCAGTTATATTCTACCAAAGCAAGGCGACTTGCCATCATTAGAAAAAGCTGGTGTTGTGATAGGGAAAAAAGATGTTCCTGAAGGGGAGAAAATCTATTATGTCGAAAGAGACACCCATGCTCTCATAATTGGAGCAACCCGTTCCGGCAAATCCCGCACATCAACGTTGCAAACTATTGGTACTGTAGGTCTTTCGGGAGAAAGTATGATAGTCAGCGACCCGAAGGGCGAGCTTTACCAATATACAAAGCCATACCTTGAGGAGCAAGGCTACAGAGTTTATACAATAGATTTTAAAAATCCAGAAAAATCTAATAAGTACAACTTTTTACAACCTATGATTGACTTTATAGACGCTAATGATATTTCCAGAGCGGTAGATGCGGCATGGGATTTAGTAAACTCACTTGTGCCGGAGCCTAAACAGGGAGAACCGATTTGGACAAATGGAGAAAAAGCAGTTCTTGCAGCAGCAGCTATGACAGTAGTTTTTGATAACAAAAAAGGCGAGAGTAGAAAATTTCGCAATTTAACCAACGTTTACGCATTTGTTTCAAATATGTGCAAGGATGAAAAACCCGAACCCAAGATTAATGAATACATGCGAGATAAAGATGACTCGCACCCTGCAAAAATGCTGTATGATGCAGCTGAGATAGCTCCAAGTAAGACCAGGGGAAGTTTTAATACGGGAGTATTAGCAACGCTGAGGCTTTTTGCGACGCCTAGTATTTACAGCATTACAAACGGTTCTGAGATTTCTGTTAAAGAACTAGCCAGCGGAAAAACAGCTCTTTTTATTATTTTGCCTGACGAAAAGGATACATATTACTCTCTTGCAGCACTTCTTGTAAGCCAAATTTACGAAAGGCTTGTAAACATTGCAGACAACCGTGGAGGACGGCTTCCGAAAAGAGTAAATTTCATACTTGATGAATTTGGTAACTTTACCAAAATACCCGCATTTGATGCAAAGCTCACAGTAGGCGGCGGGCGAGGCATACGATTTATTCTTTATCTACAGTCGTTTGCTCAATTGGACGCAAAGTATGATAAAGACCTAAGTAAAATAATTCGGGGAAACTGCGAGACATGGCTGTATTTACAGACAGAGGATACTGAAACTAGAAAGGAGTTGAGCGAAAAGCTCGGAAAGTACACCGCTTCAAGCTATCAGACCTCATCCAGCTCACAGAAATACTCGCAAGCATCTAGCTCACACAGCGTAAGCCTTATGGCACGAGAACTGCTGACGCCGGATGAAATAGGGCAAATAGACCGACCGTATACTCTTGTCACAAGCAGAAAACGCCCTGCCATCTTTAATTCACCAGATCTTTCAAAATGGAGATTCAATACACTTTTTGGTCTTGGTAACGAAGTGCAAAACACTAGAATTCGTATGCAGCGTGAAGAACAATTGCGAGAAGTTCGCACAGTGGTACTTTCAGATAACGAGCTTTGGGGGATATGGAAACTCTATGGTGCTTGCCCTGAGGAGTATGGTGATGTACAAGTTGATTCAAATTATTAAACAGGAGGGAAAACGTGAAACTATTTAGCAATCTTACCATTGCAACTAGCGTCATGGACAGCACATTATTCAAAGGCATTCAAAAGCTGCTAAATGACCTATCATCAGCATTGCTTATCATCGCACCCATCGTCGGCACGGTGCTTGTTGTTTATTTTCTAATCCGTAAGGGAGCAGCCGCATCAGATGAGCATGACCAAAAACGATGGGACAACGCCATAAAAACCGCAATAATTTCAGTCATCGGCGTTGTAACAGCATCGGTACTTATAAATGTTCTGGTTGGATATTTCCAATAAAGAAAGGAAGACAAAAATGAAAAAAATGCTTAACATCTTAAAAATTAAAGCGCACAAGATGTATTTTAGGTCTATTAGGGTTCTTCACAACAGCGAAGGGCAATCGGGGGTAGATATGATTCTCGGGGTTCTTGCCGGAGTCGTCATAGTAGGGATACTGATAACCCTGTTTGTGGCTGCTATCAAAAATGATTGGTTTCCAGACCTGACAGAAAAAATCACCACGATGATTGGCATTACCTAAGCTATGGAAGGTTTCCTAACCGATTTTCTCAATTCACTAACAGGGTCTTCTCATGATAGCATCTATGACATGCTTATTAACGGAAATGCGATAATTGCATTGTGGATAGAGAGCACCCTGCCAGCGTTGTCCGATATTTTCCAAACAATGTATGCAATTTCGTTCTCACTTGGAGTAAGTCTAATTGTTTTAAAATTCCTGAAAAAAGGCTTTGATGTCTACATACTCTGGACAGATGGGGATGCTGAGGCTGACCCAATTAGCTTACTTACTAACTTCACCAGAGCAATTGCGGTCGCTATATGTTTTCCTACTATTTAAGAAGGGATGGCGAAGATTGTTCTTGAGCTTGTAAATAAAATAACTGAAAGCATCGAAATTGGTCAGGTAAATGTTATGCCGGGAGGATTATTTGACTTAATTTTAAATTTGGTTATAAACATCCTCTTGGTTTTAATTTACTTTCAGTTTGTTAAAAGAGGTATGGAAGTATTTATTCTCCGCCTTGGTATGCCGATAGCCTGCGTGGGACTGATTGAAAGTGACCAAGGGTCGTTTAAGCCATATCTTCAAGAATTTTTTCAATCCATGTTTGCAATAATTGTGCAATTGTTTTTAGTAAAACTCGTATTTGTAGTTTTGCAAACTGGGGATATTCAAGCGATTATGTTGGCTATCCCGATTTGTATGACAGCACTCAGCACTCCAAAGTTTTTAGCTAAATTCGTATCATCAACAGGCGGTGGTGGTGGGCTAAATGCCATATATCAAGGGAGCAGAATGCTACAGATGGCGAAGGGCTTAGCAAGGAGATGAGGCTAACGTGGATCTGATTACACAGATAACCAGCGCACTAATAATACTCATCCGTGCCGGAGCTGGGCTGCGCTTCATTATCTGCTTAGTCAAAATGATGCAAGACAGTGACGCAGCCCCAAAGATAAAAACGCAAATAAAAAACACCCTCATATTTTACATTATCGCAGAACTAGTATTTCAGCTCAAAGATTTAATAATCAGCTACTTCACTCAGTCAGGAGGCTAGAAATGGAAAAAGAAACTCTGCTTATTCCGCAGGGCATCAAGCAGAAAACCGAAATCTTTGACGGCTTCGGAAAGACGGAGCTATATCAGACAATTGTTGTCACAATTATTGCAGGTATTCTTACGGCTATAATATATCTGCTTTTTCACAACATTTTGACCTGCGTTGTTTTTCTCATGGTTACAGTCTGTGGAACGATTATGATACTTACAAGAGATAATCACAATATGTCAGTTGTTAAGCAAGCAAGCTTGTATATCAAATTTGTCAACAGTCAGAAGCTCTTTAGGTATAAACGCCAGTGATAAAAGTACTATTGACATGCCTTTTGATAGTAATCGCAGTCATAGACGCACGTACATACAGAATACCAGACTATTTATCACTTGCGGTCGCAATCTTAGGTTTGTTCTCGTTCAGAGGGCAGGACGCAATTATTGGCGCAGTAGCGGTATCAGGACTTATTCTTGTTTTAGCACTGCGCAAAGGAAATTCTTCTATTGGCGGTGGTGACATTAAGCTCATCGCCGCCTTGGGTTTTGTTTTAGGCTTCTGGGGAGTGATGTGGTCAGTGACAATTGCGCTCATCGCATTTTTAGTCGTGTATGCACTATTCTACAGAAAGCCCGAAAAGGCTTACGCACTTGCACCCTATCTCGCATTTGGCTCAATTATTGTAATATGGAGGCAACAATGAAGGTTTTTAGAAACCGCCTAGTGTTAGGCATCTTAGGAATTGTATTGTCAGCAGGCATTTGTTTTTTTCTTGCGCCGATGCTAAACAATGCTGTAAATGAGCAGGTAGTTATCATTCGGGTAGCAAAGCCTATTGCCATTGGTACAGAAATAACAAATGAAATGCTTGACACCGTCACAGTGGGCGCAGCCAATCTGTCAGGTAAGGTGATAGAAAGCAAAGATGAAATTGTCGGAAAGTATGCAACAGTGAACATGCTTCCTGATGATTATATTTTTGCTGAAAAACTGTCCACTGAAAGGCAGAACGCCTATTTGTACAAGCTTCCAAGAAACTACCAAGCAATTTCTATCCCAATAACCAGCTTTGCAGCGGGGCTTTCCGCTAAGCTACAATCTGGAGATATAGTTACGGTGCATACTTCAGACGCCAAACTCGCTGAGGAAAATGGCTCCTTTAATTACGACATGGGCTTACTTGAGTATGTAAAGGTTCTTGCCGTAACCTTTGACACAGGAATTGATAATGATGAAGCACTGTCTGCAACATATGCCGCAGACGGCTCTAAGGAGCATCCTGTGCCAAGCACAGTTACTCTTCAAGTCTCACCCAAGCAGGCTGAGTTATTAGCAAAGCTCAGCAAGACACATATATCGCTGATATACCGAGGTGACAATACTGCCTATTCGGAAGAGCTTCTTAAAAGGCAAGATGCATACGAAACGAGAATCGGCATTTCTCCAATGCCTACCGGAACAGGGCTTCCAAATGAATGATGTTCAAATTATAGCCGTTTGGGGAACACCAAATTGCGGGAAAAGCACAGTAAGCCTGAAGTTAGCCAAGCATTTAGCGGATAAAGGCAAGGGAGTTCTGATTATTATGGACGACCCGTTCTGTCCTAATCTGCCTGTAGTAACGACACAGCCAAAGGATGCTAAGTCTATCGGTGCGCTGATGATAGCTCAATCCATATCGCAGCAGGCAATATTATCGTCATGTGTCTCGCTTGCAAAAAACATCGCAGTGTTGGGCTATATTTTAGGTGATAATATTTATAGGTACGTTAATTACAGCCGCAGCCGTGCAGAGGAACTTATTATGCTGACTCGTCACATCTTTGATGTAATTATCATCGATTGCGACAGCAGAATATCCAAATCGGCTCTTTCGGCGGCAGCCCTTGAAATGTCGGACATGGTTGTTCGAATGATGGAATGTACCAGAAAATGCATATCTGCAATAGAATCTGAAAATTCGCTTTTGCTTGAAAACTTCTACAAACTGTCAAAGACTATCGGATGCTATTCTAAAGTCACTGTAAATCAAGATGCGATAGCCTATCAGTCAAAATATTCTGCAAGAATTATATTGCCCTATTGTGATGAGCTAGAGCATCAGATGGAAACTGTGCAGCTGCTTGACAGCTTATCTGGCAAGCAGGGTAAAAAATACGAAGTCGCAATATCTAACTTATATAAGGAGTTGTTTGAAGAATGCCAGAAGCCGCCCAAAACACAGGAAATCAAAATACTCTCGTCGGCAACGCCAGCAGCTTTTTTAACACGAATAGGAGAAACTTTGACGAGGTTTTGGACGATGTCCAAAAACACATGGTCGAAAATTACTCGCAGATAATCAATAGCAACGATGATGAAGAGAATGCCATACCGTACAAAAATGCCATCGAGCAATTCATTGTAAGCAAGGGCTACAGCGTTGCGCCATACACCACTCACGAGCTTACGGAGCGTCTATACATTGAAATGGCGCAGTACAGCTTTCTGTCTGAGTATCTGGATAACCTTGAAAAACTTGGCATTGAGGAGATTAATCTCAACCGTTTTGATGACACTAAGGTATCATACTCTGGAGGAGCGGTTTTGCCATCGAAAGAGCAATTCAAGCAGCCAAAGTATGCACTTGATATTATCCAACGTATTTTACGCAAGTCAGGTATTGTTTTAGACAATTCAATACCGGCAGTTGTAGGCTACTTAAGCGACCGCATCAGGATAACTGCCGTCTGCTCAGATATCATACCATCTGGAGCTGGTATCTCTGCGTCAATAAGAATTGTCAACGCAAAAAACCTAGTGCGGGAAGATTTTCTTAATCCGGAGGCACAAACTGCGACAGCAGAAATGCTTGACTTTCTTTCGGATGCGGTTCGGTATAATTTATCCCTCTGCATATCCGGCGCAACCGGTTCGGGCAAGACTACAATAATGAGTCATCTTTGCAATAATATCGAACACTCAGATAGAGTGTTTGTTATTGAAAATGGTACTCATGAGTTTGAACTCTGGAAGCGCAATGAGTTCGGCGAGATTGTGAACAATGTCATTCACACTATCTCTCGAAGCCATCAGGAGGAAAAGTTCAGAATAAGCCAGGATAGACTTCTTGAAATTGCACTAACGATGAATCCAGACGTTATTATTGTCTCTGAGATGAAGTCTGCGGAAGCTCTGGCCGCAGTGGAGGCGGCAAACACAGGACATGCTGTTTTTACAACGGTTCATGCCAACAGTTGCCTTCTTACATACGGACGAATTGTTGACCTTTGCAAGAAAGCTGATAATAAGGCAGACGCTGAAACCTTATACAGACAGGCTTACGACGCTTTTCCTATTACGGTATATGTTAAAAAGTATAAGGACAATGTACGTAGAATCTCAGAGATTGCTGAGTGTGTGACATTGCCCTCTGGGGAACGTGTCGTAAAAACACTCTTTAGATTTAAAGTAATTAAGCAGGAGCTAATAGGCGACAATACCGTAATTAATGGTAAATTTGAACGCTGTGAGAATATCTCGGAGCCCTTGGCGCAACGTCTTATGAGCAACGGTATGCCGACGGATGATATTATACGATGGTCTGGCAGGAGTGTCGTTGAATGAGAATACTCTATATTTTTGCGTTTCTTGGTCTTACCGCAAGCTGGTTTTTTATTTTCCATATAGATTTACTGTCTTTTATATATTCATCATTTGGGCTTTTCAAAAGAAAAAAAGTTTCCCTTGCAACCAGAATAAAACGTGCTAAAAAAGCCAAAAAACAAACCGCATTATCGCAGCTTATTCAGGAAGCCCACGAGGTTATGTCGGCGACTGGGCGAGAAAGTAAAGTAGGAATGCTTGTATTGCTGTCTTTAGGACTTTTTATCCTTGGTGTCATTCTTTCGCTTGCAATGGATAACCTGTTTATGCTACCTATTCTATCTTCGGGACTGGCTCTGCTACCGTTGGTGTTTGTACTACTATCAGCAGGAAGGTTTAGAAAACGTCTTGCTGGTGAGCTTGAAACCGCTATGTCTGTTATAACCTCATCGTATCTGCGAAATGAAAGCTTTGTACAGGCGGTTGAGGAAAACCTAAGTTTTCTCCAGCCTCCTGTATCTGATGTGTTCAATATGTTTGTTGCTAAATGCAGGTTTATCAGTGCAGACATCAGCGAAGCACTAGACGAATTAGAAACAAAATTTTCTAACCAAGTTTTCCGAGAATGGGTTTCTGCTATGAAGGGCTGCCAGAGTGATAGAACCCTTAAAAGTACTCTGATGCCCATCGTTAGAAAGCTGTCAGACTCAAGAATCGTTACAGGAGAGTTTGAAGTTCTAATAGCCCAGCCCATGAAAGAATACGCTACAATGGCATTTCTGTTAGTCGCTAACATTCCGCTGATTTACTTTATAAATAGGAGCTGGTTTGAAATTCTGGTAAACACACTTCCCGGTAAGGCGTGCTTAGCGGCAAGCGCACTAGTACTGGTAATATCGCTGATAGGTGCAGTCAGAATATCAAGACCAATTGAATTTAAAGAATAGCCGTAGGTGAGAACAATGCAAAGATTGCTTATTATTTTTCTTTTCTGTACCATTTATCTAACTATATATCAGGCACTTAAAATAGCACTACGAGTCCCATCCAGACGGCTTAGAAGGCAAACACTGATGCTGCTGACACACTCAAAAAAATCACTTACACTGCAGGATATTGTGGTCAGCATAGCGGATAAGCTATCTGGAATAGTTCCGATTGACGATTATACACGCAGAAAAATGAGCGCAACACTTCTCGCAGCGGATATTCACCAGACCCCAGAGGCGTACATTATTGAGCGTTTTATAAAGGCAGCAGGCTTTGCGCTTCTCGCAATCCCTGCCTTTTTTATTATGCCAATTATCGGAATGGCTGTGTTAGCGATGGCTGCGTTAAGATTTGTAAAGTGGATAGGTGAAGCGGAGGATATCGTGACACTCAAGCGTAGTGCCTTGGAAGCAGAGCTTCCGAGATTTGTTTCAACTCTTGCAAAGGAGCTTACCTTTAATACAGACCTGCTTCGTATATTTCGCTCATATCAAAAGTATGCTGCGCCTGCGCTTAAAAAAGAGTTGGAGCTTACTATAGCCGACATGGTGAGCAGTAATGATGAAAAAGCATTTGCCCGACTTGAAATGCGTGTAAACAGCACTATGGTATCCAAGATAGTTCAAGGTCTTCAATCTGTTAAGACCGGAAATTCTGGTATATTTCACTTTGAAACTCTGGAGCGTGAATTTAGAGAAATGGAGCTTCAAGGTCTCAAAAAAGAAGCTGCTGAGCGTCCGGGGAAAATGCGAAAGTATTCAGCCTTGATTATTGTGGTGTTTATTATCACGTATTTAGTTGTGCTGGGTCTTGGTGTAGTTGAGTCCATGAGGATGTTCTCATGATGTATCTTAATAGGTTAAAAAGCTTGCTAAAATCTAAGAGTGGTAATGGCTTTGTTGAAATAATCGGAATGCTTATTGTGGCGTTTATGTTGCTTGCTATGTTTATAAATATAGCAAATGTTTTTGTAAAAAAGCTTCAGCTTGATTATTTCACAAACGAGCTTTGCAGGACAGCGGAGCTGTATGGTCAAATTGGCGCACAAACAAACGCTAGAAATACCGAGCTGGCTGGCATTACTAATATAAATCCCACTATATCGTGGAGTAAGTCTGGAAAACTTGCGCTTAAGGAGCGTTTTACCGTGACGCTGTCAATGACGGTGGATGTCGGCTTCGGTGACTTAGGCTCGTTCCCGATAACCATTCAATCTCGGCGGGGAGGACAGGGTGAAGTATATTGGAAAGATTAAAACGTATACTTAGTGATAAGTCTGGCGCAATGGGCGTAATGACAATAGGTATAATTTTGATTTTAATGATGCTATCCAGTGTTATATACGAATTTTTTAGGCTTCAAATTACTGCGCAAGGTGTCAAGGATGCCTTGCAGGATGCGCTGGTGTCTGTCTGCAACGAAAACTATTATCCCACATACTCAGGCACTCGCCAAGCGCATTCCGGCGCATATGTAAATGACGGTACCCAATGGCTGCCGTCGTATCTCACAGGCGATATTTATTCGGAGCTTGATTCTATACTTGGTACGGAGGAAAGTGGAGGTCTGCACAGCTTTTCTAAGTCAGGCAAAACGATATATACACTTTCTGGACTGGTAGTTTCCGTAACTAATGTGCCAATGGCTGCGGACGATAATTCTGTTATGTTTTCCTTAACAGCAGTAATGCAGGTATCTGTTCCGCTGTCCTTCGGAGTTGAGGGGCTGCCGCCGATGACGGCGGCTATTCGGGTTAGCGGCGGGTTGCAGGGTGGGTAGGGTTTGTGGTTTGATTTAGCGCAATGGGTATCTGTGAGTTAAAGGGGGGTGTACAATGAAAGTTAAAAAAAGGCAATCACTAATGAGTTCGGTTATAGGAGAAATGGAGACATATACCACGGACTACAGGGGAGAAAGATTTTTACAGTGCAGATGGTTTCAGTATGCTCATCGGGAGCTGGGGATAGAAATAGTAAGGTTTGAGAATCTCGCAGCGGCGAGAATTGCGTTGCTAGACTACATTATGGATGACTTTATGCCATATGAGCCTTTAGGGATTCCACTACTTACAGTGTTAGAGCGTTGGGATGCTGACTATGACGAGATTCGCCACCGCCGAGCAGGAGGTAAGGAACGGAGCTTATGGGTAAGTAAATTTCAGGTGGTTCGATGTCTGTGGACGGTTTTAAGCGGTCACGAGGATTGGGATTGCGGAGAGCTGAGAATGTTCAGAAGGTCGTTAGAGCAGTATCTATGCCTTCAAAACGAACTTTATCCGTATATAGACGAAAAGTTTTTGTCTATGCTGTTTTCAATTCTTTGTTGCTGTGATATCATTCGGCTAGAGAACGATATTCAAGGAAGCCGTTTTGACAAACTGCTTAGGGGGTTGGGTTTACATGGGTTTATTTCGCGCAAGAAAGCCTAAAAAAATAACTGAGGCAGTTGAATTTCAGAGTAATGAGGCATTTAACAGCATACGGCTAAAAAACCTGCTTGACTATGCAAAACATGCAGCAGGTTGGAATCCAGCGTCTGACCAGCGACCGTTGGCGGATTTAATAAAGGCGTTAACGGATAAGCTGATGCTTAGTAACGTGTTTTCTCTTTTGACGACAGAAAAATCCGAATATGAATCAAATAATTACTACAATGTGCTGTTCATGCCAGCTATTAATGAAAAAGTTGACTGTAAAGACGCTGAAATTGCGTTACTCAAGCGTAGAGAGCGGCAAAGATTGATTTATAATACTGTGTATCAAAAGCCTGTATATGACGACATATGTGTGAGTTTGGCATTAGACCCTGTTTTGCCAATTACATGGAGTGGCGACCGCCTTATTGAAAGCCTATACAATATTGATAAAACTGAAAATCCATGGCAAGCCAGTAGCAATCATTTTGTAACAATGTGGCTTCCAATGCGGATATCCTTTGTAAACAGCGGAAACCATTCTATTTTTGCAGGCTGTATAAAAAGAGACGGTGAGATACATATTATTCCAGATTCATTAAGCCGTGTTTACGACATTTCTGAGCTGTACAACATGATTGAGTTCGATGGAAACTATTATCGATGGCTTGAGGACAATAGCATTATTGTAAAAGCACCGAGCTTTGAGTTTGGCTGTATTTTTGAGATAGGTCGGCTCATGCTACCAAAAGAAGCTGTTATGAAAGACATCAAGTAGTCAATTGACATTTTGTATTTCGCCGTGTAAAATATCACCCAGAGGGTAAATAGTGGAGCGACACGCCCGCCTCCCAAGCTGACTAATTAGGTCAGCTCGAAAGGAGGTGAGGTCTTTGCACAAATGGAAGAGGATTATCTATTCAGTCTTTCGGCAGTTATTGCTGATTGCACTTGTTACATATATTCTAGCCGTAAATGCAAAGTAATCGCCCCCAGTCGAATGTAGGCGATTACTTTGTAATCAAAACATTGGGCGTGTCGCTTTGCGACTACCCTCTATTTGTATTATATGCCTGGGATATGCTCTTGTCAAGTAAGATATAAACGACTTGAAATAGTTGATACAGAAAAAGAAAATCGTAACAATTGCGCATTTTGTCAATAAAATAGTTGCAAAATATTGACATAACCCTTGCAATTACAACCAACATATGCTATACTATACTTAGTAATAACTCTCAACATTGGAGGTTCAACATGAAAAAAATTACGATAATCTCGCTCACTGCCGTTCTCGCCGCTGGCGCAGTTGCAGCATTCTTGCTTCTTAATAACAATACACCGATAGATGATACCGCGCTTGAGGACGTTTCGCCATCAATAGCACCGTCAATTGAAGTCTCGCCATCACCCTCCATACTACCGTCTCCGTCACCGATTATTCCAAGCATTACACCAAGCCCAAGCCCATCGGCGACATTAGATAACAATGTCAATGAAGAAGTTCCGACCGAAGCTCTTGACCCTGACGCTGGCCAAGAGATAACAGTAGACCTTACTAAGCCGTTGGAAGAGATTAAGCCTAGTGCAACACCAACGCCGACACCATCAGTTAGCGAAGCTCCTGTTGACCCTAAGCCAAGTAGTCAGCCAAAGCCTAGCACTAAGCCTGTAAGCAACGAACCAAAAGATGGTGACGAGCGTGTGGTTGATGGTGTAACGCAGGAATACATCGAAGACTTCGGCTGGGTTGAAGTGCAAACAGGCGGAGGACATGAGACAATTGACATCGGCGAACTCTCTGGAAATCAAGTAGGCTCAATGGATTAATCTAAATCGTATATTAAGGGACGTACACTGGTACGTTCCTTTTTTGCGCAATGAGGAGGATTGTATGAAACACTTTTTCAGTATATTTTTGGTTAGCATACTCTTTTTTCAACTAGCCGCTATTGCCGAAGGTGACCCAAATATAGACGGAGGCGGAGGCGGTATGGGGCAAGGGACGTCAGACACTTACTGGAGTCCGGGCTATGACGGCGTTAGAATAACAATTGTGAATGCGACAACGCAGACTGTAGTGAGAACTCCAATTGACGTGACTAATAAAATCATTCCAAATGCATATAGGCATTGCGGAAAAATATCAAAACTACAATACCGTTCAGGAACTTCGCTATCATTACAGTCCGGCAACTATTCATCTATAGATTTAGGTGTGCCAATACCATCAATAATTGACCACTCATCCTATCCTGCAGATATAGAGAAAACAAAAAAATATTTCTCTGATGAAAACGTCATTCGTGCTATCGCAACTAAAGTCGGAATGCAATACGAAGCCCTAACCAACGGCTCTTTTCAAATACTCATTGAACCAATGTCATACTACACATTTCAAAACGAAAAATACGCAATGACCGCTCACGAAGTCGCCCTATTCGACCAAATCAAAGCTGGCAAAGTCCGAGCAAAACTCACCTCCATGTCGCACAAGAACCTACCTCTCGCCCTATTCCTCAGCAAGCCAGTCTTAGGCTTTCAGCCGTGGACAGGCAGTAAGTCTACCGCAACTACCAATGCTAACATCATCAACTATCTCGGCATCGGCGTAGTCAGCTTTCAAGGGCTGCCTGATAGCACAGGCGGAGGTGTTGTCACTGGTCTCGAAGTGGGTGAGTACGTCTACCGTGCAGACACTGATGTCATAACCTCGGTTCACGTTACCGCAGAAAATGGCGACATCACTCCTGCGTCTCCTGCAAGTGTAACTTTTAAAATAAAGTCCAGTACATACACCGTAAACAATATAGTAGTTCCCTCTGGAGACAGTCAAGTCGTTTGGGTAAAATGGCACACACCGTCAACCGCTGAGCAGTTTGACATAGATGTTACCGTCAGAAACGGAAACACGGTAACGGATAAAATCCCTGTGCGTGTTGTGCCAATGGAAGAAAACGAGCCGCCAGACCCAAGACCAGAAGACACTAACAAAGAATATGAAGTGCCGACGCTACCGAGTTCTTCCGTTGTAACCCTTGCAAGTCAAGACGTTGTATCAAGCGTCTGGAAGCCAAATATTAAGTGGGTACCTAAGCCTGTGTCTACAACAACGCCTGTGTGGAATCCTCAGGCGAAATGGGTTGCGGAGCAGACGCCAGTTGTTGAGACTAAGAGTGTTACTAGATGGTATGCGGAGTGGCAAGGTTGGGTGCCGCCGAGATATTCATCGGCTGCACAAAATTTTATGTCGTATTATTTTCCAGTGAGCAGTGGGGAATTTACCAAAATCATGGAAATTAGAGGAGTACCATATTCTTTTCCAACACAAGCTGGTTGGTCAGACGATTATGGATATAGAACTGAAGTCCGTGTTGGAGGTTCGCCTGACACATCAATTTCTTTTTCCGTACAAGAATCATCATACCGCCCAGAACTTCATATTTGGTATTATGCATCATGTAAGATTTATAAAAAGACAGCGGACGAAACCACTACCACCATGAAAGACACCAGCCATTGGGAGGGCGAATGGTCGCTTAGCACAAGCTCTGCGGACAATGGCAGCTTTATGGACTTAGGACATTATGAGTACGTCAAAAACAAATATACACAAGCTCTGGCGGACAAAGCATCGTGGGGAATTTGGTCAGCAGTATGGACACCAGACTGGCAATGGGAGGCTAAATTAGAGTGGGTAGGCAATGCAAAAGACGGTTACGTTCAGGTTGACAGAGGAGCATGGGTTGACAAAGGTACT
>JAVBKA010000051.1:0-9292 GCA_031546715.1 Oscillospiraceae bacterium | reverse complement strand
GCGTCAGCAGCTTTGGCGTGTCTTGGTTTATGGATGAAATTATACCGGTTTTGCCACAGGATATTCCGGTTTTATCAATAACAAAAGGGATGATGAATCAGCCGGACGGAAGCTTGACGCCATACCCATTTTTGTATGAGCAAAAGAACCCTGACGGTACTTTTTGCGCTGTCGGCGGGCCTTGTACAAGCTATGAGCTAGCGGATAAGGATCAAACTCATGTTTGTTTCTGCGGTCGCTACATCGAAATTCTCAAAAAATTAAGGCAATGCTTCTCTACCGAGTATTACCATATTAGTGTCTCGACTGATATCGTCGGAGTTGAGTGCGCTGTGGCTATGAAGAACGCCTATGCTCTAGGTGTATCCCTTGCTGTTGGCTTGTCCGAGCGGCTTGGTGATGTGCTGCATTATAATTCTCAAGCGGCGCTGTTTGGGCAAAGTGTCACTGAAATGAGGCGATTACTTCGACTGTGCGGAGGGCATGACGATAATATCATTTACGGCGCAGGGGACTTATATGTCACTATTTTCGGCGGTCGCACGAGAAAAATAGGCTCTTTGTTGGGACGGGGAATCCCCTATGACGAGGCTATGCGTGAGCTTGCGGGGGTGACATTGGAATCTGTTGTGATATCCAAAAGAACTGCCGAGGCTGTCCGCGCGTTAATCCTAGCCGGTAAAGCGCGGAAAGAGGATTATCCGTTGCTACTTCATGTGGATGCAATTGTAAACAATAATGAGGAGGTAAACATTCCTTGGGATGCGTTTACTTCTGAAACGGTGTTGTGACCTCTGAACTGTGAACCGAGGTTTTGATGCATGAAATATGGAGGCTCGTGATGAGTACGCTGAAAAGTGTTGTCTTTGGAAGAATCGAGTGTCTAGTTCTCGACCAGCGGGACGGGAAAACACTGATAATTACGAAAAACATTATCGAAAAGCATCAATATAACTCCACACGATTCTGCGCTTCTTGGGAAGAAAGTGCGTTACACATGCACTTAGGCGGTGAGCGATTTTTGCTAAGTGCCGAGGAAGCTGGTCGTTACTTTCCAGACAATTCAGGGCGGATTGCGTACCTTCAAGGTGCTCCGCGGGCATGGTGGTTGAGTGATATGGGGATCAAAAATCACGCAGCCTTTGTAGGCAAAAATGGCGAAATCAGCACCCACGGCTACCGTGTGGATTGTCCATGGTGCGGGGTTAGACCCGCAATGTGGGTGCAAATATGAGGCGGTGATATGCTTCTGGCTAATGAAGTAAAGGAAAAGGCTATCCATATAACGAAGGAAACGAGGTGCGAAAACAATGATACTTAACCGATTAGTGCAAATTTCCGACGCACCCCAATTACTGCACCTAAACGACTTGTTTAACGGAGAGGGTAGTAATACCCTTGCCGCTATTGAAGATTCGATTAGAAGCAACAGTCAGGAAATTGTCTGCATTGCCGCCGACGGAGACAAACTTGTCGGCTTCTGCTGCGGGCAAATATTCAAATCCATGTGCTACAATGTCAATTACGGCGAGATAACTGAGCTTTACGTATTAGAGACATATCGCAGAAAGGGAACTGCGAGAGGTCTGATGCAGTTTATGGAAGCAGAATTTCGCAGTCAGGGAATTGACAATTTTCAGCTATTTACAGGAAAAAACAACGAAGCCGCACAGGCTTTTTACAAAGCGTTGGGATATACGGAGACTGCGGAAATGATGTTTCGCAAGAGGGTAAGGAAGAGCGAGTAGGGCACTATTTTACGAATTTTAATGCATATGGTCTACATACATGCTCCTATAGAGAAAATTTGTTGCGCGCCGAATGCGTCAATTAAAAAACCTTACATAATGTTCTTGACATATTATGTATTTTTGTATATACTACTAAGGCGTTCCAAAGACAGCAGGTGAGCACATGCTCATAAGAAATTTTCGCCTGCCGAGGATACGACTTACGCACATGTATTTGTAGTTTGTTGTAAGTCCCTTGCTTTTACGCAAGGGCTTTTTCGCGTGCAATTGGCAAAGATGAACAGTGCGCCTCATATACTGTTCATATAATGAAATTTAGGGTGATTGATTTGGCAACTAGTGAAATAGAACAGTTGAATCTTCAAGAGACGAAGCAGGGTATACTGCTTAAATCACTTGGAGGCGAACTTTTTGATAAAGTAAAATCTTTTTTTTCATATTTGTTTGTGGTTGATGATACAAAAAAGCCGTTAGCTAACAGACGGTATATAGTCCTTACTCGGAAGGGCTTTTCGTTATGCCAAGCAGCAATGGTATGTGGTCTTTGTGGTGATGGTGCAGAGTCACTTGTTGGGAAACTTATTAGTGATAGGAACTGGCGCAAAATGACTATTAAAGCGCGTCAGGAATTTACTGAGGGTTTTGATGTATTTATAGTTGACGACACTACAGTTACTGGTCACAATTGTTTAAATATTTATTATGTTCTGGATGCACGTATATGCAAAAGTAGGAATGTCGTAGTTTTAAATTCAGGCTATTCATTTACGCATAGGGAATCCTTTCAGAATTACAAGGAATTTGAAAGAGTTTCTATTGAGAAGCGTCGTGAAGAGAATGCAAAAATTACTGTTGCTCTGTACAACTTAGCAATTCCATTCACGGCGGAGTCTCCTATTTTTCATACATTGAGATTAGAACGCAAAATATTGAAGGCTTGGATGGATCTAGATGGAAGCGCAAAAAGCAAAATGTGGAAATATGAGTCAGCTGATTTGAATTTAGGAAGTGCAGGAATTGTCAGAACGTCGTTTTTGATACATGCACCTAAACTCCAAGTAGAAGCAGAGAATATACTTTTTCGCGGGGTGCGTGTATGTTATCGATTATTAGAAAAACATGAAGATCCTTCACAGGATTATGCTGAAGTTACAGTAGTTCCTTGGATCATCTTTGACATAATTGATTACCAAAAGGCAATTGACTATCTATTGGGATTAGATGATAGAACACCTGAACTTCGTGAACAGCTAATAAATGGAGAAACCAACCGAAAGCGTATTATAACTCATAGAGTAATAGCTCATTTATTTAGCGCCTGTATAAAAAACGAATTTTTTACAGATATTGCCACAGCATGGAACAATGACACTTTATATAATACGGAGAAATTCCATTATTCCGAAAATTTATTTAAGGAAATAACTATACTAATTGAACATGGTTGTGGAGATACTGGGAGCAGAGTGTGTCCCTATCACAATTTATTAATGTCGAAAAACGAGCATGAGACAGCTGTTTCAGCCTCTTACTCTAAACATTTGAAAGGGTTATCTGTACCCGATTACCCGAAGTCTATTGATAAACTCGCCGACGAGTTATGTATTGCACGCGAACCCGTTCTTGAGAGAGAGAGCGGTTACTTAAAAAAGCCAAGTTTCACAAATAGTTTTCCGCTGTTGTGCTACACAGGTGAAAATCTAGGAACAAAGTCGCTTGAGTATGTTCGTAGTACAATTGCATCGTTCCACTCAGCCCTTATTCCATTAAATGGGCAAATATACCTTGCAATTACATTAGTATCTGGCGAAGGTAGCAATTTAGCCATGGTTAAAAATTATGATTTCATATGGGCAATACACCACCTCAGTGACCAAAAAATTAATTTTGAAATGAAAAAGTTTGTTGAATTTTGGAATGAAAGGCGCGAACAACTTTCTGAAGTTTCACCTTTTGTAAGTCAAATTTGTGAGGAGCAAGATTCGCGATTCTGGCCTAGCCGTCAAGAAATTTGGAAGAGTTTTCCTGATGATGTTGTTCTCATTAAGGCCGAAGCCCTGGCTTGTGAGTTTGATAGCATTGAAGCGCAATAATATCGACTTTTCACATAAAGAGAGATGATGATATGTCAGAGTCATTAGCGTTGCCCACTGGACCGGTAAGAAATTATGAAGGTAAAAAACCGTCGTCGCCAAATGAAAAAGTTATTTTGGTCGCCAGACGATACCATATAAATTATGGAAAGAATTATTTTGTAAATTTTCCAGCAATGCACTTTAGCGTATGTACGTGCAAATTAGTATTTACTGCTCAAAATAGATTACTAGAACATTTTGAATTAGTAGTAACAGCGACCGGTAATGCTGATCTTGGAAAAAACTGGTATATTGATAATGTTTGCATAGAATATTGTGATAAAGGTTGCTCTAAAAAATGTAAAGGGGCAGTTCAATTTGCTCACGATATACAGCTTGGAAATGATAAAATGGTTATTCTTAGAGCATTTATGTCGTGCGTTTTCCCAAATAAGTATTGGGAAATATCTGGGATAGAGGAGTTTAGCGAGGAACAACTTAAACAACTGTTAGGCATGTTTTGCTATTCTGAAAATGGGAAAAACATAGTCATTCCATTGGTTTACTGGTCGTTGTCAACTGAAATTGACTTATTGGTCTCTACAAAACAGTTGCCAGCTGAAGCAGTAGAAATGTTAGATCCCGCAAATTGTAATAGCCAGTGGAAACTCTTAAAAGACGTCTTTTATAAAATTCTTAAAGAATTAAAAAAAAGCAATCATGATAGCTTAATATTAACTTAGCTGTAACATTGTCTAAATGCAGCGGATTTAGTAGCATTTAAAAATGAATATAGATTCTTTTCAATTAAATATTCTCTAGTATTTAGCTGTTCTCATGTTATCCAAAAGACGGTGTCACTGTGCATGGTTGTGCATAATGATGCCGATTTCTTATTTTTGGTTCTGTTAATAGCTGGGAAAACTACATAATCGGCACTTGCTAGTTAACCATATTAGGGTGAGGTTAAAAAGATGACGTATTCAGATGCGATATCAAGCGGAATTTTAGACTTATGTGCTGAGCGAAAAATTACAATTAATAAGCTTGCAAAACTATCAGAAATGAAGCAATCTAAGCTTGACAATATTATAAAAGAAAATACAAAAAGCCCCAGTCTGCGCTCGCTCCATAGCATTTCGCAAGGGTTTGGGATCACGCTTTCGCAGTTGTTGGATTTTCCAGAAATCATCGAAATGCAATTTTAAACCGAGTAAATGAAAAGGACTGCTTTGGCGATCTTTGTTGAGGTTAGGGTAAATCGGAGTTATTGACGCACCAAGTAATTGAAGCATTATAGCAGACCACTTTGTGGCTTCAAACGAGAAAAGGAGTAGCAATTAGCTACTCCCAGAAGTAAAATTTCGTGTCCTTGTATATCCGAGGGATTAACCCTCGAATTCTAAAAGGACACTCGATTTGTGTTGAGGGGACCAAATAGATGTAATAGGTGGACATCAATTCGTCAAAACTCGTTACTCGTATAATGTGCGATTGTCATTCAAGCGTTTTTCGATAGTAAAACCTTCCTGTTCCACCGTCTAGTACGATTTCATTAGCCGTGCCCGTGGCGATGGAAAAGTAAATTCCAATTCGACTATTTCTGCCACCTATATTTACCCACCAGTTTGTCTTAGCGAATAAATCTCGGTCTGGCTTTCCGAGAATAACAATTGCGTCCTCTTTTGTTGTTTCCGTTGTTATTTGCGATAAAACTGTGTCAATATAGTTTTGTTCTTCTTTTGGTATGGCTTCATTTGTCCCAGCTATCATTCCTGTTATAGATCCAGCAAAAATCAAAACTGTAATAAAAATAGGAATTGCAAGTACAAAGTCTATTTTTTTAAATAGCTTGCTATGATTTTCCTTGAAACTTGCAAAAAAAATAGGGCAAGTCGCGACAAACATAACCAGATTAACCAGTGCAGGTAGGAGTTTTGCTGTAAACAGATTGCTTATAAGTAGTAGAAAATAAAGGGCTGAAAGAAACGTCATTATTTTTTGCCCTCTGATTTTTTTCTTCATAATAAACATTTATCCTCCACAGTAAACAACTAACATCTACATAATACCGCACAACGCAAAAGCTGTCAAACTATCTTTACAGATAATTTGACAGCTTGGACAAATTTTTGGTCGAGGTGACAGGATTCGAACCTGCGGCCTCTGCGTCCCGAACGCAGCGCTCTACCAAACTGAGCCACACCTCGTAATTTCCACGTAATTATATATTGTCACAAATCTTATGTCAAGGGTGTAGTTACAATTATCAATTTCTGAAAAAAACCATAATTTGCAAAAAAAGTATTGCGGAGTGCGGGAAAATATAATAGAATAGGCGTTAGTATGAATGGGAGGTTGCGCATGTGAAAAAAATTCTTATGTTAGCAGTTTTTTTACTACTCACTTTTTTAGCTTCGTGCACATCAAACTCTCCCAGCGACAGTGGTGGAGTTTCGCCTTCTTCTAAAATTGACGGCGCATACGCGACAGTTAACGGTGAAGATATTTCTAATACTGAACTAGAATATGCCATAGTCTATGCGATTCAGAATGACAGCATGTACAAAATTATTGATTTTACCCAAACTATAGACGGCTTGTCAATGAGCGAGCATTATAAAAAGCTTGCGCTTGATGCAGTTATAGGCACTAAGGCAATACTTGAAAATGCAGTTCGTTTGGGCTGTGAGCTTAGTGAAGAGGAACACGCAAATATTGACTCGATGTTTGAGCAGGAAATTAAGGATGCAGGTGGCGATGCGGAATTTGACAGAATTCTGGAAAATGACCACTGTAATAGAGAGCTTTTTAAGCTGTATAACTACATTTTGCCCAACCAAAGCATCAAAATGGAGACCTTTCTTTTCGGTGATGGCGGACAAGAAAAGCCTACCTTTGAGGAAATTAAAGCCTACTACGATGAAAAGTACATAAACACTGCCTACATTTACCTTTCTGCAACTGATGACGACTATGTCCGTCTTGTGGGTGAGGAACTGGAAACACAGCGCAAGGTTGCCCAAGCCCTTAGAAAGCAAGCTTTTGAGGGAGCGGATTTTTTTCAGCTAATGTCTACCCACGGGCAGGATATGATGATGACTATGTCCCCTGAGGGGATTCCAATTCCGAGAGATTATTACGGCGAGGCTTTTGAGACGGCATTGGTTGCACTTAAGGAAAATGAAATTTCCGAGGTTGTTGAAACCGAGGACGGCTTTTATATTATTAAAAGACTTCCTCCAAATGACGAATTTCTTACATCACAAATTGAAGAAATTACATATGAATTTACTAGTCTCTTGTTTTCTGAACGAGTTACCGAATGGAGCAAACCCATGGTAGTCGCTACAAGTGAAGCATGGGAAAAGCTTGACGCAGAGGACTTTTACGGCGTTGGTTAAACCTTTTGATTATTATACGATTTGCTTACGGTTATTCTTAAGCAAATCGTATTGATGATATTATGACGAATTTTTACAAAACTTTGGAGGTGATTAAGTGACCGAGCAGTTGATTGAAATTGGTCGTCGTCTGCACGAGACGCGCTTGATTATGGAGTTCACAGCAGAGAACTTTGCTTCTTTAGCAGGAGTTACTGTTAGTGAACTGGAAGATTATGAAAACGGTAAGAAGGATTTCTCATTTTCCTTCTTATACACTGCGGCAGGTATCTTAGGTATTGATGTGGTAGACCTAATGAGCGGACAATCTCCCACACTTTCCACCTGTTGTCTGGTACGCGCAGGGGACGGTTATGCTATAAACCGACGTGCCGCGTATCAATATAAGCATTTAGCATTTACTTTTAAAAACAAAATGGCAGAACCGTTTATGGTGTGCGTTGAACCGAAGGACGAAAAACCTGTTTTACATGCCCACGAGGGTCAAGAATTTAACTACATGGTGACAGGACGTATGACCTTTTACATCGGAGAGCTGAGTTATGAGCTTTCACCTGGTGACAGCGTTTTCTTTGATTCAGGCGTACCCCATGCTATGCGAGCACTTGACAATGCCTCTGCAACTTTTCTGGCCGTTGTCCTGAAAAAATGAAAGGAGCACTCACATGCCCCTATACGAAAAATATATCGGACGCCATAGGGACGATTATTGTACATTAGCAGACTTACAGAAAAATTTCCGTGTCTCTGTTTCCGAAACCTTTAACTTTGCATATGACTGCCTAGACGACTTAGCAGCTCAAACCCCTGACGGGCTGGCATTATTGTGGATTTCAAACAAGGGCGAGGAAAAAAGATTTTCATTTAAAGATATTGCTGTTCAAAGTATTCAAGTTGCGAACTATCTGACGGCGCAAGGCATTGTCAAGGGCGACATGGTTATGTGCGTTATGGGGCGTGACTGGAGATATTGGCCTACGTTAATGGCACTGCACAGAATTGGTGCGGTGGCAGTTCCTGCGTCCAATCAGCTTACCGCAAAGGATTTTACCTATCGCTGCAATGCTGCATCTATTAAAATGCTTATTGCCCTTAACTCCGTTTCATCAATCTTTGACCAAGCACAAGGGGAATGCACCACAGTAACAAAAAAAGCCCTTTTCGGCGGAGAAAAAGAGGGCTGGCTGAATTTTGATGAATATTTGGCATATCCAGACACAATGGAGCGTATTCCTAACAGTAGCTCTGATATGAGCCTTATGGCGTTTTCGTCGGGTACAACAGGATATCCAAAAATGGTCGCCCATGACTTCACATATCCGCTGGGGCACTTACTGACAGGCTGTTTCTGGCATCGTTGCGAGGATGGCGGCTTGCATTTTACTATTTCTGACACAGGATGGTTAAAAAGTCTTTGGGGGAAAATGTACAGTCAGTGGCTTGCGGGAAGTGCTGTTTTTACCTATGACTTTGAAAAATTCTCCGCCACAGACATTTTAGAAAAAATTGCTAAATACAAGGTAACAACCTTTTGCGCACCTCCCACCATGTACAGATATATGATTAAGGAAAATCTTAAGGACTATGATTTATCGTCTCTAAAACACTGTACAACCGCAGGAGAAGCATTAAATCCAGAGGTTTTCAAGGTTTGGCACCGTCAAACTGGATTAAAAATATTTGAAGGCTTTGGTCAAAGCGAAACCACCTTATGCTGTTGGACTGGATATCCGTGGATGCAGCCTAAGCTTGGAAGTATGGGAGTTCCTGCTCCGGGCTATGATATGATTGTTGCTGATGAGGACGGAAACGAAGTTTCTGCCGGTGTTACAGGTGAGATTTGTATCAGAACTGACGTTAAACCCTTTGGCTTGTTCATGGGTTATTATCTTGACGACGAAATGACGAAAAAAGTTTGGCATGATGGGCTTTATCACACTGGGGACACTGCTTATCGTGATGAAATGGGCTTTTTATGGTATGTTGGACGTACTGACGATGTTATTAAAAGCTCAGGCTATAGAATTGGTCCCTTTGAGGTTGAAAGTGTGCTGATGGAGCA
>JAVBKA010000228.1:0-18076 GCA_031546715.1 Oscillospiraceae bacterium | reverse complement strand
AGTACCTTTGTCAACCCATGCTCCTCTGTCAACCTGAACGTAACCGTCTTTTGCATTGCCTACCCACTCTAATTTAGCCTCCCATTGCCAGTCTGGTGTCCATACTGCTGACCAAATTCCCCACGATGCTTTGTCCGCCAGCGCTTGAGTGTATTTGTTTTTGACGTACTCATAATGTCCTAAGTCCATAAAGCTGCCATTGTCCGCAGAGCTTGTGCTAAGCGACCATTCGCCCTCCCAGTGGCTGGTGTCTTTCATCGTGGTAGTGGTTTCGTCTGCTGTTTTTTTGTAAATCTTGCATGATGCATATGATATAACTGTTTCTGGATAATATTGATATGATATTTCTGTTGCCGAAAAGGAAATAAAAGTGTCTGGCGAGCCTGATATACTGGCTTGAGTTCTAATGGTGTATTGACTACCGGGGTGATTTGATGGCCAACTATTTAGTGTTGGTGAAGAATATGGTACCCCTCTAATTTCCATTACGCTAGTAAAATTTCCGCTATTTACTGGACTGTAGTACATCAAAAATGCATCGTAAGGCGCCCATCCTCGTGTAGGCACCCAGCCTTGCCAATCTGCATACCATCTTGTAACACTCTTCGTCTCTGTAACCGCAGTCTGTTCTGCTATCCATTTCGCTTGAGGATTCCACACAGGCGTTGTCGTAGACACAGGCTTAGGTACCCACTTAATGTTAGGCTTCCAGACGCTTGAGACAACGTCTTGACTTGCAAGGGTTACAACAGAAGAACTAGGCAACGTCGGCACTTCATATTCTTTATTAATGTCCTCTGGTCTTGGGTCTGGCGGTTCGTTTTCTTCCATTGGCACAACACGCACAGGGATTTTATCCGTTACCGTGTTTCCGTTTCTGACGGTAACATCAATGTCAAATTGTTCAGCGGTTGACGGTGTGCGCCACTTTACCCATACGACTTGACTGTCTCCAGAGGGAACTACTATATTGTTTACGGTGTATGTACTGGACTTTATTTTAAAGGTTACGCTTGCAGGAGAAGCTGGCGTGATGTCGCCATTCTCTGCGGTGACGTGAACCGAGGTTATGACATCTGTGTCTGCACGGTAGACGTACTCACCCACTTCGAGACCAGTGACAACACCTCCGCCTGTGCTATCGGGCAGACCTTGGAAGCTGACTACGCCGATGCCGAGGTAGTTGATAATGTTGGCGTTGGTGGTTGCTGTTGATTTTGAGCCTGTCCACGGTTGGAAGCCTAGGACTGGTTTGCTGAGGAATAGGGCGAGGGGTAGGTTTTTGTGTGACATGGAGGTGAGTTTTGCACGTACTTTGCCAGCTGCGAGCTGGTCGAATAGTGCGACTTCGTGAGCGGTCATGGCGTATTTTTTGTTTTCAAAGGTGAAGTAGGATATTGGCTCAATAATTATTTGATAGTTGCCGTTAGTTAATACATCGTAATGGATATCGGTTCTTTGCGCTATCATCCTAACAACATTATCGTCTGTAAAAAAGTTTTTAGTCTTTTCTATATCAGCAGGATACGACGAATGGTCAATTATTGACGGTATTGGCAAACCCAAAATAGTCGAACTGTATCCTTCGTTTTTTATTATTAGAGATTTACCCGCTCTATACTGTATTTTTGAAACTTTTCCACAATGCCAATATGTTTGGGGAATGTTTTTATTAGTTAAATCTATTGGTGTCCTAACGACTTCTTGAGTATTTGCATTTAAAATAGTAATCCTAACACCATCATATCCTGGACTCCAGTAAGTATCCGATGTACCTGTACCCATGCCACCTCCACCACCGTCTATATTTGGGTCACCATCAGCAAAAACTAAACACTGAATACAAACAAGAATCGGTATTAAGGTGCAAATTATTTTCTTCATATGTCCTCCTTGAGCATGAAAAAGGAATGTACGTAAGCACATTCCTTTTAGTAGTTTATTAAGTTAGTCCATTGAACCTACTTGAATACCTGATAGCTGACCATCACCATCAGGGTCTGCAACAAAATCTTGCCCTCCGCCAGTTTCTTTTGTAACCCAACCGAAGTATATATTATACTCTTGCTCCTGTCCATCTACGACACGCTTATCGCCATCTTTAGGTTCATTGCTTACAGGCTTAGTGCTAGGCTTTGGCGAACTACTTGGCTTCGGCTCAGCAGGAGCTTCGCTAACTGATGGTGTCGGCGTTGGTGTTGCACTAGGCTTAATCTCTTCCAACGGCTTTGTAAGTTCTATAACGACGTCCTCTCCTGCTTCGGGGTCTATCGTAGTGCTGGAAGCGGCTTCATTGACATTGTTTACTGGAGTAGGCTTTGGAGTTGGAATCGGTGTAGGTGTCGGAATTGGCGAGGGTAAAGGACGTGGAGTTTTAGACGGTGACGGAGATACTTCGATTGACGGTGATGGGGAAACGTCATCTAGTTTGGTGTCGGCTTCTGATGGTTTAACATGCATATATATTAGACCTACTATAAAGCCGATTACTACCAGAATAAAGATTGCTGTTAAAATTTTGATGCTCATGTTGTTACCTCCATTTAGTAGGGTTCCTATTAAGTATATTATAGCATATGTTTGTAGGAATTGCAAGAATTATTTAAGGTTTATACAACTTTTTTATTAACAAAATGCGTAAATATACTGTTTTTCTTTTTCTGTATCAACTATTTTACGCAAAACAGCAAAAAACGTCCTCTCTTTGTTCGTACACATAGGAATCTTGCCCCCGAACGGGGCGCATCGGAAAGTGATGAACCGTGTTCCGTTTCTCAAGGGTTTGGGCTTTGCCCAACATTTACAAGTGCTAAATGTGCAACATTTAGGTAGCTTGCCCTTCGGTAACACTAGACGAAAGCAGTTAAAATACTCCATAAAAAAGCCACAATATTTTAAGCTCGTTTTTAAATTTTTTACCAATATAGGTCGCAAATGTATTTAGAGTTTTGAGTGTTGGATTATACTGTTCCGTTTTTCTTAATAGGGGTTCGGGTACTCCCGAATATTTACCGTCCATGTGGCTACACATGGGAATCTTGCCCTTCGGCAACATAAGACGAAAGCAGTAAAATTATTACGTAATAAGCCGCTACTTTTTTGGTGATGGGGCATGTTTACGTTCCATTAGTAATAACATTTCATCAAAGGTTATGTATTTCTTGTCTATGAACTCGAGCAGTTTAAATAATACGCTTTCGGCATGTTCAAGAAACTGCTGTGAATCTGAGGCAGATGCGCCTTTTAGCATGCAGCACGTCCTGAGCAGCTTTACCAAAATTTCCAAGCTCTCGTCAAAACTGCTTAATTGAAAGATTGGCTCATTGGCTCAATGTCTCTGGTTATAAACAAATAATCTTCGTGATTGAAACTGTCCAAATCGCTCAGAGTGCGGACTACTACTCTCATATACTACCTCTCTATGTACCAGATTGGTCATGATTACTTTCAAAATACTCAGTTAGCACTTTTTGTATAGTAGCCTCAATTTCCTTGACTGGTATATTTTCATCAAAGAACTTTGAATAAAGCTTGTAGGGTATCTTTACAATTGGTGGTGCTTTTGGCTTCTTTTCATATTGCCCTGTAAGAACTTGCACTATCTTAGTTGGGTTAAGCTTACGAGCCTCTGACAGCGTGCGAAGTGTAGCTGCCTTCTTTATATCAATTATGTAGTTGCATTCTTCAAGTGCTAATGTCAGCATACCTTGTTCATTCTCTCGGAGATATGAAAGGTCAATACCTGCATGAAACGGTATACTTTCATCATCTACAAGTGCAAGCAATTTATGGCTAAGAAAGTTAAGTCTTACATACCTTGCAATTGAGCTAGCGGAAAGTTCGTAATGCTTTCCAACTCTTTCATGATTATTTATTTTATAGTCTACTGGACACAAAACAGAATTTGCCTTAGAACCGTCTGTGTTTTCCATGTTCTCAGATATGGTTTTAATGGTTTGTAATAGGTCTGTACGCTTGCCCTGTGCCTTGACTGCATCTAGATGTTGTTTAATTGATATTGCACGTTCCGAATAACTTAGCACTTCAAATCCTCGTTGCATAAGATTTGTTTCAGTTACAATTAAGCTAGCTTCATCGTCTGCAATACCGTTCATAATGATAACAGGCACTTCGGTCATGCCTACAGCTTTAGCAGCGTTCACTCGGTTGTGTCCTGCAAGAATTTCAAACTTGCCGTCACATATTGATGGTCTGACAAGAACAGGAGTGAGTACCCCAAGTTCTCGAATACTTCTGCACATCGATTCAAAGCGTTCACCACTGTATAGCTTAAATGGGTGATTTGCAAAAGGTACAAGTAAGTCAATGTTTAGCATGCCAGATGGCGTGTACTGTGTTGGTTTAGTCTTAGGCTGTTCTTTCGGCAGTTGCTCAGTTTGGTTTCTTTTAGGTACAGAAAACAATTCAGCAGCAGTTTTAAATTTGCTTTGTTTTATGTTGTCCATTCTTCATTTCCTCCATAAAAGCTAGGTTTTTTCCATGCTTGCTACACCCAAGGCATGTTGCCTCGGGTGTAGCTAATGCCTTTCTTTTTTAAAAGGCTTACTCAATCGTCGGCTTTCGGTGCAAACGATTGAATACTATTCAATTGTCAAGGTGCAATAATAGGGATAATACCCTCTGTCAAAACTCATAGCTAAGTACGCTTCGAGACTTGGCAGAGGGTATTATTTTACCTTGCCTAACTGTCCCTCCGCACGCATACGCTCAAGCATCGCCTTTGCAGGACGGTCACCAGGCGTGTATACGTAATTGGTTGTCGGGGTATAACGTTTTTGGTACGTTGTACGCTTAATAGGCTCACGCATACTAGGCGGCACTGCGCTCTGCTGTTTGAAAGCTTGAAATGCTTCCTCGGTGATGCGAATGATACGCCCGACATAGTAGGCGTCAAGCTCGTCCTTATCAATTAGTCGGCGTACTGTTTTGTAGTCTACTCCCATTTTTTCAGCTAGCTCTTGTATGCTGTAGTCTGATGTGTCGGGCATTGGTGTCACCTCGTTTTTGTCCTATGTTGCTTGGAAAAGAAGACTTCATCAATACTTATATCTGGAAACCCCTCTTTTACTTTAAGCATAAAATTTCGCGAAGGCTGTAACTCACCTCGTTCAGTTTTTTCATAAGCGGAAAGCGATACCTTAATCAAAGACGCCATTGAACGCTGAGAAAGTCCATGCAGTATTCGAATTTCTTTGAGAGTATTCATTTCTTTGTTTCCTTCACTATTTATGATGACGACATAATATCACACCACAAATTGTGTGTCAACAGTAATTGTGTGGTTTTAGATTTCTATTCTCATTTATCGTGTGGAATTACTTTTCGTGGTGTTTTCTATTGCTCGACATCACTTATTGTGAGATACTAGAGAGGGTGACTTAATTATGACAAAAGTGGCTAAACGGATTCGAGAACTACGAGAAGCTAAAGCTATTACACAAAAGACTCTCGCTTTGCATTTGGGGTGTTCAGAAAGTGCAGTAGGTATGTGGGAGCTTGGCAAAAACGAACCAGACATTTCGACAATTTCTGCGCTTTGCAGCTTTTTTGGGGTTTCAGTAGGTTATTTATTAGATATGCCCACAGTTTCATCCAACAATTTTTCCTTTAGTGACGAAAATATCAAATATGGAATAAACAAACATTATATGGATTTGTATAATTGTTTGGAAAAAATACCATGGCATCTTCGAAAAGCGTTTCTGATTTACGCAGGTGATTTAGCTTGGCAAATAAGCGATGTCGCAGATAAGGCATGCACCGAAGCGGCAATCGCTGTAATCTCACATACATCTGAAATGATACGCTTTTATGCTGATTTCAAAAAAGAACAACCACATGACATGGAAGATTTCAATAAACGTTGTTCCGACCCTTACTTCGCATTAACCGACGTCACAAATCGTCTAAATGAACTTAATGAACGGATTTTACTCCTTGCACTTCAATTAAGTAAATGGCACAGAAATAACTTTACGATGCCAGTTATACAAAATGTCCCTACCTCAGATGGCAATCAGCATGCCTAAGAAAAAGACTTCTCGACCAGAGATGTCATGGATAGCAGCTCGTGAGCAATGGCGCAAGCGTGTCACCATCGGCGGTCGTAGCCGAGACATTTACGGTCGCACTCAAGAGGAAGTTAGAAATAAACTCCGTGATTTAGAACGCCAAGTAGATGCTGGGTTAGTACTAGACGACAACACTACTCTTGTTGCATTGGCTCTGGAGTGGTTATCTGTCAAATCCAAGGGATTACGCCCGAACGGTACAAAAATGTATCAAGGTATTATTGATGTTCATATTGCGCCATTTTTTAAACTTATGCGAGTTGCTGACATCAAACCATTGCATGTAAAAAAATTCATGACTGAACGTCCTCAGCTATCTAACTCACAACAAACAAAGCTCTTAATAACCCTAAATCAGATTATGAAAACAGCCGTTGAAAACGGCTTGATAGCTAAAAATCCATGCGATGGCGTTAAAGCTGGCGGTGCGTTACCAAAAGAAAAAGTTCCCTTGACCAAAGTACAGCAGCTCATGCTAATCGAATCCGTCAAAGGAACTCGTGCAGAATTGTTCGTTTTACTTTGCTTGTTCGCAGGATTACGCCGTGAAGAAGCATTGGGTCTCATCTGGAGCAATGTGCATATTGACACCGACACTCCATACATTGACGTGCGGCATACCGTGACCTTTGACCATAGTCGCCCAGTACATTCTGAGCAACTCAAGACTAAATCTGCTTACAGGTCGATACCAGTGCCCACCATACTTGCCGATGCACTAAGCTCTGCACTGAAACTAAGCAAAAGTATTTTCGTTGTCCCTGCTGTGCATACTGGCGGTGCAATGTCAGAACAGGCTTATGAACGATTGTGGGAAATCGTCCGTAAGCGGGCACAATTTCCAGTACACGCCCACCTACTGCGGCATACCTACCTAACCGAGCTTTGTGCTTCTGGAATGGACATCAAAAAAATTCAGTACCTTGCAGGTCACGAAGATGTCACCATGACACTAAAAATCTACACCCATACCACGGCAAACACTCCGCAAGAGCTTTCGGGGAAAATTATGGAGATATTTTCTATACTAAATTCCGATACTTAGCAAATAATTTATATCACCTCTTGCATAACTGTACAGAACATTGTACAATATATGTTAGAGGTGATTTTTATGATAGCAGCAAACTACACTGCGGTACGTAATAATTTCAAAGACTATTGCGACAAAGCGGTTATTGACTTTGAAACCGTGATAATAACTCGTGAGCGTGGTGACAACGTGGTGTTGATGTCGGAAAACGAGTACAATAACATGCTGGAAAATCTCTACATCAGAAGCAACCCTAAGTATTACAACAAACTGCTTGAATCCATAGACCAACTGGAACGTGGTCATGGCACGGCTAGAGAGTTGCCCAATGAATAAAGTTTTTTCAGATATAGCTTGGGAGGAATATCTCTACTGGCAAACTACCGACAAAAAGATACTCAAGAAAATACTAGAGCTAATCCAAGACATTGACCGCAACGGTAACTCTGGAATCGGAAAGCCTGAGCCGCTTAAACACGAACTTACAGGCTATTGGAGCCGCCGAATCAGTGACCGTGACCGCCTAATCTACAAGATTGACAGCGCAAATATTTACATAGCAAGATGTCGAGGGCATTACGATTAACTGCCAGGTCTCCAGTTTTTTAGTTACTTTCGGGGTCTATTTCGGGGTCTAAAACGATATCTATACCGTGTATCCATTGAAACTAAGGGAATTACGAATCGTTGACCGTAAGTGTCCTTCTGCCCCTGCCAAAGTCGAAAGCTGTCAGATTATCTGCAAAGATAGTTTGACAGCTTTTGCGTTGTGTGATATCATGGAAAATATTGTGTGATTGAGAAGGTGCAAAAATATATGGTATCTAGGTTTCAAAAGGTGGTATTGGTTTTTTGCTCCTTACTCGCATTATCGGGGTGTGAATCTCCCGATTCAACGTTAAATCTAGAAAATACGCCAATTTCAACACAAGAAGCACAGGAGAGCGCACATGAAAGTCAACTCTTAAACGCACTTGATTGGGAAATTGACGGTGATATTACGCTAGATGCCATTACTAAAACTACTGCGAACAATAATGGTACAGAGACTGTTTTCATTTTGCACCCCAGCAAATGGCCGTCTAATTATTTATTGACCTCTGTTCCCGAGTACAGTGGCAAGGGTTACCTATATGCATTAATCACAACTGGTCCTGCTATGCATTCTGAGCACCCTGAAACCTCAGAGGTTATATCGATATCTATTTATGGATATGAGGATACGGATCTAGCTACTTTTGAGGATTCACTACTTCAGACAGGCTTTGCCATAGTCCCTAAAGAGGAATACACACAGGATGTTTTGGACGCACTAGAAACGAACCAAGTTGACGGATATAGCAAATACGATTCTGATAATGTAACGGTTCAATTAATTCAGAACCATGACAATTTGGGTGACTTTATTCAAATTACCACCATACAAAAGGATAGAATAGCCTCTCGAACTGGGAAATAAGCCAAAATATAATCCTGATCCAGACGTCTGTCACTTGCATCTTTTTCATCCTAACAATGCAAACAGTATCATATGATACGAAGAAGAAGCACCTGTCAAGGTGCTTCTTCTTCGTTGTGCGGTGTCTAGCTAACATCACTCGGGAAAAGTAAATCGACATAGAATCGGGTGTAGATTCTTTCATCGCTCAAAATGAAAGCTGGAGCGTTTTCAAGTTCATCATGATAGTCAGGGTATTCGCCAGAGATTAAGCTTGCCTTTAATTTATACATGCCGCTTTTATCAGTTTTAATCTCTTGGAAATCTTGTGTTGTGACATTAAACCAAGGGTCGTAATATAACAAATCCTTGCCGTTTTCATCGAAAATCAAGGAAGTGGTTTCATATGTTCCGCTTACGCTATCTATAAAAAACGGAGATTCTAAGTAGGGTGAAAGCTTTTCCGTGACTGTCTCAAATTCTGCGTATGTGATGTTGACAGAGCAGAAGCGTACGTTGCTAATGCTATAGTTTCCTGATTGGTCAACTCTAGCGACGTATTCGACGTAGCCATCGATACCGAAAAGGCTGTAATTATCGCTTATGTAGTAGTCAATTCCATGGTCGCTTTTTCCTGCAAAATAAGCTTCGGTATCGTAATTTAAAATTTGCTCGGCTTTACCACGCGCAGGCAGGGAATCAATAAGTTGTAAAATGTCAAAATCCTTTGCTGATTCTCCCGAATTATATCTAAAAATTGAGCTATCAAGAGGAAAAGAACCTACCTCAATGTCTAATTTAGGAAACTTCATTTCATGATTAGCATTCAAGAAATCGTCTCGCATATCATTATTATCGCTAAAAAACTGCTCTAGTGGCATCTGCTCTGATGTTTCAGGATACTCGCAAGCGGACAGTGTAAACAACAATGCGCATGTTGCAACAAAGGCTGCGGGTTTTATCCAGTACATTTTCAAATCACCTTTCTTTCGCAAATAGTCAACTACACCAAAGGAAGTAGTTGGGAACTTCTAAAAAACCGCTGATTTAATCAAAATTAAACATCGCTAAACAGTGATATCGGCCGAGGGCTGCTTCATAACCCCATAGCATAGGACGGCGAAATACACCTTAGACACAACGACATAGCCTGTGTCATCAAGCTGGGGGAATGTTATATTGACCAAATTGTCGTTATCATAAAAATTGGTGACATAGTATAGCTCAAAAGAGCGGCCCACACTCGCCCTAAGCTCGTAGCAAGACAGGCTCTTTTAATGCAAAGACGTAATACAGAGTTGTAGTTACGGCTAAACATGCGGCAATTATGCTTAGGCAGATGGTCAGTAACTTTTTGTTCACGAAATACCTCCTCCGAACGTTGATTATTTGAAGCTACGATATAATTGTATCACTTTTTTCAACAAGTGCAATAGAAGCACGGGATTTTTCGACAAAACAGCGAGCATTCTCACGAAGAGAATGCTCGCTGTTTTATGGAGCGAGTGCTCGTATGGCGTTAAAAATCGAGGGAGTTTTCAGTTACTATAAACCAAAATTATTGTCCCGGAGGGGGGGCAACTGCTGCGGCGATTTGCCAGCGGATGCCGAACTTATCTTGGACTATGCCAAATGCTGGGCTAAAAAACGTTGGGCCCATTGGCATTAAAACGGTGCCCTGTTCTTTTAAAACGTCGAAAGCCTTTGCGGCTTCTGCTTCGGAGCATTCAATTGCCATTGCTATCATATCGCCTGCATTATTGGTGTTATTGGTGTCGGTCATTCTGATATAGTTGCCGCCAAAATCGATTGTGCTTTGCATAACCCAGTTTTTCTGGTTGTCAGCAATTGGAGGCATGTTGGGGTTAGGAGGCATGTCAGAAAATCTCATCATGCCGGTGACTTTTGCGTCGAAGGCTTTCTTGTAAAGCTCAATGGCTTCTTCGCATTGTCCATTATAGGTTATAAACGCTCTTGCGTACATAAATGCACCTCTTTCGGTTAATTTCATGGTAATTGTAGCAGAATATCTGAGTTTTGTCAAATAAATCATGCAATAAAATGGGGCTGGAAATCCAGCCCCATTTACTACAATATTATTGCGAGATTACCAAATTACATTGCATTTATTGCCATCAAAACAAAGTTTACAATGAACAATAGTGCTGAAATTGATACAATTGGGTGAACTTCTTTGATTTTTCCTGTGACAAGCTTGATGATGCAGAAGAAGATGAACGCCGCGGCAATGCCGTATGAGATGTTGTAGACAAATGCCATTAGAACGCCTGCCATAAATGCAGGAACTGCTTCTTCAAAGCTGTGCCAATTAATCTCGGAGAAAGCACCCATCATCATAATTCCAACGACAACCAGCGCAGGGGCTGTAGCTTGAGCGGGAACTAAGCCGAAAAGCCCAGCGAAGGGAAGGCATAGGGCAAACAAGATAGCGGTTACGACGCTTGTTAGCCCTGTACGACCGCCCTCGGCAATGCCTGCGGAGCTTTCGATATATGTAGTGGTGTTTGATGTACCTAAGATTGCGCCAACGCTTGTGGCTGTTGCGTCTGCGAAGAGAGCTCTGTCCATTTTAGAAGCAAAGCCGTTGCCGTTGACAAGAGCCTTGTCGTCTTTTTCATCGAATATGCCTGTTACTCGACCTGTGCCGACGAAGGTACCGATTGTGTCGAAGGTGTCGGATAGGCTAAAGGCGAAGATGGTCATAAATACTAAGAAGTAAGTCGATGGGTCGGAGAACAGCTTGGGGAAGCCGTCTGCGGAGAACAGGGCGAATGCTGTGAGCTTGATATCGCCGATTGCTGAGATGTTAAACAATTGGAAATCGGGAGGAATAACGGCGACACCCATAATACAGCCGATTATGGTTGTTGCAACAATGCCGATGAAAATTGAACCCTTGACTTTTAAAACTAGAAGGACTACAGTTAGAACTAATCCGATTAGTGCAAGTAGCACAGGTGCAGAGTTAAAATGTACCAGTTCAGGAACGATTGAGCTGTCTGCGATGACTGTACCGTCACCGAGGACAATGTTTTTTCCAGGGTCGGAGGTAAACTTCAAAAGACCCATGTTCTTGATTCCGATAAATGCAATAAAGATACCAATTCCGCCGCCGATGGCATTTTGTAATGACTTTGGTATAGCCTTGATTATGGACTTTCTGATTTTTGTCACGGTGATTATTACGTTAATAATACCGCAGATGAAAACCATGCTTAGAGCTTCCTGCCATGTAAATTGCATTGAGAAGCAAACTGTGAAGGTGAAAAATGCGTTAAGCCCCATTCCGGGAGCAAGCGCATAAGGTACGTTTGCAACCAGTGCCATGACCAAGGTTCCGATGATTGCGGCAAGAATTGTCGCCACAAATACGGCATTCCAGCTCATTCCGGTAAGTGAAAGAATGTTAGGGTTTACGAAGATGATGTACACCATTGTAAAGAATGTGGTTATGCCAGCAACGACCTCAGTGCGCACATTGGTTCCGCTTTCCTTGAGCTTGAAAAACTTATCCATGTTCAGCCTCCAAAAAAAAATTTCAAGCCCATTATATCAAAAGCAATTTTTTTCGACAATGCATGTTATTCACAATTAATTCATGATTTTTTCACAATCCTTAGTGTCACGTTACAATAATCACAAAACTTCTTAAAATTAGTGAAATATGCATTGATTTTTGTTGAAACTGCTTGTATAATTATTGGAAATGCAAATGAAACGAGGCTGCCGTCTAACGGTAGCCTCGTTCTCGTATACATGTAGCAAAGCGTTTAAATAGGAATGCTTCACTGCTAAAGCAAGCTACTCAAGGGTTAGTCCCGTTTCTTCAACGCTTCTTCTAATCACATATTCAGTCGCGGGTTGGTTAAAGCCTACTTCAACTCTGCCGAGAGTTTTATCTATATCAACAGTTTGCACGCCGTCAATTTTATCTAGTGCGTTTTTTAGTGATGTTTTAATTTGATTGTTCGCAATGCCTGAAACCTGTAAACATACTGAATTCATGTGGAAACCTCTCTTCTTCGCTGTTCAAGAGTTTGCTCAATTGTTTCGATTTCCTTTTTCATAGAACCGATGGCATGTCTTCGCTGAGTGTTTTTCTCAATGAGTTTTTCACGTTGAGAATTTGAAGGAGTGCTTCCGATGATTTCATCGGATATCTCAATATTATATTTTGTGGTATCTATCTTTTTGGTGAGCTGCTTAATCAGCTCACGACCTTCGGCTTCATGCATTTTTTCAATTGCCATTTGTTCATCGTTCACATTTATCCCTCCTTGCACATTAATATTGTTTTCAAAGAGAAGGGGAATATTCAAAAATATGATGAGTAAAATTTTTTACCAGACCTATTGACAGTGTAACAATGTTATGTTACACTGTTTTACAATCAAGCAAGCGAGTTCTCAATCTGCAATGAAGCTGACGATGTAAGTAACATTAAACATAAACAATAGGAAGTGACCATATGGACGAAGATTTGATTTCAAAAAAAGAGCTGCTGATGCTCACAGGCGTGTCATACGGAGCATTGTACCGCTGGAAGCGCAAAGCCTTGATACCAGAGGAATGGTTCATTAAAAAGACTGTGTTTACAGGGCAGGAGACATTTTTTCCGAAGGCAAAAATCCTTGAGCGCATTGCAAAAATTCAAGAAATGAAGGAAGAACTCTCACTAGACGACCTCGCCCAAACTTTTTCAGGAGCACCCCCTGCTCAGCGTTTTTCACCTAACGAAATGGCAGAAAGCAGACTAATCAGCGACGCGGTGCTGCGTCTTCGTGATGTTAAGCCTGATGAGAAAATTGACTTTTACGGCGGTCTTTATCTCTATATCTGCAACAAGCTTCTTGTTGACGGTATGTGCGGATTGTCCGAAGCAGAGAGCATACTAACGTTGCTACTAAAGGATTTCAAGCAGTTTGCAACTCCGCCCAGATTGATTGTAAACAGAAAGCTTGGAGTAACCTTCGCAATGCTTATACCTGAAAAGGTACAGGTAGCAAATGACGACGAAGTGCGCAACATTGTTGCACTATCGCTGGAGCGCATATGGGAAGAACTAAAAACTAAATGGGGGACTAAGTAATGGGAGCACTTAATATCAGCGGAATTACAACTACCATCGGAGGAACATACGAAAACGTCAGCGTTGGCGGTTTGGCGACTATTAACGGTGATTTGACCTGCGAAGACCTCCTAATCGAAGGCATTGCCACACTTAATGGCAAGGTGAATGCTCAAAATGCAACTATTCGAGGAGTTTGTACCATTTCTAACGCGTTAAACTGTGCTAAAATTAAAATCGAAGGAACATGCACAATTAATGTTAAGCTCCATGCCGAGGAAGTTAATCTATCGGGCTTGCTGACGCATAACGGCGATATCGAAGCAGAAAAATTCTGCTGTAACGGTGTTTTCAAGATTAGCGGAAGTATAAATGCAGATGAAATCAATGTCATTCTTGCAACGGGCGGAAGCGCGAAGGAATTGTGCGGGCACAATATTAAAATTCGCAAGAGTAGCGTAGACCATTTTTCAGCATTTTTGGAAATTCTACCGTGGACACACAAGAAAAAATTCTTGGAAACTGACACAATTGAAGGCGATATAATTGATATAGAATACACCACTGCAAAGATTGTGCGGGGCAAGAATGTCGTAATAGGGCAAATGTGCCGCGTTGAGACCGTTGAATATCACGATACTCTGGTGGTTGACCCGTCGGCGATTGTGGGCGTTTCTAAAAAAATCGAAAAAGAAGGTTAGTAGGAATGAGTGAGTTAAGCGACTTGAAAATATTAGGCTAATTAGAAGTTGAAGGCGGAGAGTTTCGGCTCGTTTCGGTCACGGGTAACCTAAGGGCATCTAAGCCCATAAAAGCGGTACGCGTTAAGTGCTTGGGGGATTTTATATCCGACAGCTCTATCATATGCGAAACCATGAACCTAGTGGGAAAAGCCAGAGCTGAATCGCTGGAGGTTAAGGCAGATGCAAGCATCACTGGCACTCTTGTTATTGATAACCATGTTAGCGCAGAAGAATTTAAGCTAGTCGGCGATTGCACTTGCAAAGGTATCAGAGCAGGTAAATTTAACGTTAGAGGTAATTTTCAAGCGTCTGAATATGTAAATGCCGATGATGTGAACATTAAAAGCCAGTGGAACTCCACAACCAAGGAAATGGGCGGAAAGAAAATCGTGGTTCGCCGCTCACGACTAGGCATACACTGCATTCTTGAAGCTGACGCTATGGAGTATGATACCGTTGATATTCAGCACACCAAGGCGAAGGTTGTCAGAGGGCGTGACGTCATAATTGGCAAGGGCTGCGAAGTCGAGCTTGTGGAGTATTCAGGCACATATGAAGCACAAAGTGGCGCAAAGGTAGGCAAGGCTGTAAAGGTTTAATTTTTATTTATTGATTTGAGCTGTGTAATCGTGTATTATTGCTATACGGCTGTACGTAGAATTTATAGCGGCAGGAGTGGTCTATATAAAGCGGTTGCTGATTTTCGGACCCGGAGGACATGGAAAAGTAGTATTAGATTGCGCACTTTCTTTAAAAAAGTACGACCATATTTCTTTTATGGTCACTGATTCTTCTATAAAATCTTTTCTGGATTATCCACTAATTTATGAGCAGGAGACGAGCGTTGCACATATTCTGGACAATTTTGACGAGCTTATTGTAGCAATTGGAAACAATTCTATCAGACTAGAAAAATCGAAATACTACCAAAACAATGGAGTAACCTTGGCAACATTAATTCACCCAAGTGCAGTCGTCAGTGATTTTGCGAAAATCGGAGCGGGGACTGTGGTTTTTGCAAACGCTGTAGTGAATCCGTTTGCAGAGGTTGGCTCAGCCTGTATAGTTAATACAGGCGCAGTCGTAGAGCATGACTGTAAACTCTCTGAAAGCGTTCATTTATCGCCCAAAGTTGCAATTGGGGGCAATGTTTCCATCGGCGAAAAAAGCTGGCTGTGTATCGGCAGCAATATTGCAAATAACATTAATATAGGCGCGAATTCGGTAATCGGCGCAGGTGCAGTGGTGCTTCATGACGTTCCAAATAACGTTTTAGCCGCAGGCGTTCCTGCGAAAATACTTAAAGAGTATAAGTGAAGTTTTCTGATTCGAGACATATAATATTCTGAAAATATACTAAAAACAGCAATAACCTCTCGTTTTTGAGGTCATTGCTGTTTGTTTTTATCATAATGATTGCGTTAAGTTTTTATGACAAGGGCTGCTTTAAGCTGTTGAGTATATTGTACGCAATTGCATAACCACGACCAACAGCGTCGTAATCGTCGCCCTGAACCGTTCTGTCTACAGTACAGTCAATGACCTTGACGCCGTACTCAGCTTCAAAGCTACAGTCATAAAGAGGCAGTATATCTATGTCTTGAGGTTCTGTATTGATATCATATACATGGTTTAAAAGGCTTGGAGTTGTGCCGAAAAACTCAAGACTGTCCCGCTCATCATGGGTAGGGTAATCTGCATTGCTTTGATACATAACTCTCACTTCCTTAATAAATACATCGAAGGTATTCTGAGAAACTTAACCTGTTTTTCAAAATCATTTTTTCTAAAAAAATTCAAGTTTGTTTAGATGATAATATTTAAAGTATTACCAGCTTTAAAACCACTTATTCTTTCGCAGAAAAAAATATACGACTAATGATACCACGCCAATTAATGCCAGCGCAAAAGGATAGCCCCATGGCCATGCAAGCTCAGGCATATGGTGAAAATTCATGCCGTATATGCCCACAATTATTGTGGGAGGACCAAAAAAGACAGTGAGAATTGTCAGCTTATTGACGACATCATTGGTTTGTATGGCGATTTTGCTCTCATACAACGAAAGCATTTGAGCGGAGTATTCTTGTAAGCTTGCAGAAAAGTCGTACAATTTGTTGATTCGTTCGTCAATATTTGCAAAATATTTCATGCTTTCAGCCGCAATGAGGTTGTTTTCGTTCATAACCAAAGCGTCCCCAATGTACACCATGGGACGTATCATTTTTTTAACAATATAGGTGATTTCCTTGATTTTGCTGATATATGTCAAGTAGTCTTTTTCGATTTTATGGTTGAGGATATAGGATTCAATATCGTTAATATCGTCCTCGATATCCTCCATAGTTAGCGACCAGCTTGTAAGAATTTCATCAAAAATCGCGTAAAAAACTCGTGTAATATCCTTTGAATGATATTTGCTGACTCCTGTTGCACGCTGAAGAACCCTGTCTTTAAACTTCTCCACATGGTCATGTCCGTTCAGCGTTGGCAGCACTAATATACAGTAGGTGTCGCTGATGAAAATGTTGACTTCGATTGTCATGAGGGCTTTGTCGGGTGTTCTGAAAAAATGAATCAGACTGATAAAGTCATAGGTGGGAAAAACTGAGTAACGTATATTTTCGTCGTAATGCAAGCAGTCCTGAATAGTTGAGCTATCGAAACCGAAAAACTTCTGGAGATTCTCTAAATCATCATGAGCGGCGACAATTAGTAAGCTCTCAAATTTTTTTAGGTCAAGCTCAGTAACGGTTCGAAGCTTCTTTGTTGAAAAATCCACAATTGTCAAGTTTTACATATCCCTTCGGATGCTATGTTTGCGAAAAGGCATTAAAAATTCGCAAACAGCGTCACGCCAAAAATTTTCAGGCGCATACTTTAAAATGTTAAATTGTCCTGATTCAATGCAAGCCATTCATCGTGCAAAATTGCATACAGAAATTCATCACGCCATTGTTCATGAATCAATTTGTTTTTCTTAAAATGTGCTTCGCGGCGCATGTGGTTGCGCTCCATAACACGATACGAGCCATAGTTTTCGGTGTCACATGTGGCTAAAATTCTGTGAGCCTTCAAATCCTCGAAACCAAATCTCAAAAGCTCCGATGCAAGCTCCGTTCCATAACCTTTTTGCCAGTACCTTTTGTTAAGAATCCAACTCAAATGAGCCTCGTCGCAGTTTTTGTTCAGATAAATACCGCAAGTGCCAATAAATTCCCCTGTTTCAGTAAGAATTACGGCAAAATCATAGTTAAGTCTGGGGGTAGCATGGTTTGTGTGTATTACTTCGTTGACAAAAGCTTTGGTGTCTTGCTCCGTATTAGGTCCAAAGAGCATATAGGTGACATTTTCCAAATTGCATGCATAATTGTGTATGTCATTAACGTCGTCAGGTGTAATTGGGCGCAGAAAAAGTCTCCTCGTGCGTAACGTCATAGCCTTCCGCCACACTTTCACATAGAATGACTCAAATTATATACTCAATCAAAGGAAAAATCAATACTAATGATTTATGGGCACATCTAAAAACCAGCACTATAGAATTCATAAATCAAAAACATTGCTAATTTACCCAGAAAGTTCCATTTACAACGGAATACACCTATATTTCAGATAAAGAGTGCGCTCATTTATCTGAAATGGGCACACTCATCCCTAAGAGGGCATGGCAAGTTTTTG
>JAVBKA010000120.1:0-5198 GCA_031546715.1 Oscillospiraceae bacterium | reverse complement strand
TTTTGAAAATTTTTATTAAAGTTCTCGCCGTTTCTTTCGATACTCTAAGTACAATGAATAATTCTTAAACGGGCTGTTATAGCCCGTTTGGCATTTTCTGAAAAAGATACTCACAAAATGCTCACAATTTCTACGATGTTTACTAAGTGTTATTACACTTTATTTTAGCGCAGGAGGTACAAAATGAAAAGATTTTTCATGCTACTGACAGTAATGGTGTTAGTTACCGCGGTTTTTGCGGCTACCCCTACTTTTGCCGCCGAACCAGCAATTGATTACGGAATTGACTTTACAAGAGAGTCGTACATCATTCCGTGCAATGAAGACCCGAACATCTACATAAACCTTGACGAAGAAAAACTTTATATTCCCAAGAACCTAGTTATTGAAGGAATAAGCTTCAACGGCGGCGCAAAATGGGAGATTACCAGCATTGACGCCACGGGCTTGGATTTAGTAAAACGCTTTAACAAGTCCGTTAGCATCAGACTTTCTACTTCACTTGTAAAAAAACGTCCAATTGTGAAGGAAGAATTAGATGAAAGCGGCAATGTGATAACCCCTGTTTCCACCATCTATACATTCCCGACTATCGCAGCCCGCCCTAAAATTCCGTCCTTTATGATTAACTACGGCGTATTTGCCGACAATACAGGCGCGACAAACGGCAAATGGACACTGACCTCCAAGGGCGGAAAAACGACTCTTCCGGGATTTCAAATTGCTCATTCTGACGATAAGAAAACTCCTGACGACGGCAATTGGGGGAAATTTCCCACAGAAAGCGGCGCATTAAGCGGTCTTCCTGTTTTTGACCTAGATGACGCAGGTAAGGTAGTTAAAAATATATATCTCATCAGAGTTGGGCCAGACATGGAGAAGCTCCAACCTGCATCAAAGCCCAAGAAAATTACAGTCACCAGTGTGAATAGAGCCACGACCTTCAAGGCTGACTATAAGGCTGAAATCATTAAAACAAAGGATTTAGCCCGCTCATTTCTCGGCTCAGCCAACCAATTGGCATCCAACACTAACGTTGAGCTTGTCACAGTCTATAATAAAACTACCGCAAAGACTGGCTTGAAAATATCCGAGTTAATGGGAGAGCCGATTCAATTTTGGCTGGCGGCCACGGATAAAAAAGCCGCAACCTCAAAGCAGAACTACACACCAAGCAGACGTGGCGTCTTCCTAGAAAAAGCCCCTACCTTTACTACCACCTCTGTTAAAATGGACACTACTATCTATGAAGTCAAAAACCCCACCAAGGGAACCTTCAGCACCACAATTCCGAAAGTCACCGCCAGCATCACCCATGAGATTCGCAAAAAATCTACCGCAAAAGCGGGCAAAGAGGACGATACAATGTTCTCAGCCAGCTTGTCCGGTCAGCTCGTTATAACTTACGGTCTGCTACCAAACGAAACCACTAAAAGTGGTATATTAGACGCATACATTGTTGCACCTGAAACCAAAGGCATTATCAGGGCCTATGCCGAAGACCCAGTTAAGCTCACGGCGGTTGAAGCGCAGGCTGAGAAGCTTAATATTAAGTTTAGAATAAACGGCTTCCACAATATTGACGACCTTGAAATGTCTGCTGTAGAAAATCCAGACAAAGTAACCATCTCTCCGGTAATAAAATACGCAAGCACCAATACCGAAAAAGACTCCGCAACTCTTACAGACCTTGTACTTACTAAAAATGCCGAGGACGGCACTGCCACAATCGAGTATAAGCTAAGTCCCGAAATGCCTTGTACGGCAACGGTTTTGCTTGATATTAAGGTCGGCGCAAACCTCAAATCTGCCTCCACTGTTACATATCCCGAAGACGGAAAATATATGTCAGCCTTGGTCACCAACAACCGCACTTATAATGTGGTAGTCAACTCCGTGGGCGACCCGCAGACGTTGACGACGTTGAATCTGAATGATTCAATGATAGACTACACCGCCAAAATCTCTAAGTCCGCTAAATCCGGCGCATCACCTATCAGAGCTAAGTCCGAAGCCGGAGAGCTGATTATCTCCACCGATAATTCAGCGGTAGTATTTCTAAATACTGGACTTGAGAATTACACCCTTTCCTATGCGGCAACAAATTCCGATGTCCCGACAGTAACAAAGGACACCTTTGACCCAGATAATTTTGATGACACAGTAGACCTCAAAAACGGAGGCACGCTCTGCGTCAAAGCCACGCATGCAACAGAAAACACGGTTTTATACTTTGTCTTTGCAGTTAAAGATAAGATTGGCCCGACTATTGTGAGTGTTACAGGTAACACCACATCCTTACAAGTAGCTTTTTCTGAAAAAGTCACAATGACAGATCCAGCTGCTGACCACCTTTATGCTCAAAATATGACTACAGGAGAAAGAACCACATTACTATATTCATCATCAAGCGAAAACGTAGTTACTGTAGGGGGCATTACTCTTACATCCGATAGCTATTCGATATACTATAATGGCGCAACTATTAAGGATGCAGCTGGCAATTTAGCCCCGATTTCCTCCGGCTCGTTTGGTGGAAGCCCGATTGTTAGCTCTATATCATTTGCAAACGGTAAAAGCGGACCATTCATTATGGCTAATCCCATTGACATGAGCAAGCAGTATCCTTCATTTGTTACCGACCCGATTTGCTATGTTCCTCTGGACAGAGATTCAACGGGAAAGATAACAATTAAAGCACCTCAAGGCATTACTGATGTTAAGTATTACATTACAGCATCAGCAATCGCCACTCCGACGTCATTCCCTAATGATTTGTCTGATAGCGGCAATGAAATTAAAAACCTCGCTTCTGGACGTTATATCTATATGCAGGTTACCACCAGCGCAGGTACGGCAGTATACGGCTTCTGCATTGCCAAGGCAACTGCATTTGCCGCAGATACGACTAACCCAACCTTCACCAGCGCAAGCATGGCTAAGAATGGCTCAGAATATACTGTTACCATTTTAACGTCAGAAAGTATTATCCGTAGCGGGCTAACCGTTCCCGCATCAGCATTTGGTTTTGACCGAAGCGGAATAACTGCCTCAAAGATTGCAATATCAGACAACAAGATAGTTTTGACCTTAGTCGATAATGACAATGGAAGTAAGCTAAGGGATATTACAAAGGGCGTTTCATTTAATTTCACATACGCCACGCACCCATGCTTTGGCTTTGTAGATGCCGCTGGCTTGCGGCTGACTGCTGTATTAGTTGCCAAACCAATAAATACAACCGCAATGCCAACCACTGCGCCATCTCCATAACTTTCCGCTAAAAACCTTTATCATTCCCGCATAAACACATAGTAACAAAAATGCAAGGAAGCGAAGCCGCAATTATTGCGGCTAACGTTTCCTTGCATTTCGTTTCTCCCGCTAAACTCTGATAAAACACGAAAAATGCATCGCATAAATATTTTAACTATCCCTGCAAAATACCCCTTAAGTTTTTCAAATACCATTCGATATATAATTTAACAGAAATAAACACAAGGAAGTGATTATATGTCCACCATAGGCAGAGCACCAAACCGCATGACTGGCATGTTCTCTGGTATTGATACAGATGCCCTAGTTAAAGCAATGGTGTCTAACCAACAAGCTAAAATTGACAAGCTTGGGCAAAACAAAACCAAGGATACTTGGAAAAAAGAAATGCTCACAGGCTTCAATAACGATATTCGTCAATTTAAGGACAAATTCACAAGCACACTTGCTTCAGAAACCTCACTTGCCACGCGAACCGCGTATACAAGCCTGTCAGTTTCTATGACTGTAGAAAGCTCGTCCTTTACAGTCAGAACTAACGCAGACGCTAAGGCGGGGTCGTACAGTCTTGCAGTCAATCAGGTGGCAACAGCCGCTACAATGACCAGCGGAAAGCTGACCACAGGCGAAGGACTCTCAGCCTCAGTTGTTGCAAAAACTGCAATAAGCGACCTAACTCAGCTAGTCAGCGGAGCGTTTGGCTCTGACGATGGTGAGTTTGGTTTCTCAATTAACGGCGAAGACTTTACCTTTTCCGCGGACGACACCTTGAAAAGCATAATGGACACTGTTAATAACGCAAAAATCGGCGTTAATATGTCCTACTCACAAATAACTGACAGCATTACGCTAACCTCAACACAGTTCGGAGCAAAGCTCGGCATAGCCGACCCCGGAGCAGAGCCTGTAAAACCGAATGAATATTCGGGCGTTACCCCTGATGTAACCCAATATGACGGCGGCGAGAACAATGTATCCTACAAAGCCGACGTAGAAGCCTATAAAGCTGGACTAAACGAGTACAACAACACTATTTTAAAAGATTACAACACAGCTCATGCCGCATGGACTGCCAACAAAAAAGAGTTTGATACAGATCAAGCTCGTGGCATCGTCGTTGAAGATACGTCAGGCTTTATGTCTCACTTTGGAATGAATGAGGTTGTTGAAGGTCAGGATGCGAAGGTTTCCATCAACGGCGGCGAAGAGCGTACATATAAAACCAACAATTTTGTCATTGAAGGCATGGACTTTTCAATTCGCAGTACAACGTCAGCCCTTGACTTTACTCTGAAAACCGATACCACCGCATCCTTTAACAAAATTAAGGATTTTGTTGACGGGTTTAACACTCTTGTTGATAAATTCTACTCTACAGTAAATGAGAAGAAAAAATACGACTACGAACCACTAACCGCCGAAATGCGGAAAGACATGAGTGAGGCTGAGCTTAAAGAGTGGGATGACATGGCGAAAAAAGGCCTGCTGTCAAGAGATAACACCATGAACGCCATGCTTAACAGTCTGCACTCCTTGCTGACAGAAACACTTGGCGGAGAGGGTACACTGGCATCCATTGGTCTGAAAACCTCAGAATATGCCGTAGGCAAGCCTTGGAAGCTGGAAATTGACGAAACTAAGCTTAAATCTGCGCTTGAAAATGAAAATGACAAGGTTTATAATATTCTTGCAAAGCCTGCGGTGGGCGGAGCTACAGACGGCGGCTTCATTAACAAAATGACAAAAGCCCTTGACCAGTTTACCGCAAGCACTAAGTCAAATGCACTGTCCTCAATTGAAACTAGTCTTGAGAAATACACTAAGAGCATCAAAGAATTTGAAGGTAAAATGTTTGCTGCCAGCGAAAAATATTACCTCCAATACGCAAAGCTGGAAACCGCCATGGGGCAGTTACAATCCCA
>JAVBKA010000046.1:0-3621 GCA_031546715.1 Oscillospiraceae bacterium | reverse complement strand
ACAAAAACGATCGAAACCGAGAGATTGATATTAAGAAAATTTGAAATTGCAGATGCCCAGAATATGTTTAATAATTGGGCAAATGACAGTGAAGTTTGTAAATTCTTATCATGGTAACATTGAAGTTACAAAGAATTTGCTAGTTTCATGGATTAACTCTTATCAAAGCTATGAAACATATAATTGGGCTATCATAGCCGAAGTATAAAAGTTACTACCACAAGATATAGCTTTACAATATTAATTAAATTTAACTCAAATGAATTATACTACAACCTCACATAATAAGCATTTTCAACAACGAATAAACTTAAAAGTACTGCGTAGATATTAACAAATGTCTACGCAGTTCTTGTTTATTAAAAAGTTTATGCACGTCTTGACACAAGCATAGCGGCATATAACTAAGTGGATGGCAAAGAAAAATAAACTAACCACATACACCTTATTCCATGTGCGACGGCGTGCCAACCACAGTTGGCGGGGTGGTTTCCCTAACAACAATTGCGGTAATTAGTAACCGAAAAGCTCATAAACTTTACAAAGGCAAGAAACACTTTAACCGCACACTAAAATGTGATACAATAACCTCATGGAAGTGATACAATGACAAACTACACTCAAAACGATATAACAACGCTGTTCAAAAAAGCTGACAGTTATAAAACACTAATAGACGAAAAACGCCCCCTAGACGAAGTCGAGATAAAGCAGCTCTCGGACTACTTCAAAATCGGGCTGACCTACTCGTCAAACGCCCTCGAAGGTAACACCCTCACAATTTCAGAAACAAAGGTGCTTCTTGAAGACGGCTTGACAGTAGGGGGAAAGCCCATAAAGGACTGTTATGAAGCCGTAGGTCATGGGGCGGCATTTGACTTTATGATGGAATACGCCAAAAAATCGCCGCTGAATATTAGCGAAGAATCGATTTTAAAGCTGCACCGCTTGTTCTACCTGCGAGTAAACGAAGCCTCCGCAGGAGCGTATAGAAATAAACAGGTTTTCATTTCTGGCACAGAATACCTCCCTCCAAAAGCAGAAGATGTACAAGCAGCAATGACCAAATTCATCAAAACAATAAACTGCGATTTACACCCCATTGAGCTTGCCGCCCTTGTCCATAAACAACTTGTAGACATTCACCCCTTTGAAGACGGCAACGGACGAACCGCGCGGCTTTTAATGAATTTAATCCTAGTAAACAAAGGCTACGGCGTTGCAATTATCCCGCCCATCATGCGAAACGACTATATCGAGGCACTTCGAGCCTCCCAAAGAGACTATAATCCAACAAACCTACCCTTTATCGGACTAATTTCCCAGTGCGTATTGGAAACACAACGAGATTATTGCAGGTTGCTAAGAATCCCGCTCCAAGTGTAGTAAGCCAAATAACGGGCTTTAAGGAGTTTCAATTGCAGCAATCAGGCCGTCCGTCCTCCACAATCCCCCAAGCCTTAATGTCCTCCCACCACGGCTGAAACAGCTTGTCAGTATCCCTCGGCATATGCTCAAATGGCGTATCCAAAGGCTTTTTAACAAACGACACATGAAAATCATCCCCAGAGCGAGTAACCTCAACGTCATGATAATTATGAGATATATAATGAAACGGCAGCCGATAATCTTGCCACTGCTCCCGCTCAAGGGGAACAATGCGGTCAATTATGCTGTGTGTTTCTCCACTCATAACACATTCTCCTCAATCCATTTCGCCACACCATCATTGTCATTTGCATCACAGATATAGTCAGCCGCAGCCTTAACCTCAGAAATAGCGTTAGCGACAGCCACCCCGACTCCGCACTTGCTGAGCATTTCAATGTCAATAAAGTCGTCTCCAAAAGCAGCAGCATCGACAGGCTCAATGCCCAGATGTGCTGCGGCAGTCGATACCGCAGTCCATTTGACGGCGTCCTTATGAGCAAAACGAACCCAATTATCATCAGAAAAAGTAACCACATCAACATCGGGAATATCTGAAGCAATCCTGTTCGGCAAATCAGCGTCAAAAAACTGCACCGCCAGCTTATATGCGTCATGCTCAATACCGTTAGAAAAATCGGTATACTCCGCATGAGAATAGTCCCGCCATCCTATGTGATTTGGGTCAATAGGATGACTGACAAAATAACCGTTTGTGGCGTCCGCAGTTATGTACCCCACACCGGACACACCATATATACGCTTTATAATCAAGTTTGCAGTTTCGCATGGCAGTACGCGCTCGTACAAGATTGTTTCCCCCAACCGTGCCAATGCCCCACCGTTGGATATCATCACATCAGGCGCAAAAACAGCAGTAACCCTCTCGGACGATTTTTCTGAACGTGCCGTAGCAAAAACCACCTTAATCCCGCACCTCTGACACCGCCGAAGCACATCAGCAGTATACTCCGATATCGTCTTATCCCTCCGCAGCAACGTACCATCCAGGTCGCAAACAATCATTTTTATCAATACACAAACCTCCTCGTATAAGCTGTTATTATATTAGCAAAGTTTTGCAGGTAATACAATGTTGATTTGAAAAATCATGCTTGACGCATATAGCTTGGAAGACACTTTTATATAATCACTAGCAACAACAAGGCTCTCAGTGATTACCGAATGGTAAAGCTATAGATAAATTGCACCAACAGCAAGTCATAGATTATGCTATCTGAATAAAATTAGCTATTAAGTAGTATTGAAGTATACGTTCTTTTGAAAATGATGTAGTTATGTGTTGAAAAACATTATAAAACATGCTATTCTTACTAAGCAAAGTGTTTTTAATGTTGCGAAGTCTCCAGTAATTGCGTTTTTAATGAAGGGATAGTTATTATGAAAATTTGCACTTTCTATGAAGTAGAGCAAGAAATCATTTCTCATCTTCGAGCTAGGAGGCTTATTCCAGTGATAGGTTCAGGTTTTTCTGTTGGAAGCAGCAGTTTTAAGGGTAAGGTTCCGTCCGGAAAAGAAATGAAGGCGGATATGATTTACGAAATTCTTCAACTAAATCTACCAAACCTATCAAAAGAAACTCTTGATGGCAAGCATTTTTCTCAGATTTCATCCTACTATCAACGATTGGTTCCGCAATCTGTTCAACGAGACTACATTCGAAACAGATTTACAAAAGTAGCGCTAAGCGAAGTTCGAAGGAAGTTTTTAGAAATAGATTGGCTATATATCTACACTATAAACGTAGATGACGCAATAGAGCATTGCAGTGAATACTCCCATGTTTTGATATCAAATAGAATCATCGATTTTTCTGTGTTGGAAGATTCAAAATGCGTGCTAAAGTTGCACGGAGACTGTTGTTCAATGCTCAGTTATCATGATGATTGCAGCCAGATTTTTGACTATAAATCCTATGCAAAGAGCATTGAAACGAATAAGAGCCTACTTACCAAGCTAAAGCATGACTTTACATATAATAATTTGCTGTTTGTTGGATGCAGTTTAGATAATGAATTTGACATCGCAACTATAGATAATTACCAAAATAAGGACATTGCGCAAAATTCTTCAAAGTACTTTTTTTCGGTCGAAGAACCCGACATTTTGAAGCAAATCGAACTAGAGCAATATGGCATTACGCATATCGTGAAATTTGACGATTTTGACAGC
>JAVBKA010000039.1:0-11892 GCA_031546715.1 Oscillospiraceae bacterium | reverse complement strand
GCTGTCCTTGCCGTCAGTGATAGCAAAAGCTTTCCATGGTGGCGGCTAACCTCCTCAGGACTTGTTAATATTCTCGCTCTTGAGGGCGCAAAGGTTATTTCTAGGATTACAAGCCTAACCAAAAGGCTACCGGAAAATCGTGATTTACCGGAGCTGATTGACGCAATATGCACTGTAATGCAGGCTGGGCCTTACGGAGAGGATAATATCATATGAAAAACTTACTTCGCTTGCCTGCGGAGGTGCAGTATGCAGAAGAGCTTGAGGTCATCATTTCTGCCGAGGAGGACACTGTCCCTTTCGGCTGGAAAATGTCACCTAGGTCGGTTTTGAAGTACATCACAGGCGGCACAGTTAAGGGGGTTGAGATAACCCCGAAATACATCGGCAACCCCCGCTTGGTGGAAATCGCAATCGCCACACTGCTGACTGACAAGGCGTTACTTTTGTCAGGCGAACCAGGAACTGCAAAGTCTTGGCTTTCTGAGCATTTAAGTGCGGCCGTTTGCGGCAACTCTAAGCTTGTTATTCAAGGTACGCTGGGTACTAGCGAAGAACAAGTCAAGTACGGCTGGAATTACGCCATGCTGATTGCCTCTGGTCCGTCACACTCAGCATTAGTTAAGTCGCCTATATTCAATGCCATGGAAGACGGGCAAATTGCCCGCTTTGAAGAGGTTTCCCGCTGTGCATCAGAGGTTCAGGACGCTTTAATCTCTATACTATCTGAAAAAAGCCTAAGTTTGCCAGAGTTATCCTCTGAACTTCGCGCAAAACGCGGCTTTTCTATAATTGCCACCGCTAACTCCCGCGACCGCGGAGTTAATGATATGTCCTCTGCTCTGCGAAGACGTTTTAACACTGTAATTTTACCTGCGCCCGCAACGCTTGAAATTGAGGTTGACATCGTTTCCCGACGTGTCGCAGAGTTTTCTGCGACCTTAGGGCTTGCTGCTGCAATGCCTAAACGGAGTACAGTGGAGAAAATTGTAACAATTTTTCGTGAGCTTCGTCAAGGCAGAACACTTGACGGCAAGGAAAAGCTAAAATGTCCTACTTCATCATGCTCCACCGCCGAAATAATCTCCTCTCTGACCGGCTCGCTGGCATTGTCCGCTTCTTTTTATGACGGCAATGTGGGCGATACAGAGCTTGCGTCTGCATTAATGACGACCATTGTTAAGGACGATGAAAAGGATTTTGCGGCTTATAACGAATATCTTGAGAACGTTCTCAAAAAACGCGGAAGCGATTGGCAGGGATTTTACAAGAGTTCTAAGGAGATTATGAGCTAATGACTCATTATTTCGGCATCCGTCATTTGTCACCCAAGTCCTCGTCAGCATTTCTTGCTTTTTGCGAAAGACATAGACCTGACGCCATTTTAATCGAAGCCCCAAGTGACGTTTCGGAGCTAATGAAGCACATATTGCATACAGAATCCAAGCCTCCTGTATGCATTTTGGCATATTCTACCGATTTACCCGTCAGAACCTTTATGCTTCCCTTTGCAGAATACAGCCCTGAGTACCAAGCAGTGCATTGGGGGCTTAATAACGGCGCATATGTCGAATTTATCGACCTACCATCAGATATTTTTCTCGCCTTTCAAACAGATTCACGGTATAACAATTCAGGGGTTCAGAGCGGTGAGTCTGTGTACGAACGGTGGACTTATGCGGCAGCAGAAGCAGATTTTGACACTTACTGGGAGCGTAGCTTTGAGCAGTTGCAGGACGACCAGTTTGCACTTGCAGCCAATACCTTTGGCGAAAGCCTTCGCAGTCTTGACGAAGTTACGCCACTGCACCTCGTCAGAGAACGGTACATGCGAAGAAAACTTCGTACAGCCGAGCAAAAGTATTCAAATATCGTAGTTCTTTGCGGCGCATACCACTCCTCTGCCCTCAAGGACGGTGAGGTTATGACTGACAGCGAGCTTGCGGAGATGCCAAGGCTTAAATCTTCCTTGACCTTGATGCCCTATTCATATTTGCGGCTATCAACCAAAACAGGCTACGGCGCAGGAAACAGCGCACCACTGTACTATGAAACGCTGTGGAAAAATAGATTAGAGCCGTCAAAAGCACGTATTGACTTTTTGTCCTCCGTGACTAGATATTTACGAACCCAAGGCAAAGCAAAGTCCTTGTCAGACACTATTGACGCAGTTAAGCTGTCATTTGCGTTAGCAGAGATGAACGGAACACATATGCCTGTCCTTGCCGACCTGCGGTCAGCCGCCGTCAGCGTTTTAGGCGACGGAGAGCTTAGCGACATAGCCGAAGCACTGGCAATGGCTGAAGTTGGCACAACGATGGGAACGTTACCAAAAGGGGTTCTCAGAACGCCTATTCAAGATGATTTTTATGAAAAAGTAAAATTGTTAAAACTGGAAAAATACTGTACCACAACCGCACAAACCTTGAGCCTATCCCTCAGGGAGAACACCAGAAGTGGTGCAAATCCATTTCTGGATTTGAAAAGAAGCGAATTTTTGCATCAGCTTGTGACCTTGGAAATTGGTTTTTGCAAAAAAGAACAGCTTCAGCAAGTCAAAGGAACATGGAAGGAATTATGGTCTCTTCAGTGGACACCTGAGCATGAGATTCAGCTAGTCGAGAGTTTTTCCATTGGAGAAACCGTTGAAGCCGCTGCTTCCTATGCAATTCTAGCGGCACTGCACAGCTCGTCAACGTCAAAAGACATTGCCGTGCTTATTAACCTTGCTCAGCTTTGTAACCTCCCTGTCTACTCCGAAGCAGTCAAGCGACTGCAATCTCTGTATTCCGATAGCCAAAACCTCCATGACTTAACGGAAACAGCCGTAACCCTTGCAAACATTTTATCCTACGGCTCAGTCAGAAAAACGGACATTGAACCCATTAAGCCGCTATTATCCCAGCTTTATCTGCACGCCTGCATGATTCTGCCAACCGAAAGCTGCTGCAATCAAGCCGAAGCCAGCAAGGTTTTGGCAGACATACGCTCACTAAACAGCATTATTTTTGACCATAATGCGTTGCTTGACGGCTCACATTTCACTAGAGCATTGCAGACTATTTCATCAGGCGAAAGCGTCAATCCCCTGCTTTCGGGCACTGCTTTCTCGTTGCTTATTGAAAAAAACCAACTATCCGATACGCAAATTGAAGCCGAAATATCCCTCAGGCTCTCCCCCGCAGTCCAAGGAAACAATGCCGCAAGCTGGATTGAGGGCGTCACATGCACTAATCATTATGCCCTGCTATCCCGAAGCTTTTTTTGGCGCAGTATTGATGAATACATCTCTTCTCTTGACGAAGAAGGCTTTATGCGCTGTCTGGTGTTTTTGCGGCGCGCTTTTAGTGATTTTTCCGCAGAGGAAAAGCGTGATATATTCAAGCAACTGGGCAGCCTGTGGAACGAAAATGACCAAGAGGTTGAAGCATATATGGCGCCAACTCTGAGCAAAGCGGAGCTTGACGCATTAGCTAGGCTTAGCGAATATACTTTTGACGATTAGGTGACAGAATGAAAGACAAAACCGAACAGGTTCGCAGGTGGCGGCTGATTCTAGGCTCTGCCGCAGACAGCAGCAACCAAGAAATTACCTTGAACGATAACGACACCATTTTAGACAACGCCCTTGACGCCATTTACAGCGGCAAGGACGGCTTTTCTTATAGGGCAGGTGATTTACACGGTGGCAATGATAAAAGCTCGCCATATGTGGCGCGTTGGCTTGGTGACATACGCCGTTTTTTTAAAGAGGACACCATTACTGTTATCCAAGCAGACGCAATGGAACGCAAAGGACTGTTACGGCTGTTGCTTGAGCCTGAGCTGTTAAAAACTGTCGTTCCAGACATGGCGTTGGCAAGTACCTTAGTAAGTCTCAAAAACCAAATTCCCGAAAAGGCGCGAGCCGCCGCCAGAGAAATAATCGAAAAAGTAGTTAACGACATAAATAAGAACCTTGCAAGCCAAATAACAAGGTCTGTAACAGGCAGTATCAGACATTTTGAACACTCCCCTATTTGCAGCAAGCAAGCAGTTGACTGGAAAAAAACCATCGTCAAGAATCTTGGAAGCTTCGACCACAGTATCGGAAGCTTAGTTCCGTCAAAAATCTATTTTCATAGCCGTGGCACACAGCGCAGCGATTTGAGGATAATTTTATGCATGGATCAAAGCGGTTCAATGGCTGAATCTATTATTTATGGCTCAGTTGTAGGCAGTATTTTATCGAAAATTTCTTCTTTATCAACAAATATCGTTAGTTTTAGCACCGATGTCGTAGATTTGACTGATAAATATGAAATCGACCCAGTTGAGATGGTGTTCGGCATTCAAATGGGCGGTGGCACAGATATAGAAAACGCAGTGCGATATTGCGAAGAGCTGATAACTGAGCCTAAGAAGACGATTTTATTCCTACTTTCCGACATGTTCGAGGGAGGCAACCGAGCTGCGCTGATTGCGAGAATTAGCGCACTTGTTGAGAGCGGCGTAACTGTTGTGGGGCTGCTGTCAATCTCTGACACTGGTCATCCTGCCTATGACCACGAAACCGCCAAGCTTTTGAGTAACGCTGGTGCGGTATGTGCGGCAGTTAGTCCAAACAATTTGGCAGTTTTGCTATCGGATACATTTGGTAGAGCGTTATCTAAGTAACCTTATATTAGCAGCTATAATTTATCACCTTTTCAATACACACAAAGGCACAGCAAAGCCCTTGCAATCACTCGGAATCGAGGATTGCAAGGGCTTTCATGATAGTCTCGGCTATATAATGGTTGTTGACGATTGCTCGATTTTAAGTCCGTTGTCCTTTGTACGGCTGAGTTTTGCTTTGTTCCCGTTGCCATCTTCAACAGAAAGCTTTTCCAGCTTGCAGTTAGCAAATAAATCAGCTAAGGTAGTTTCGACGAACTGCGACCAGCGTTGCTTTTTGGTACCTTCTTTGTCGTACTCTTCGTCCATGGTGGCGGGCATATGTTCTTCGCTCATGTTAATCCTCCCAAGTTAAGTATGGGAATCATTTTACCAGAGTTGACATAATATTGCAAGTCTGTTTTCACGTCTGTGTGATAAAACGGTAATCTTATATGTGATTCAAGTATTATTTAGCTTTTCAGCGGGGTTAACGTGCATTAATAATATCGACAAGCTCTGTGACAAGCCTTTTTTCTAAGTCGAAATAGTCCGAAAGACCTACTATTTCATTTGCTCCACCTTCTGAAATTTCCACATGAATAAGGCTTGGCCATAAACCAGCCGAACTCCCTCCCTCTGCTGCGATATAGAGAGATAATTTCGCATCAGAACGTAAAAGCTCATTAGCGTTCTCATACAGGCAGTGTTTTGAAATTCTCGCAATAAGCTCACGATTTTCGTCAGACAGGTTCGCACAATCTTTGGCATAGGAAGTCATCGGCGAACCATCATCATTGTTTAGTTCTAGAATTGCAATTATAATTCCAGTCGCCTTATGGGTAAAATATTCACAAAATTCAGCTGTGAGCTTATTGTGAAACTTGATGTCCTCAATCAGTTTATCATCGCCGACCAAAAAACCATAGTAGCTATCTGGTATCACTTCCCGATTGATAATTTTGTCGCATATTTCTGCAATTTTCTCTTTCTCGTACTGTAAAGAAGGCGTGCTGTCAATCGTTCCAACAGCGTCCCTATGTGCTTCTTTTAAAGCTTCCGTGTCATAGTCAATAGTAATTGGATTAGTAACTGGCGCGCTTTTTTCAATCATCAGACTGCAAACGTATGTAGTGGCGGTTACAGTGATAAGCACTAATAGGCATATTGAGCCTATATACAAAAGCTTACTACGATTCATCTGTGAATCCCCCTGTTCAAATTATAGGTCATTCTATCAAAATTGATTTGATATTGCAAGGGTATGATTTTAAATCATTATTATCAAGGTGAATTTCTACACACATGACAAAGCCCTTGCAAACACTCGTTGCACGAGTATTTGCAAGGGCTTTCATTTTGGAGGTGCCACCCGGATTTGAACCGGGGAATGAGGGTTTTGCAGACACGTGTACAAAAAGCGTGTAGTCGTTGGTATGGTTTGGTTTGGAAATTATAATTGTGGTAGATTATCCCCAGTTTGTCCCTTTAGTAATTCCACTTAGTATTATAAAAAAACATATATCTTTCAACGATTTAAGAATAGGTTTACTAACTTTTGATTTTGCTTATAATGGGAAGTTTGATTTTTTACCAACAATCGTTCTGCTATAAACAATAATTAAAAGTTCGAAACTTCTCCCCAAGGTTATGTATATGGGTAAGACAGAGCGAATAAGTTTGTTTTTATCACACAAAATTATCGTGAAGGCACCGGGTTTCCATATCCTCTTCGAAAAGCCCATTTATACCATAAATAGTTCTACCAAATAACGGCACTCCAACTCGTGTACTGTAATTAGAAAATATATCCTATCTGATACACGCCTAAATGCAAAGTGCTGAGGTAGAATCAAATCGATGAACATTCTTTTCAAGTTTTCGTAATGTAATAAAAACCGTACATAATATACGGTCTTTAGATATGTCAGCTAACAACGGCAATTGTTCAATTTATATTAGTTCACACCTATTTTTGATTTTTATAAAAGATGTATATCCAAATCTGAGTCAGATTGATATTTATCTTCAAGGCTTTTTATTGCATAGCCCTTTTTTTTTATTCCCTTTCTTAATCTTTTGCATCTATCCCACTGTTCAAAAAAAGATGGATATGGCAAAATATCGCTTATTTTCCACCAATCTTCATCACTTATCTTCTGTTCAGCCAATAGCTCATGAACGGTTTCGAACGTATAACTTGCCATACTAATGGGAAACTTATAGTCACTTTGTAAGAGGATTGGTAAATAAAACAACGCAATAAATGCTTTGCTCTTTTTTAGCGTGGCAACGTCAATTTTGCTAAAAACACGATCCCATAATTTGGGGCTTGCGATAATATGTTTATTTTTATATGAATCAAATATATCAAACAAAACCATAAAATTTTCAGCAGTAAGAATATCAATTTCTTCAGTCATTCGTCTTAAGCAGATGTCTTGATTCTTTCCACATAAACTTTTGAGAGCCGAATATTTACCGCTTGATAAAGTTCTTTTATTAAGTAAATAGTCAAGAAATGGGTTAATAGCTTCTTTTCCAAAAACATTATTTATGTCATTAGAATAATCAAATGTGCTATTATCAAGTATAGCGTAGATTATACTCCTACACTCTACACTTTGCATCTTTGATTTCTTTATAGACTCAATGATACCATTTTGAAAATCTAGAGACTGATTTTGCCATAAACATGGTATTACAGCGAAATTTATATTAAATGCTATTAATGCTTTGCATACGTCAAGTTCCATGTTCGTAATGTCGATAAAGTATTCTATCGGCATTTGCTGTGCAAAAATTTCTAAAACTGAATTAGCCAATTCATTGCTGGACATATTAGATAATTCTTTCAATAATGTTTTTGAACCTGATATATTTTGAGTTAGGCTTTTCTTGACGAGAGTCTCAATATTAGCATGAGATAAAGAAACATCTATCAGGTCGTTGTAGATTAAATATTGCAATAAATCTATGCAACAATCTGAACTTATCCAATCTGATAATTGTTCATCAAAAAATAATTGCAAATATTCTTTTGCAACATATGCTTTTTCCGAAACTGGAAAAGCTTTTTCAATCACATTTAGACCATCGACGATGGACATCTGTTTGCGTTCTGCTTTTGCTCCAATGTATATTTTTATGAACGACGCCAGAGAATCGCTAGTTACGTTTTTTGAGTCGAACTTACTCCTGAATTTATTGAAATCAAGCCAACGGTCTTTCCACTGCAATTCCGCTGCCCTTACTACCCACAATGGGAAAGATTTAATAGAAGACATCTCATGTAGTATTTCGCATTTGCTTTTTGCACCCAAAACTGAATTACTTATACTTTTAGGTACAATTTGTAAACTTAGGATTTCATCTTTATATTTTCTTAGTGTCAATGAACCTGTCGAAAACGAAAAGCGTGGGTTAAAATCATTATTTTGCTGTAACCACAAAAAAATCAGTTCTCCTGCGAACTCTTCTGAAGTTTCCGCCAGAATTATTGAAGGGGACTTATTACCCCAAATTGCCCAAATTAAATACTCAATTTTAGAACGATTAGGCGCATAGTCTTCGATAACATTGTTTGACAACAGGATACTATCAGCATAGGTAGAAAAACCTATGGACATATCAGGTCTGATAAAATGACCAAGAAGCAAATCAATTTTGTTAAATAAATAATTAAATTCTTCTATATCAAAGATTAAAGAGTGAGTCCATACACATCCAGGTCGCTCCATTTCGTCTGCGTACCAAGTGCGACTAAGAACAGCTTTCTTATCAACACTCAATTTATATCCAGTAAAATATTCCCGAAATCCTTTTTGGACATCTGATCCAGATAAATCGCTAAGTACTTCCATTTCTCTTTTTGAAATTTCCGAAAGTTTAACGGACGATGCTAAAAGATGGTGTCCATTTACATAACCATGTAATGTTTGGTCGATTTTAATTAGATTATTCTGCATTCGCCCCACCTAACACCTCAAAAATAGGCAATGTAATATCATGACTTTCCTCACATCGAGGGTCAATCACAATTATTCTATCAACAGGGTCTTTTTCTAACAATATCTCATCACCAAGTGTACCGCCTTGTGCGCTTACACCCCATATACTTGTTGTGAAAGTTTTGTTAGTAAATAAATACTGATTCAACATATTCATGTTAAGATCAATAAATTGATCAGGACAAATTTCTGTGCCAAGTCCTACAACTAAATCCCAAGCTGATAAAATAATACCCAAATTGTATATTTTCCCTTGACCAATTTCTTCAATAAACTGTAACAGTTCGATTATTTGAACTTGCATAGGGTCATGAAGTGCAGGTATTCGGACTTGGATTTCATTTAAGGGTACAGTCAAATTATTTTTGTCGTTATCACCCTCGTTAATTTCAGCAATGTAAGTTGTAGAAATAACCTTATCCGCATTAATGAACAATAAAATTCCATCAGAGCCACGAATGTATTCTACTAAATCGTATGAAATTTCTCTTTTTTCATATTGACTCTGGAATATTTCGCCTGATAGGTCGGGCATCCTGAGGTGAAAAATATTATCATAACTGTCACTCACTTCTATTGAAATATCTTGTTTTCCCCCGCTTTGAGGCGTTCTTTCTAATGGGTCTGAATCTGACCACTTTTTACTTATATCTGATAAGTATTTTGCGGTATCTCCAATATTATGCAACTTTAGCTTATTATTATGCTTATGACTGCAATTTAGAGAATGCCAGAGCGCGGCTAAAAAAGTTGTTTTTCCTGCACTTGGAAGTCCGAATATATAACATTGTTTAGCTTCACTCATATTTATCACCTGTTATTTTCCAGCTTAGTTTATTAAATTCAGACTTTATCGAAGCGTGTTCAACCCTAAATTCAAAAGTCCTTTGGTGCGGTAAACCAAGACACCAAGAAGCCATCAATTCTTTAATGCCGTGTCCAATAGTATATCCATTTGAAGTAGTGGTGGGCATCGCTGCAACATCATATCTATCAATTGAGGACAAATGAGTGCCAAGCCGATTCAATAACTCCGTGTTCAATCCGTCTATAAAGTTCTTGATATTTTCGTCTGTGTTAATCCTTTCAGCGACAATATCATATTTGCTCACTAAAATCTGGAAGTTAGTTTTACAATTGTATAAATGTGCTTCTAATAATGTCCTCAGTAATTCACCGATCGAATCCAAGGTGCTATTTCTATATTTTTTTGTAGAAATTCGATCTCCATCTATTACTGCAACTATATAGTCAGCATACTTTATAAATTCAAAACTATTCCTCATCAAGGTAATATCAGCCCTATTAGCCTCGAAATCTTCGCCGGATAGGTCGGCGAAAAGAAAGTTAACATACTGCTTAGAAACCTTATCATATAATTTTAAATGTAAAAATATTTCTTGAACACTTCGTGGTGTTCTGGGCGTAGTTGGTAAGTCCTGATTAGAATCTATTCGTGTATGAAAAGACCTGCGCTCAAAAGCTTGCAATGTTCTAGAACCCGCAAAACAATAACCATTTAATTTGCCATCATGGAACATTTGATATATTGTAGTTTCTATTGTTGTTTTGCCGCACGCTTGTGGCCCTACTAGGACAACAAGCTTTGTTTTCTCAGCGCCGGTTACTATATAGGAGTCCTCAAGACTTAAGGCATTACCAGATGGCAGTCTGTACATATTGCTTGCATTATTTTCTGGCTGCAAATCTAAATCGGTATTATTTGAATCATCATTAATCACTATATCATCGTTAAGCAGACTATTGTCTGGAGTTGTATCATCTAATGTTTTCTCTTCCGGCATATTAATCTTCTCCATAAGTAGTTTTGACTAATAAACATTCCAAATACATTGAATATGACCATTCGAGTAAATCGTGCCTAATTAACTCAGGATTAATTCCAATTGCCGTCTCATATATTGGTCTCCATACTTGAGTTTCAGAAACTTCTAAAGATTTTGCGATAGCCAGCAAAATGGGTGTGTTTGCCTCAATTTTCTCTATGTATTCATTTGAAATTAGCTTTTTCCAATCAGTACTTAATGAATCAACCACTTCCAATAAAGAAATAGTTGGGTTCTCACGTTTGCATAACTTTAACATTTTCCTTAAAAAATCCTTTGCAGCATATGGGCCAGAAGTAGATTCAACTAAATCAGCGAGTTCTTTGCCAAGAATAAGTGCGACATCTTTAGGATTAACTCTGTTTGTAAGTGGCTTATGTAAGTCATTACTTGCTTCACCAACAAGCCATGAAAGAATATTTGAATCCTCTTTATACATTTTTAGACTATTTGCAAGTACCTTTTGATTTGCACTTATCTTAGTAAAATTGGTTGACGTTGCTGAAATTGAAGATATCAAAGCCTTAATACCCTCAGTTGTTATGTCTTCATCAGGCATCACTTTTTTTAAATTATCAATTCCAATACCGGGTATATTCTGGATTTTAATATCAACCTCTCGGTTTTGCAAAGTTATTTTGTGCAACTTTTCAGAACAAGCGCTTAATATCTCTGAAAGGTCAGTTTCAGTGGCTAGCATAGAAAGTATATTGATAGCCAGAGCGATTTGAATGCTATGCTTATCATCTTCTAGCAAATAAATTAGCGACGAACCTGCTAAGAAGGATAGTTCGCGTTTATTAGATTTCAAAAATGTAGCGTCTTGATTTATAAAAACCTCTGCAAAATTTTCAACAAAATCACTATCCGTAGGTAAACCAAAAAACAAAGTAGATAAACTCAGAATGTCAACTTTATCACTCTTACAGTATGTTTCTAAACTTGCCCACCTGTTTTGTAGCTGATCGCTTGTAGGATTAATGTTAATCCTCCTATACCATTCGTAAAAACTGTCTCTCATTTATTTACCTCGTCCTTTCATTGTTTATTCTGTCCCACAAACCAATTAACACATTCTTTTGCCTTGCACTATCAATAATTCTTGGCATTATTTTAACGTACTTTTTATCTCGATCATTCTCGTTCAATAAACCCAATGAAAGTAAAATCTCTGTTTGTTTTATGTATGATAAACTAAAGAAGCCATACTTAAGTTCTCGTATATCTACCGTTGTATCGTCTGTGCTGTCAAGAGTTTCTTCTAATTGCATGATATCAATCGGATCAGATTCTGATAATCTATCATGATGCATATCTCGTTTTCGTTTTTTATCGATTTTTAACTGATGCTCTATATAAATGTTTTTTTCCTTGCACAATTCATAATTATTCTAATAATA
>JAVBKA010000132.1:0-13011 GCA_031546715.1 Oscillospiraceae bacterium | reverse complement strand
TTTTGAAGAGGAAAACTTTAAAACAAAGCGAAATAACAGCACCGTAGCCATGCTTACTGGCATTTTAGGCGTCCTTGCCTTCCTCGGAATTATGGCATTTGTGGTAGTAAAGCTGATTTCCAGCGTTGTTGCGCCGGGCGAGGTTGACCGAGTGGAGGTTCCCAATCTGCTAATCAAGGAATTTACCAGTGAATTAGAAGCAGAATATCCCGATTTGCGTTTTATAGCTGAGTATGAGTATAATGCTGATTATACGTCCGGTATTATTTTGAAACAATCAGTCAAATCAAAGGAAAAAGTTCCGCCTAAAACAGAAATAATTCTTACTATAAGCAAAGGCCCCAGAAAGGTTATAGTTCCTGATTTATCTAATTCTGATTCGCAGAGTGCGCAGTTTGACTTAGAAGCACTTAATCTGAAATTTGACTTTAAAAAGATAAAAAGCGATACTGTCCCTGCCAATAAAATCATAGAAACTGATCCGGTTGCTGGCACTGAGGTGGAAGAAGGTAAAACCATAACGCTTGTGGTCAGCCTAGGAGCGGACGTTAAGCAGGTTTTCGTTCCCCTTGTTGAAGGAAAAGACGAAATTGAAGCAGAAACCGAGCTTCAAAACTACGGCTTGAACGCAGTTAAAACTTACGTTGAAAGCCTGACAGTGGATGCAGGATATGTAATTTCGCAAGACGTCCCCGCAGACACAAGGGTTGACGAAGGCGCGATTGTGACTCTGCTAATAAGCAATGGTCCTCCTGACGCGATACCCTCTGTCGAGCCCATCGTTTCCCCCAGCGTGAATCCTACTGAGTCTACTACGCCGACAACTGAAAGTCCTACCCCTGCGACATCTGAGCCGCCAGCCTCGCCTTCTCCGTCAACCTCCACCACTGACCCAGTTATAACTAAGCAAATTACCTTTAGCTTACCCACCACAACGGGTTCGACCCATGTGTTAATCAAGGTAAACAGCGAAATTATTTACGATGAAACCTTGGATAACGGTCTTGGCTCGCATACTCAGATGGTCATCGGAACACCTGATACTGTTGTTGACGTATACTTTGACGGCACATTCCAGTTTTCAAAGCTACTTTCTGAATAATGAATATTGAAAAAAACTCCGCAGTTATTTTAAAAGGCATTGGCGGACGATACACCGTTAGAGACGACAACGGAACGCTGATAGACTGCCAAGCGCGAGGGGTTTTCCGCCATAAAAACATCTCCCCCCTATGCGGTGACAGGGTTAATTTTTCGTTACTGCCTGACAACACAGGTCGCCTAGAGGAGCTTCTCCCCCGCCGTAACGAGTTCATACGTCCCCCCGTCTGCAATATCGACGTCCTCGCCATTATCGTCTCTGAGACCATCCCAAGAACTGACCCTTACTTGATTGACAGGCTTACGGCGATTGCCGCAAGTAAGAACGTCGAAGTGTTCATAATTGTAAACAAGATTGACTCTGCTCCTGAGTATAGGCTCACGGATATATACACAGCTAGCGGGTATCGGGTTTTTCGCACCAGTGCAATTACTGGCGAGGGACTTCGTGAATTATCCGAGGCAATTGTGGGAAAAACCGTTGTTTTTACAGGGAATTCGGGCGTTGGTAAAAGCTCACTGATAAATTTTATTGAGCCTAATCTGGAGCTAAACACAGGCGAGGTTAGCAAAAAGCTTGGTCGCGGACGGCATACAACTCGACATGTAGAGCTTATCTCAATATCCACAGGCGCGATAATCGTTGATACCCCTGGTTTTTCTAGTTTAGACGCATGTGAGGATATTCCATGTGAGAAATTAGGCGAAGCATTTCCCGAATTTGCCCAATACTTGGACGATTGCAAGTTTTCGGGCTGCAATCACATCAATGTTCAGAGCTGTGCAGTTACCGAGGCTTTAAAAAGGGGATTAATTCAAACCAGCAGATACGAAAGCTACGAGAGAATTTATAAAGAGAGCGCGAGTAAGCCCAAACAATACAATAATAACAATAAATAGCACAAACACACCGTTTCCTCCGTATAATAGCTTAGAAGAATTTTGCGAAATTCTTCTGTGTAATTGACGGAGAGGCGGTGTTTTTTATGTGGCGCAGAAGAAGCCCAATTTGGCTCTGTTTGATGGCTTTAGGCATCGGAATATTGATAGGATTAATAATTCCGTCATTTGTAATGGGGATAATAGGCGTAATTCTAATTGCTGTTGGAATTTGTGTCATAAAACTGGGAGGATGTTAAATGAAGGTTGTTGTTTTCAAGTCACCAAGGTTTTTAAGCAAGCTATTAAGTTCACTATTTGCGCCGAAGAAGTAATGCAATCACTTGCAAAGCGTCAATCTCGAACCGCTGCCTAGGGGTAGCGATGTAATCTAGGCTACCCCTAGACGAATTGTGAGGAAATATCGGATGCAAATTTAGAAAAAAGCGAATATCTTTGTCCTTTGATTAATATACTCGTACAGAACAAGCCATATTTATTTGAGGAGAGGATATCGTTTGGAATTAAAAAAAAGAAGCATTAAGGCATATGAACCCGTTCTCGAAGATTCCATAACTGCGGAGCATTCCGCCGATATGATTGTACCAGACCTATTTCCAGATATTGCAGGAATAGTCAATACTTCGGGGCAAGCCTGCATTAAGGAAAAAAATCTTCGTGACGGAAAGCTTGAGGTTAGCGGACTAGTCAGAGTTGGAGTACTTTATAAGCCCGAGCTATCTGACGATGAAGCGACAACACTACGCAAAATGGATGTAAATATTCCCTTTACCCATACTTTTGAAGCACCGCCAGAGCAAGCAAAAAATTGCGTACACGGCAGCTCATGTGTAAGAATTCTATCAGCTGAGTCAAGGGCTGTGAACCCCAGAAAGATTCAAGTCAGCGTAATCATTTGCATTGAAGGTCAGCTATACAAGCAAGTGGAAATAACTTACTGTGATGAAGCCTCAGGAGGCTTCGAGGTTCTTAAATCCACATTTAACGCCTACATTCTAACCGCCTTGCGTGATAAAACTATCAGTGTAACAGAGGAAATGGATGTGCCAGGCAGTAAGCCTGCTGTTGATGAAATTCTCAAGGCAGACGTTCATTTTACAGGTACTGATGTAAAAACAATCGGCAACAAAGCAGTGTACAAGGGCAACGCACTTTTGCGGCTCTTATGTATGGGTAAGAACAAACCATTCAGCATTGAGCAGGAGTTTCCCATTTCTCAGATTATAGAAATGGACGGACTTGAGGATGGCGCAAACGTTGAACTAAAGCTCCAGCTCTCAGGAATTGAGCTTGACCTTCGCGGAGCGATGGGCTCAGAGGTTCGTTCTATCGGCGTGACAATCCATGTTGACATCGCTGCTTGCGCATATGTCGATAAGCATATAGACGCCGTCTCAGATTTGTATGTAGTCGGTAAATGCGTCAAGCCAGATCATACTCCGGTCACACTTAACACTCTTTGCGAAAGAAACTCAAAACGCCATAATGTTCGCGAAAGCATCGACGTTGGAAGTGAAGTATCAAATATTGTAGATACTTCTGTTTACATGTGGCCTATCAATGTCAGCGAAGGCGGAGCAAGTGTTGATTGCACTATCAAGGTCGTGTACTGTAATGACGCTGGCGAATACCTTGACGCAACACGAAAAATCAATATCCCCTGCCCACACGAAGCTGTCCCAATGTGCAGAATTACTCCAGTGGTGGGCGAAGTTACAGTTTCAACCTCCTCAGACGGACTTGAGGTACGGTTCACTGTGGATTTCGATATGCAGCAGATGTGCTCTGCGAAGGCATACATGGTCACAGGCTTTACCGAGGACGAATGCTATATTCTTCCCGAACGACCCAGCCTGACACTTCGCCGTTGTCATACAGGAGAGTCACTTTGGGATATGGCAAAGCGTTACGGCACAACCCGTCGTGAACTGGCACTTGTGAACGCTCTGGAATCCATTGATATTATTCCTCAGGGCAAGCTTATGCTAATACCTACAAAAAAATAGTAGCTTTTTACTGCCGAATACGATGAAAGCATCGCATTCGGCAGATTCCCATTTCTAGTAAACGGTAATATGCTGTGGTAACAAAGAATAATAGTAAAAAACTATTCATATTGTAGGACAAAACCCCATATACATACATTGACAAGCGAACAAGTTGTTTAAGGGGGAAATCATTTTGGAGAATCGTAGAATATATGAAGACATTGCACAGAGGACAGATGGTGATATCTATATTGGTGTTGTAGGTCCTGTTCGCTCAGGAAAATCGACCTTTATAAAGAGGTTTATGGAATCTCTTGTACTTCCCAACATCGAAAATGGCTTCAGAAAAGACCGCGCCCGCGACGAATTGCCGCAATCTGGCTCAGGGCGCACAATTATGACAGCTGAGCCAAAATTTGTGCCTGAGGAAGCCGTGGAATTAGAAATGGGCGGAGGTATCCGCTTAAGTTGTAGACTTATTGATTGCGTAGGCTACATGATTGACGGCGCAGTCGGACAATTTGAAGACGGTCGCCCCAGAATGGTCACGACACCTTGGTTTGACCATGAAATACCTATGACTGAGGCCGCCGAATACGGCACACGCAAGGTAATTGAAGAGCATTCAACTATCGGACTTGTAATCACTACCGACGGCACAGTCACTGATTTTCCTCGCGAGGAGTATGTAGAAGCAGAAAGACGTGTAATTGAGGAGCTTAGCGAGCTTGGTAAGCCCTTTATGGTAGTCGTTAATTCTATGTATCCCGATTCCGCTCTGGCGCAAACAGTCTGCGGTGAGATATCAGGAAAGTACAACATTACAAGTGTTGCAGCTAACTGCCAAAACCTTGATGTAAGCGACGTAACATCAATTCTAAAAGGCGTACTTAATGAGTTTCCAGTTATGGAAATGGGCTTCCGATTACCTGCGTGGGTCGATGCGCTACCATTTGAGCATCCCATTAAGAGCGAACTTTATGCATCAATACTAGCAAGTGCCGAAAAAATGCATAAGGTACGTGACGTCGATGGTGTTATCGAAAGCCTGAAAGGCTGCCCCAGCATCAGCTATGTAAGACCTGGCGTCATTCAACTGGGTACAGGCGTTGCGGAAGCAGTTGTAGAATTACCGAGAGAGCTGTTCTACAAGACCCTTGGAGAACAGTCAGGCTTTGAAATTGCTGACGACGGCGATCTTATGAAGCTACTTTCAGGACTGTCGCACGTAAAAACCGAGTATGATAAGATTGAGCATGCTCTAAAGGACGTCCGAGAAACAGGCTACGGCATCGTAATGCCCGGCGCAGACGAGCTTCGCCTTGAGGAACCTGAAATCGTTAAACAAAACGGTCGTTACGGCGTAAGACTTCGCGCTTCCGCACCATCGATACATATGATTCGAGCTGACATCGAAACCGAGGTTTCACCTATCGTCGGAAGCGAACGTCAGAGCGAAGAACTAATCCACTATCTATTGTCTGAATTTGATGAACAACCTGAGAAAATTTGGCAGAGTAATATTTTTGGTAAAAGTCTGCATGAGTTAGTGAGCGAGGGCTTGTCAAACAAACTTAAGCGTATGCCAGATGACGCAAGAGGAAAATTGCAGGAGACACTTCAGCGCATTATCAACGAAGGCAGCGGCGGCTTAATTTGTATTATTCTCTAATTTATCCCAAAACCCTTCCCAAATACGAGAATTGCTAACTTACGCTTTTAAAACAAACGTTCCCCGATTTAGTTTACATAACCTAGTTCCTTTCTTCTTATATGGATGGAAATACTTGTCTACCACGCTATTACGCCAATTTTCAACAGTATTTTACCTAATAATTCCATAGGACCCCATGGTTTACCCCTTCCCTACTGTACCGGGAAGGGGTATTTTGTCAATAATCAAAGAAGGGAAGAAAGCTCTAAGCTCTCTCCCCTTCTGCTATTCAAACGACACTAACAGCCGCATTTTTTGCGACGGCGTCTGCACGGTCTTAGAAGCTTGCAAATACAACACATATAACTTAACCTCCATAAAACAGAAAGTAGGTGTTACCCTGCTGTATTATATGCCAGTATTCGACAACGTGCTACTATCGTCTGCGCGCATAAGCCCGCTATACTAGGTATGCGCAGTAATCTAAAATTATGTTCCCTTTTTCATCCTTTTCCATAAACCTTTTTTCATCGTAACGTTCAAAGAACCATGCATTATCTTGCACGTTCCAGCCCGCTTCTTTGATTTTTTCCATACACATTTCATGAGGCTTCATTCCATATACCTCACCGTTATCACCGTTGCCATAAATCCAGCATGTGCCAATATCTCCTGCGGGAATATCGACATATGAAAAGCCTTCGGGAACAGCGGTGTTAGTTGCGAAAAATGCACCTATCCAATATTCAAATTCGTCAATACATCGCATACAACCGACATTATCGCATCCATTTACAGGCACAGCTCCTGTATTTTTTAGTTTTTCCGCTGTTCTGCTTTGAAAAAACTCCCCCCATTTGTGACCAAAGCCGCCGTTCTCACGGTCCACGTCTGTATAGCGCAGACCGATTAATCTCAGCTCTGGCAGACTTTCACGATAAATCTTCACAATTTCTGTCATATTCAACGTCCTTTCGTATTAAGTGATTCAATAATATAGCACTATATACAAAAAGTCAATATAAACTTCGTAAAGTTTCATCCCAAAAGCCTTATATATCAATGCATTCATTGACAATCAGTGTGAAGCATGGTATTGTAATAATGCTGTTAATTTAGAGGGTTCTAATAGGCTCAAACTAACTCAAGCACTTGAGTGACCCTTAAATATGCATAAGGAGCAATTGTATGGATTATAGGCGCGTCATCCCTTGTTTGGATTATAAAGACGGTTTTGTGGTTAAGGGTGTAAACTTTGAAAACGTGAAAAGTGTTGCCGACCCTGTTGTGCTGGCGAAGAAATACTGTGAGCAAGGTGCTGACGAGCTTGTTTTGCTAGATATCGCCGCAACCGTTGAAGGACGTCCAACGTTGATGGACGTTGTTAAGCGAGTTTTGAGTGTCGTCACTGTCCCATTTGCTGTGGGCGGAGGAATCAGCTCAGTTTCTCATATCGGCGCATTACTTGAACTCGGCGTGAGTAAGGTAGGCATTAATTCTGCCGCTGTAAAGAATCCCGCCCTCATATCTGAGGCTTCAAAAGAGTTTGGCAGCAAATTCGTCGTGTCTGCAATAGACGCTCGTCCCTGCGGAGATGGCAAATATGAGGTTTGCACGCATGGCGGTATGCAGGGCACTGGCATTGACGCATTTGAATGGGCAAAGCACGTTGCCTCGTTGGGCGCATGTGAGATTTTGCTTACCGGAACTAACACAGATGGTATGAAAACCGGATTTGATATAGCCATGCTTAAGGGCGTTTCCTCGTCTGTGGATATTCCTGTTATTGCTTCAGGAGGAGCGGGAAAACTTGAACATTTTTATTCAGCCATTGTCGATGGTGGCGCAGATGCCGTGCTAGCAGCTTCGCTGTTTCATTTCAAAGAGCTTTCGGTTATGGATGTGAAAAAACACCTACAAACCAACGGCGTTAAGGTGAGGTTATAATGTTCAACCAAGCCCCTACACCTCGTTTTGATGCTCCCCCGCCGCCCTATGAAAAGGTTCACCACCCATGGGTTCGTTTGCTCGCCTTTTTGCTCGATATTAACCTATTTTCAATACCCTTTGAGCTTGCTATTTTTTTGTATAACTCTGAGCTGTACATTAATTTTTCATTAAGCCTCATGGGGCTTGCGCTCAATTTATTATGCACCGTTACTGCTGTACCGTTAATTGCGCTATGCTTATCGGTCTTTGGTTCAACCCCAGGCAAGGCACTTTTAGGAGTGTTTGTTGTAACCTCTGATAACGGTAAACTTCCGTTTACACCCGCCTTTAAGCGTACAATAGTCGCATATTCGGTAGGGCTTGCCTTGCGTTCACAGTTAATGATGGTAGCAATGTTTTTTTCCTTTAGATACTTAATTTTAAACAAAGTTACCTTTTGGGACAAACTTTCTGGTACAATTGTTGCATATCGCAGACCTTCTTCTGTGCGTCTCGTGTTTTACGTGATTTTCTTTTTAGTATTATCAATTGTAAAATCCTTGCCATTGCTTAGCACAATCCTCGCTGATGAAACACTCTCAGAGCTACTGCTTGGTCTTTATTAATTCTTTACTGATAGAGCTGAAATAAAAAGATGGGTCGCCCCATCTTTTTTTCGTCTGTGAAATTTGTAATAAAGCACTCAGCTTTGGTTCTTAGAGGCTAAGTTAAAAAATTATACTTTTTCGGCCTTAAGAATAAGGTTTTCACTGTCAACATCATAATTTGTTACTCGTAAGTCCGCCCTAGTGGTGTCATAAAACTGCCACCACATCTCGCCAAAGGGTTCAAACCCTACTTCCTTCATAATTCCAAGCAATACTTGGTAGTTTTGCGAACCACCTACAGAAGTCGCAGAGTCGGTTTTTACTGCATTATTATAATCGTAAACCGTTGACGGCATTTTAAGCTCTACGCCCTTTCCGTCAACCAAGGTTAGGTCTACTGCAATGCCTTGAGCATAATAAGTACCATTTTTCGGGTCTGGTATCAATGATTCATCATTTATCGCATGATAAATCTTATAAAATACAGTCATAGACGCGTACCCGCAGTAAATCTTTAGATGATATCCCAACGCTGCGGCCTTTTCTTCGGCGGCTTGCAGTTTTTTGGCGGTTTCGTAATCAAGCAAAAGCGTGTGGCGTTTTACCAGTACACTTTTAAGCGGGTTATCAATAGATGACAGCGCAGGATACAGGAGCGGTCCATCAATATTTGCAGGTAGCGGCGAGACAGATGGTGACGGTGACGGCGAAGTCTTGTGGTTGGTTTCAGATGCTTTATTCTCAGCTGGAGTGGGAGTTGGCATGGGTACGGGCATCAGAATAGCCTTTGTCAAAACACTCGAAACATCAACAAGCTTTGCCTCTTGATGCAACAAATTAGGTTTTTCCATTTTTTCCGGTTCAACAGCGACCTTAACCATCGCCGTCGGGTCATAGTTGCTAAGCAACGCAGTCCGAATATAGCCATAAATTTTACGTTGCGTTCCTACAATTTTAAATTCATCGGTGCTGTCCTGCCCGTAAACCGTGACGATTTCGTTGGCATCCAGTGTGTCGGTTTGCTCAAGCACCTCTTCGGATAAGGCTTCCACGTCCGCTGACAGGTCACGGGTAAAAAGCGGTGTTTCGCTGTCGATGACAAACGCCTCATATGGTGCGTCGTACTCAACGTCAAGGGCTGAAAAAACCGCGGCAGGTGTTGGTGTGACTTTCGCCGCACTACCATCATCGTCTGATATTTGGCTTTTAAGTACCATACAGGAAGATAATACTAACAGCAAGCCAACCATTGTAATTAGAAAAATAGCTCTCTTCATTTTCGCTCCTTGAATCTATCGATTTATCATCTTTAAAAAACAAACTGCTGCACCTCTGAAAAGGTTGCAGCAGTAGTATACATCATTAACGGCTAAAGTGCAACAGTCAACATTAATGTAGACTAAAGCTCATTGCTAAATTTATCGTCCCTTTTGATACAAGCGCCGACAACTCCCGCCATAATCCAAAGGAATGGGTACGAAATTGGAACAGCAAGACCGAAAAACGACTGAATAAGATAACCAGCCGTTCCGGCAATAGCGGCTATAACCCAAGGTCTATTCAGCGCATGCTTGAGTCCGGTAACAAGCAAGCTGCCAAAGAATAATAGGTAACTGAGTAATCCAATCAGTCCACTACAAATAAGAATCTGCAAGAATTCATTATGAGCTTTATCAAAATAAACGCTATATCGTGCTATAGAGTCATCATAATGCGCCGTACCAACGGTAAATCCGAAGGTATCCGGTCCGGTTCCAATGGCAAGTGCTTTAGGGACTTCCTCCATGGCAATTCTCCAAATGTACCCGCGGGCAGAACCAAAGTCATCATGGAAATTTCCATGCATTACCTCACGGGCTTGATAAATGACATTATTTGGATTGTCAGACATTCTTGCTCCAAGCAGCTCTACTCCCAGAAGCCCGCCGCCAATAGCAACAACCAGTAATACGAAACCGCTGATAACCGCAGTTTTTTGCGCTAGCCACTTAATAGGCTTAAGGTGCAGAAGCAGTACCCCAACGCCAACTGCGAGCAAACTCAGCAGAATCCACGGTAATAAATTCACAGGGCTGTATCCGTTAATCAAGTTTTCTTCAAACTTGCGCAGAATCATTTCGCCTGATTCATATTTTTGCTTCACTGATGCTAGATATCCGTGGTACCAAGCATAAGAAATACCCCATGACGACAAAACAATGAGGATTTTTCCAAAACGTTCCTTTTTTGAAATCCAGTAAGGAATCAAAAGCACCATGCATACTAAAACACCCACCTTGCCTGCATCAGCGGCGGCAATAAGTAGCGTAAGAAAAGTCATAGCAGAAACAGTTAGGTATGCAAATCTAATAGGCTTTTTGCTTTCAACATACAATATACTAAAGAACAATGCATAAACTGCGCAAAACGTTGAAACTATATCGATGTTCCCAAGAGTTGTGCGATACGTAATGGATAATCCGCCGTGATAAGGCGTTGTACCATCAGAATAGTTCGGGTCAGCGTTAAGATACGGGAAGAGATTAAATATGTCCTGTCCGAGGAATTGAAGCAGTGCTATAAATCCAACGAGAAATACACCTAGAGAAAATGCATATAAATGAATTTTTTTAGGCTTTAATCCTCTTGAAATCAGGAAAAATATCAATGAATAACAGCATAAAATTACAAAGCCGTCGTTACGGGTTTCCCAGCCTAGCCATACAGCGTTTTGATGGTCAGACAAAATTGAGCTGACAAGATTAACTAGTAGGTATGCAATCAGTGCCCATTCGTAAATTCTTATTTTAAAGCCTTTAAACATTTGCGAACGTTCAAACTTTGTGCCTATTAGCATGTACGCAGTAAACATTACAAGCAGCAACGCAGCAGCGATACCGCAAGTCACATAAACAAACGACGCCTTAAACTCCGTAAGTGTGCCATACTTTTGCGCACCAAGAGCTAGAGGGAAAACAAGTGCGAACAGAATGAGGAAAACATCCGTAAGCCTTTCAAACGCCAATCTCCATTTGTCATTAAAAATCTTTGCCTGTTTTTCCAATTTTGCAAGTGCTTGCCCTTCATCCTGAGGCGGGGTACTAACCTTGATTTGCTTTTTGTTACTTGCCATTAATTTCACTGCCCTTCTGTTTATACTCCGGAATGATTTCAGATAAAGTAGTTCTAGCATCAGCTTGTTCGATTACGGCCTTTTGAAGCTTCTTAACAATATGCTTACTTTCTTCGACATCGAGCTTTATCGGTCGCGCCACAAAAATTTTCTCATTTTGGGTTTTTAGGATGCCTTCTTCATCAAGCAAAAGCTCTTCAAACATTTTTTCGCCGGGTCTTAGTCCTGTAAACTCGATTTTTATGTCCGCACCAGGGGTTAGTCCAATCATTCTAATCATGTTTTCAGCTAAATCGATTATTCTTACTGGCTGACCCATATCCAAAATGAAAATCTCGCCGCCCTTAGCCATTGCGCCCGCTTGAATCACAAGTCCCGCAGCCTCTGGAATAGTCATGAAATAACGAATCATATCTTTATGTGTAACCGTGACTGGACCGCCCGCTTCAATTTGAGCTTTAAAGGTTGGAACAACACTTCCATTTGAATCAAGGACATTTCCGAACCGCACACACATGAATTCTGTTACGCCCTGACCGTTAAGACTAAGCGTTAAAAGCTCCGAAACCCGCTTTGACGCACCCATAACATTTGTGGGATTCACGGCCTTATCAGTACTAATCATTACAAATCTGGACACCTTATGTTTTAGCGCACATCTCGCTGTGTTCCATGTTCCAAATATATTATTTTCAACCGCAAGAGTGGGACATTCTTCCATTAGCGGCACATGCTTATACGCCGCCGCGTGAAAGACCACCTGAGGCTTAAACTCCTCAAATACTTCGTTAAGCCTAACTTCGTCCTGCACTGAGCCAATTCTCACTGCAACACGGTACTTTGCGGACTGCCCTAGCTTAATAACAAGTTCTTGCTTTAGGTTATGAGCATTATTTTCCGATATGTCAAAAATTACAATCTTAACAGGGTCATAGGTCAAAAGGTTACGGCAAATCTCGCTTCCGATTGAGCCGCCACCGCCTGTTACCATAATGGTTTTTCCTTTAAGCCAAGTGGAAATTCCTTGGGTATCAAGATTAGATTCAGGTCTACCCAGCAAGTCTCCGATGTTGATATCTCTGAGGTTTTCCTCTGCTCCGGCATATTTGTTTTCTATTGACTTAATCAGCCTGACCTTACATTTACCCTTTGGTCGTAGGCTAACAATTTCTCGTAGTCTGTCGTTGGAAAGTGACGGTATGGCGACGACAATTTCGTCAATATCAAGTCTAGAGCATAAATCGGGAATAAGTGAATCATCGCCGATTATGGCATGTCCATGCAGAGAATAGCCGTGTTTTTTGGGGTCTGTATCTAAAACTGCAAGAATTTCCCGGACATGCCTGCCGTTTTTATTGCATGAAAAAAGGAAATTTGCCGCAGTTTCCCCCGCACCAACAACAATAGTGCGGATTGGCTGAACAGTATCTTCAGGCTTGCCATAATATCGGTTGAGGAAAACTCTCAGGACAAACATTATTCTAGGGGCTAGCCGATATGCCCCCGCCAAGGTCAAAAGCAGGTAAAACGCCATCATTCCAATGCCCGGATTTATCCAATAACCGTTGACAATGCGCATGGACACATAAATACTAAAGCTCGCTGTCGCAGTTGAAAACAAGAGCCTTAGAAGGCTGCCCATTCCGGGGTATTGCCATAGGCTTTGATAAATTCCTGATATAAAAAAGAAAAATCCACATAGAATAGCCATTAGCCAGA
>JAVBKA010000159.1:0-6205 GCA_031546715.1 Oscillospiraceae bacterium | reverse complement strand
GTTCCCAAACATCCTTAGGCATACCTTTGCTTACATATGCCATATAGTTTGAAGCAAACATCCAAGGCACGTTAGGAGCATATTTATTGGCTTCTTCGCCTTCTTTAACCATGAAGCCTTCGGCATCTAGTGTGAAGTGTTTGTCTTTGATTCCGTAGTTCAAAAGATTGTAGAAATATTGGTCAGTGTTCATGAGCTCAAGAAGCATCATAGCGCGCTCAGGATTCTTTGAGCTGCGGCTGATGGCTTGCAATGTTGCTGTAATGCCTGAAGTTGAAAGAATTGGCTCTGCACCGGCGATATCAGTTACTTCAACGCCGTGATTTAAGAACTCTTGAACTTCAACGCCTGGCTTGTATGCGCCGTCCATTTTTGCAACCATTTTTTTGTTTTTGACTTCTTCAGTAGAAGCAATCGCTGTAGAAATTCTCTCTTCTGAGTTCATTAGTCCTTTTGAGTTGAAGTCACGTAGAACATCAGCATACGCAATCATCTCAGGCGATTCAAATTGGTTAAATACTTTTGTTGTTGTATCGTCAGCGTAGATAGCGCCAGGAATATTCCAGCCAGCGATAAAGTCTTGTTTAAAGTATGCAGGATTATCGAAGTCGGAGTTGAAATAAGCCTTTGGATTATCCTTGACTGCTGCGGTTAAGAATGCCTCGTATCCGCTGATGTCATTTTTTGCAACAGAATTAATGTCAAAGTTGTACTTTGTTGCTAGCTCGGTGATTACGCCGTATGTAGGAGCACGGGCTGAGATTTGCTCGTTAACGAAGCCGTAAATTTTTCCATTAACCTTTGTGGCGTCCCAGAAATCCGCTGGAACTTGCGCATATGATTTTGGCGCATATTCGACTAATAAATCATCAAGTGGTAAGAATGCGCCCTTGGATGCATTTAAGACGTAATTGTTCATCCAGTTGGAGGTAAAGCATAAGTCGTATTCTTCTCCTGAAGAGATAACGACTTTCATTTTTTGCTCATAGTCGCCCCATCCGAGAGCATTGAACTTAACTGTTGCATTAATTTTTTCCTTTAATGCTGTGTTAAACTCAGCGAAAACTAAATCTTGATCTGCCTGTGGAAACCCACCCACGAAAAACCATGACAATTCAACGGGCTCTAACTCAGGGACTTGCTCGCTAGGTGATGCTGATTCAGTGGTTGACGTTGACGCTGACGGTGACGCGCTTCCGGTGGCTGGAGCTGACGGGCTAGGTGATTTTGATGCGCAACCTGCTAGAAGAGCAACGACGAGGAACAGTACTGCGATGCTTTTGAGTTTCATTTTTCTTGCCTCCTAAATTTTTTTATGTTAAAGTTATTTAACCCTTAACTGAGCCTACTGTAAGGCCTTTTACAAAGTATTTCTGGAAGAACGGAAATACAAACATCATTGGACCTGCGGCAAGAACCGCCATAGCCATTCTTGCGGATTCTCTGGGTAATGAGACATTTTTCATACCAGCAGGCATTGCATTTGTTGAATTAGTCAGATAATCAATTGTCGCCATCATTCGATACAACACAGACTGTAGCGGCGCAAGCTTATGGGAGTCTATGTAAAGCAAGCTCAGCCACCAGTCATTCCAATATAGTAAAGACGTGAGAAGTGCTATAGTAGCAAGCCCTGGCTTTGCAAGTGGGATAATCATCTGGAAGAATATACGAAATTCGCTTGCTCCATCAATACTGCAAGATTCAATGATTTCATATGGGATTTTCTGCATAAAGGTTCTGAGCAGGAAAACAAACCACGGTGAAATAAGGTACGGCAGAATTAAAACCAAAAGTGAATCCTTTAAATGCAGAATGTTTGTAATCAGCATGTATGTAGGCACTAAACCGCCGTTAAAGAGCATTGTAAAAAACAACAGGAAATTAATTGTATTGCGGAATTTAAAATCCTTTCGGGAAAGTGCATACGCAATCCCTGCGGTAAAGAGTAAGGAGAAAAGTGTGCCAAAGACAGTGACCGTAATTGAAACAGAGTAAGCGTTAAGAATCTGTGTTGGCACATTTAAAATATACTTATAGCTGGTTAGGTCAAACGCTTTAGGAAAAAGTCTATATCCATTTAATGCAATATCACTTTCACTACTAAATGATATTGACAAAATAGCAACTAGCGGTATCAAGCATAGAAGCGAGAATATAGTAAAGCATATGTGAATGAGCGTACGGGTCCACCATTTTGTTTTCATATAGTCACCCCTCTCCTAGAAAATTGTGTTTTCTTTGTCAAACCTGCCAACAATAAAATTGCTTAGCAATACTAGTATAAACCCAACGGCTGACTGGAATAAGCTCGAAGCGGAGGCAAGACCTATGTCTCCAGACACTCTTAGCAAACGATATACATATGTATCCATAACTTGTGTCACAGGAAATAACATGCCCACTTCGCGAGGTAGGAAAAAGAACATTCCAAAATCTGAATAGAATATTCTGCCAAAGGACAGCAATGTCAGCGTTGTAATCAATGGCATTAGCAGCGGTAGTGTGATGTACCGGATTTTTTGAAGTCCTGTAGCTCCGTCAATGCTTGCGGCTTCATAGTAATCGCCGGGTATTCCCAAAATTCCGCTGAAGAAGATAACGCTCTGATAACCTAAGCCCTTCCAAACTGACATAAATATGAAGAATCCGGGCCAATATCGCGTATTTGTGTAAAAATCCTTTAGGTTAATTCCGAAATCCATCAATCCATTGACTAGAATACCGTTAGGGGCAAAAAACGCATACGCCATGTATGATACGATAACCCAAGAAAAGAAGTAAGGGAAAAAGAAAACTGTCTGATAGGTTTTCAAAGCTTTTCTGCTAATAATCTCATTTAGCATAATTGCAAAAATAAGAGCCAATACTGTTCCAATGATTATAAAGGAAAAATTATACAGGAGTGTATTGCGTGTTGCTAGTAATGAGTTTTGCGATGAAAAAAAGTACTTAAAATTATCAAATCCGACCCATGGACTTTTGAAAATACCATCTGCATAATTAATGTTCTTAAAAGCAACGAAGATACCAGCCATTGGCAAGTAACTAAAAACAAATACTAAAATGAGGGCTGGCCCAGCCAGAACGAATAACTGGATATTCTTCTTAAAAGATAACCCTTTTTTCAAAACTTCACTCTCCCTTTATAGCTTATCGCGTTGTCTTTAACCTAAAGCGCAAATTCGTGTTCCAAAGTTCATCTGCTATTCATCTGTTGTTCACATGCTGTTCACAGTCATGAATATACACCAGCGTTCACGATAAGTCTATTTCTGATTCAGGGAATTCGTTTAATTTAAGCGAAAATGTACAGTTTGTTTTCAAGCATAGAGTTCTATTTCAATCAAAAGCATTTGTGGAATTAATCTGCCCAAACATAAATCTTTACAAAGTGCACAAAAAAAGGTAAAATGAGATAGTAAGATTGGGTATACAGAGATACCACCATTAGACTTCTGCCCATGCATTGAAGAAGGAGCTGTTGCGGCGAAATGAAAAGCAATTATAAATATAAACCTGTTGGCATAGCGAAACTGTTTTTGCCTTTTTTAGCGTGCATTGCAATTGTTACGATTATACAAGCCGCAATCTTTTATCAAATCCATAAAAATGACGCCATTGAAAAAGAGATTGTTGAAATGGATAGAAAGGTACAGCTCGCGGTTAAGGATGCTGATTTCATGCGTAAAACTGCCAGAACGTTAGCAGTCCAGTTGTTTTTCGATTCAACTGTCCAAGACCTGCTCTACAAGGAAATTAATTATTTAGATTATGACAAGTATGTGAGACGGCTGACTGTATACAAAAATATTCATCCCTATCTTGCATCTGTAAATGTGTTTAACGGTGAAAATTACTATTTAGTGCCCAGCCTAAAGCTTCAATATAGTGAAGAGGAATTTGAAGACGATGGGACAAAAGAAATCATATCCAACCTGTGGAATCGGGATTTGAACACCGTTTATGCCAGACAAATTCCAAATCCGCTATACCAAGTCTCGTCAAGTGCTGAACAATATTTTAATGGATTCTCTTACGTATTTTCTGACGACCAAATGGAGGGCGGACAGGTTGCAAGTGCAATTATTCTAAATTTTTCCGAAAATTGGGTTACCAATACCTTAGACCCTTTTAAAAACAATGGCGACCACATTTTTGTTATAGACGAAGCGAACCGACTGGTTTGCAGCGACGGGGAAATTGACGCACATACGGACTTATCTTCTTTGGAGTACATAAAAAATATACGAAGCTCACCTGATAGTTCTGGGGATTTTGAAGCATATATTGACGGAGAAAGGACAATTGTAAGTTTTTCCTCATCAAGTATCACTGGTTGGAAGGTAATTTTGCTCAATCCGTATAACCGTATCGTCGGACGACTGCAAACTATTTTTTTAGTTACCTGCCTGATTGCCATATCCATTTTTACCTTTGGAGGGGCAATTGTTTTCTTCTTTTCCAGAAGGCTATATATCCCATGGAATTACCTGTATGCTGAAAATCGACAGCTTCAAGGCGAAATGAGAAAAAATTACTTGGAATTGCGGAATGACTATCTTAAGAGAATGGTTTTCGGAACAGTAGATAACCGCTCCTTAAGTCAAATGGGCGAGAATGAAAGTTATAACATATACTTACGGCAGGAAGGCCCATTAATCATGGTGCTTTTGCGTATTGACCAGTTTAATGACTTTTGCTCAACCAACAATTATGAAGACCGTAACATCATAAAATTTGCCACAATGAACGTATTAACGGAGCTTATGTCTGCATCACTGCATTGCGAATGCGTGGATTTAGGGGACGACCGAATTGTATGCCTTGTTGAATACGACCGAAACGATTATTCCTCGAAGGACGACCGCATCAACGCAATACTGACGCAGTTTCAAGAATATATTAAAAAGCATCTTAGTATTTCATTCACGATTGTTGTCAGCAAGGTGTTCAACGCTCTGATTGAAACACCGAATGTACTATCGAACTGTTCTGAGGTGAGCCACGCCCGCTTTTTGCTTGGTTATGGGCAAATTGTCCATGATAACATTGACGAAAGCAAATTGTCCGTTCCGACATATCCTGCGGAAATGGATAAGCGGATTTGCGAAGCATTGGTACTAGGGCATGGTGATGAGGCGAAAAAGCAACTTCTAAAATTCTTAGAACAAATTGCCAGCTATGACATCGCAAATATGAATATATTCATCTTAAATTTTCTGCTGTCGGTTCACAGCACCGTTGAATTATGCATGAAAAACAATCAGCTTCAGCTTCTTAATTACAATTTCAGTGAAATGGTGCAGCAAGTGCAAGGTATAGAGACCTCGGAGGAAATGGCTGAGTATTTTTACGCCTTTTTTGACCACCTACTTATGACCGTTGATGAAAAAAAGGACTCTCGCCGCAAACAGATAATTACCCAAATTGAAGAACAAATAAACAGTTCGTTTGGAGATGTAAATTTATCAACCGAGCTTCTTGCCGAACGCGTAAACCTAACGCCAAACTACATTGGTCGGTTGTTTAGAGAAGAAAAAATGATGACGATATCTTCTTATATTAGTAACGCACGTCTGCAAAAGGCATGTGAATTGCTTCAAAATACACGAATGTCCACAGAAGAGATTATGCAAGCAACCGGCTTTATCAGCCGAAGCACATTTTTTACTCTTTTCAAAAAATCCTTTGGCGTCACTCCTACGCAATATAGAAATGATAAGGCAAAGCAATTTGCCAAGTCGCAGGGGTCATAGGGGCAGTTTGATTTGGTAGTGTGGGTATGTAAAAACACCCTCAACAATTGTGAGGGTGTTTTTGTTTGATGTATCGCCTGAAAACCTTTTAGCTCATTACATAACTCTTAATGGCTTCTTCTACGGTTGAATTAAGTGTTTGACCATGAGATGCGGAGTAAAGCACCAACGTCTTATGAAGCTCTGGTGATACTCTTACATTGAAACTTCCCTTTTATCTGCTCATAAACGATGTTTTGGAAACCGACGACCCACGCCGCACATAACAAACCCCTCACCAGTGATAGTGAGGGGTTTTCATGGAGCTTCTAACCAGACTCGAACTGGTGACCTCATCCTTACCAAGGATGCGCTCTGCCGCCTGAGCTATAGAAGCAAGTGCAGTGGTGTGCGGTCTTTAAGGTTTTGCCAACTTACCAAACTGAATATTTGCTACACAAAACCTT
>JAVBKA010000245.1:0-13269 GCA_031546715.1 Oscillospiraceae bacterium | reverse complement strand
TTCAAATTTATGTAAGAGACAGCGAGCTTAATTCCTTTGAACGGCAGGAAAGGCTTGAACGCTCTACATGTCTTGCCTCAGACCTTGTAAAAACAGGCATGAAGCTTTTTAACCAAAGCTATGTGTGGAATAAACCCTTGCGTTCCGTGGGAATTCGGGGCTGCGATTTAGTTATTCCAAAGCAGGAGGTTCAGTTATCACTGCTTGAAAACGAGGAAAGCAGGCTTAAACGTGAGCAATTAGAACGAACTACCGACATTTTGCGAGGACGGTACGGCTATTTTAGCTTGCAGCGCGGGCTGATGCTCAAAGATAAAAATCTATCCAATATTGACGCAAAAAAAGACCATACAATTCATCCGGTGGCGTATGCAATGTAGTGTTTTAAGTGCGGATTAACCCTATTATAACGAAAAGGACTGTAATTATGAGTTTTCCAACAAGAAAAATAAATAATATTGTGGATGAACGATATGACCATCCGGGTAAGCGTTATTTGGACGTGGAGGCACTTTTTCAGGCTGACGGCGAAATAATTCCTGTATCTTTTTTATGGGAAAATGAAGACGGAAGCGTAAAACGATACGAAATTGACAGAATTTTGGGACATTGCAGACGAGCCTCCATGAAGGCGGGCGGCGTCGGGGAGTGTTATACAGTCATGGTGCGGGGCGAGGAACGCAACATGTATCTTGAGATGAATCGATGGTTTATCGAGGTGGGCTAAGGGTAAGCACGGATACCCTTGCATATCCGTCGCGACTTCTTACCCACGCGATTAGAAAATTCATAAATTCTTCATATTTGTGTTGTTAGATGACCGAACCTGTGATACAATAACAGTAATTAAATTAATAAGTTGCCTTTTAGCGACACAGCAATAAAATGTCAGGGCGGTTGTATATTTTGTGAAATAAGGGATGCTTGATGAGCGCAAATGGATTTTGGTTTAAGCTCAGATATCCGTACTTAAAAAAGCTGAATAAGCTGCTGCGCAAGCGTTATAACGGTCAGGTTACTGCGTCCATTGAACGTGAATGCCTTGTGCTTAACGGCAGTCTTGACGACTGGAAAAAAATAGTCAGTATTGGTCAACTAGCGGCACGTTTAGCGCGTAAACGGTGCTTAGGTGTTGTAAATAACATTGAATTTCCGTATGCAGTGCCTACTAAGCTTCCGTCAATAAGCGATAATTCATTGGAGGGCGCAACCCCCGATGTATTGATTATCGGAGGAGGCGTGGTGGGCTGTGCCATTGCCCGTGAACTGTCACGGTTTAAGGTCAGTATTCTGCTTGCTGAGAAAGAACATGACGTTGCCATGCATGCCTCAAGCCGCAATGACGGCGTGGTTCATCCGGGTATTGACCTAAAGATTGGAACACAAAAGCATTATTTTAACAGCCGCGGAAACTCGATGTATGACGTGTTATGTCAAGAATTGGGCGTGCCATTTACTCGAAACGGGCAATTAGTATGCTTTAAAAATCGAATGTTTCTCCCAGTGCTCTACGGCTCTTTGATTTATTGGCGCATTATAGGCATCAGGGGCGTAAAGGTTTTAAACCGCAAAAAGCTTCATAAAGTGGAGCCTGATATTGAAGCAGACTTAAGGTCTGCTCTGTATTTTACCACCGCCGGAAGCGTATGCCCATACAGCCTGACTATTGCATATGCGGAAAATGCAGTGGATAACGGAGCAAGAGTCAGCCTTGATACCGCTGTACTTGGTATGACCACTGAAATGGGAAAAATCACACAGGTTACAACAAATCGTGGGGTTATTAAGCCCACGATAGTCATAAATGCCGCGGGTACTTTTGCCGAGGACGTAGCAAAAATGGCTGACGATCACTTTTTTTCCATTCACCCAAGAAAGGGTACTAACTCAATTTTAGATAATAAATACAGCGATACCATATCCAGAAAAATGGTGTCCAGTCTAGGTACTAAATCCAAGGCTACTCATTCAAAGGGCGGTGGAGTTATCCGAACCGTTGAGGACAATATCCTTGTAGGTCCCGACGCTGTGGAAACCTTTGAAAAGGAAAACTTTGCAACCACAGCGGACAGCATTGAAAAAATCTTTGCCCGCCAGCAAAAAACCGCCCCTCATATTACTCAAGCTAAAATTATTACATATTTTACAGGAGTTCGTGCGCCCACATATGAGGAAGATTTTGTTGTTCGGGCAGGGGCATTTACTAAGAATATTATCCATACCGCTGGTATTCAGTCTCCGGGGCTAACTGCTGCGCCTGCTATTGCAGTAAAGGCGGCAGCCCTTGCCGCTGCTAGGCTTGGCGAGCTTACCGAACGGAAAATTGAAAAGAAAAATAATTTTAATCCCATAGTGAAGCCTATCATAAAGTCGTCTAAGCTGACAATTAGTGCGCGAGACGTGTTGATAAAGGAAAATTCTGATTACGGGCTGATAATCTGCCGTTGTGAGGAAATCAGCAAGGGCGAGATTTTAGCGGCCTTGCGCCGTCCTGTTCCTTGCGACACTGTGGACGGTGTAAAACGCCGTATTCGAGCAGGTATGGGACGCTGTCAAGGCGGTTTTTGCGGTCCGTTAGTGACTAAAATCATTGCCGATGAAAAGCATATCCCCATTGAACAGGTTATGAAAAGTGGACCAGAAAGCGAAATCCTCTTTGGCAGTACTAAAGGGGGCGGGCAGGTATGAAGATTAGGGGTTGCGATGTTGCGGTAATCGGCGGAGGTCCTGCGGGGCTTGCGGCGGCTGTTGCCGCAAGTCGGGAAGGTGCGGCAGTATGCCTGATTGAAAGGGAATCCCGCCTTGGCGGAATTTTGAAACAGTGCATACATGACGGCTTTGGACTTTTGAGGTTCGGCGAACGGTTAAGCGGACCAGAATACGCCTATAGATACATAAAAATGCTTGAGGAAACGGCTGTTGAAGTTTCTTTAAACACTTTTGTAACAAAAACGGAGAAAAACGGCGAAAGCTTTAGCCTTACCCTTGCTGGACAAAGGGGAATTACGGAGCTGCACTGCCGAAGCCTCGTACTTGCAACAGGTTGCAGAGAACGCACGGCGCGCCAAATCTCCATACACGGCACGCGTCCTGCGGGGGTTTTTACCGCGGGTACGGCGCAATATTATACAAATATTTTAGGGCAAATGCCCACAAAGCGTTGTGTTATTTTAGGCAGTGGCGATATCGGTCTGATTATGGCGAGACGGCTGACCTTGGAAGGGGCGGAGGTGCTCGGCGTTTATGAGGCAAAGTCGTCGCCCAGCGGCTTAACCCGCAACGTAGTGCAATGTCTCCATGACTTTAATATTCCGCTTCACACGTCAAAGACCGTTACGCGTGTTTTCGGCGATAAACGGCTGACTTCCGTAGAGATTATGCAGGTTGACGAGCAAATGAAGTCCATTGCGGGTACAGAAGAGCTTATTGAATGTGACGGTCTGATTCTCTCAGTAGGGCTAATACCTGAAAACGAGCTTGCAGAAAGCCTTGGTATACCTATTTTTAGCACCACTAAAGGACCTGAATGCGACCAGAGCTATATGACCACGGTTGACGGCGTGTTTTCCTGCGGAAATGCGCTTCATGTCAATGATTTGGTCGATTATGTGTCTGAAAGCGGGGAGACTGCGGGGAAAAATGCGGCACTCTATCAAAAAAACAGCCGAGCCTTTGCAAGCATTGAAGCAGATAAGAATTTTCTGTATATCACACCTCAGAAAATCGATGTAAACCGCAACGACCCTGAGATAGTAGTGTTTTTCCGTTCATCTCGTGAGCGTGAAAAAACGTTGCTGAAGGTACAGCTTGATGGCAAAACTGTTTATACCCATAAATACAGGCAGTTGCGTCCTCCTGAAATGGAGCGTGTTGTTTTAAAAGGCATTGACCCAACGGTTGGTAGTAAGCTATGCTTTGAAATGGAGGCGGTGGATTAATGGCTGAGCTTTTATGCATTGTATGCCCAAATAGCTGCCGTTTAACAGCTGCGCTGAATCCTGACGGTTCTGTGGAGGTTTCTGGTCACGGTTGCAAAAGGGGAATAGGCTTTGCCGCCGCGGAGCTGACGAATCCCACAAGAACCTTGACCACCACTGTTCGCACGGCTTTTCCAAGTGTTCCCGTGCTTCCTGTAAGGACTGACGGAGAAATCCCGAAAGGGGAGTTGCAGGCGGCAATGAAAATTATAAATTCTCTGATTATCAGAGAGCCGATCGGCTGCGGCGATACGATTTTAGAGGACTTAATGGGTTGCCGTCTGATTGCAACCAGTGACGTGCTTAAACACTTAAACAACTAATGTCATAAAAGGGGGATATATATGTCACATCCATACAAGGATTTTGAACCGAAGTGGTTTAACAGCAAATTTTCAGACAAATCCTACCGCTCAGTATTCAAATGGGGTCAACCAGATTTTATTAAAGCACCCAGAGAGTCGCTGTATAAGCTAATGAAGGCAAAATTTGACCTTACTGATGACAATTTTAAGGATTACAAGGAAAATTTGGGTCTTGACGAAGTCAAGCTTGACATTCCCATAACCCTTACAGAAAGACAAATTGCGGAGTTTGTACGCATTCTCGGTAAAGAATTTGTCCGCACGGACGACTATTCCCGCCTTTCTGTGGCATACGGAAAAACCATGTATGACATTCTGCGGCTTCGTAATAAACGTGTTGACCATGTGCCTGATGCGGTTCTTTATCCTGACACAAAGGAGCAAATCGAGCAAATTGTAAGCTTTTGTACACAGGAAAAAATCCCAGTGTATGTTTATGGTGGCGGCTCGTCAGTTACCAGAGGGGTTGAGTGCGTTAAGGGCGGCGTTTCGCTTGACATGCGACTGCGTTTTAACAAGGTTATTACCTTTAATGAGATTGACCAAACTATTACAGTTCAAGCGGGCATGAGCGGACCAAAGCTAGAGGAAACCCTTAATAATGCGCAAAAGAATTTTGGCGCAAAACGTGCCTACACCTGCGGACATTTCCCTCAAAGTTTTGAATATTCAAGCGTTGGCGGCTGGGTAGTCACACGCGGAGCTGGTCAAAATTCCACATATTATGGATGTATACAGGATTTAGTGCTAGGTCAGGAATATGCAACACCTGCGGGGAACATTAAAACCGACAGTTACCCTCGAAAAGCCACAGGACCAGATATTGACTGGATTATGATGGGCAGCGAGGGCGCATTCGGCGTGCTTACCCATGTCACCCTCAAAATTTTCCGTCATATGCCCGAAACAATCCAACGGTTTTCGTATATGTTTAAGGATTGGGAAACTGGTCAGGCGGCAGCTCGTGAAATTATGCAGAGCGAAGCGGGATACCCCTCTGTTTTCAGGCTTTCTGACCCAGAGGAGACCTCAATAATGCTTCATATGTATGGAGTTATTGACAGCCCGTTAAGCCATTTATTTAAAGCAAAGGGCTTCAAGGAAAATGAAATGTGCCTTTACCTTGGCTTTACTAACGGCGAGGCTGGGTTTTCTAAAAACTGTGCAAAAAATGTGGCAAGGGTGGCAAGACAGTTTGGCGGCTTTCCGTTGACTGGTGTCGTCACAAAGGCATGGGAAAAGGGTCGTTTTAATGACCCGTATATGCGAGATACTATGCAAGATTTCGGCTTGGTTATGGACACAATGGAGTGCAGCGTCAACTGGAGCAATATGAGCAAGGTTCACAGTGAGGTTCGCAAGTACTGCAAAAGCAGACCAAACACTATTTGCATGACCCACATGAGCCATGTGTACCCTCAAGGGGCGAACCTCTATTGGATTTTTATTACAATGGAGAGCGATGCAGAAGCCTTTAAGAAATATCATGCAGGCATTTTGGACGCAATCCAACGAAGCGGCGCATCAATGAGCCATCATCACGGAATCGGAAAAATGTTCGGACCATGGCTTGAAGGCTACATCGGCAAAAACGAATTCCAAATTTTTAGAGCACTCAAAGCGCATTTTGACCCTGATAATATTATGAATCCCGGCGGAACTCTGGGACTGGATATTTCCGAGGAAGAAAAGCGATTTTTAAAAAAATAGGTTAAAAGGTAAGTTTTAAAGTACGCAAAAAAGTCAAGCGCGGATTAATCCGCGCTTGACTTTTTTGTTGCGGTTAGGCGTTGACGTAGTATCAATACGCCCTTCAATCAATCACCCTAGGGCGGGATTGCCACTTACTAAGCTCGGGCGACCAATATCTCGCCCATTCTTTTGTTGAGGCATAGTCTGGATGATTGTGATTAAGCATAATTTCGCGAAAATCTATAAAGCCACTCACCCCGCCGACATCCTCTGGTGGAGCTTGACCAATAGATTCTAGCAAGTAGGGCGATTCCGCGTTATGCTTATCGATAATGCGCACAAGCTCAATTTCGTGTTCCCAGTAATCGCCCATATCGTAGGCGTACATAATGCGCTTGTACTTTGGGAGATATTCAGACAGGTTTTGACCGTCTATCAATACCGCAGTTTTGTCAAATACCAAGCCTTCCTCGCAAGTGACAAGCCGAGTGCATGGGTTGGTGCTATTTTCATCAAAAAAAGTAAAATCATACAGATGACGATTTTCCCAGTTAAAGGTGCGTTGCAACACCTTGTGCAGCTTTTGAAATTCCATGTCCGCTGAAACAATCAAACGCCGTATCGCTTTGTATATTCCTAAATCAAGGGTAACAAGCAGCTCGAACGCGCAGTAATTATAAGCGGGCTTACCTGTGAGTTCTGTAAGGGATTCAATCATTTTTTGGCTTGGAATGAAGCCGTCATCACTATTGTTGCTACAATTGACTGGCCACTTGCTTAAAGAACTGCCCAATGTATCCTCAAATTTGAGTTTCCCTTCGGATTCGTTTACGGCATCACCGACAACGAAGGCTGCATCCAACCCTCTGCGATTCACATGCGCCGTCAACTTGCGGTCGTGGTTGGCAGCGTAGGTTATTTCCCCGGACAGCCTTATATATTCGCCAACGAGTTCGGGGTCGAGATTCATGGCGAGAAGTGTATGCTGAATTGCGGCGATTATTTTTGCGCTTATATCCTTAAACTGATTGTGTTTAACTCCGTAAATCGTAACGGTAAATCGGGTGGCTTGATTCGCCATGACGACCATGTCCTCTTTGTGGTTTTCAAAAGTATTTGTCCAGTTAGCCGTCCAACAAAACAGCGGATTGATTGATTCGTCTGTATCTGATGGTTTTATTTCCATTACTGCGGCAAGTTTTTTTGTGAGAGATATTTGCAAGTTAGTCACCTCGTTTGTTTATTATTCTGGCTAATTATATCATTTATTATCTATTGCCTTATCCGTAAACCGCACCCCGTCCAGATGGTCAATCTCGTGGCAAAATGTAGCTGCGAGAAAGTCGCTTCCGCCAACAATTATCCCATTGCCGTTTCTGTCAAATGCCGATACTGTGACATGTTTCGGGCGAGTAACGTATGCCTGCGGTGCTTCGGGAGCGATTGAGCCTTCGGAAACTTCCTGCGTTTCCGAGCTTTCTTCGATTATCGTTGGATTGATTAGCTCAATTACGCCGCTTTTATCGTTAACCACCACCACCCGCCGCAAAATACCCATATGCACGGCAGCACAGCCGTAGCCGCCAACAACTTCCAGTGTCTCGTGCATATCGTCAAGCAAATCCCAGAGGCGTTGGTCGAACTTCTCAACGGGGCGGCTTGTCTTGCGGAAAATAGGGTCGTCCCAGTTTGTTAAATTGCGTAGTGCCATTGTTTATTCACTCCAACTGTTAGATTGTTTGTCTTGGTGTCGCCATAAATTTGTTGTGGTTTTTTACACCTGTTCGGTAACTTATTCCTGTTTCCAAAGTGCCGCGAAACCTAACCACCCCGTCGCTACGCGCCACCCCTCCAAAGGAGGGGAATTAATTACCAATTACCATTGCGCTCCTAATTCCCATCTGTGGAGGGTGCCCGAAGGGCGGGGTGGTTAGGCTTAGAAGCAGGAACAGTTTAGAGAATAAGCCAATTAACTAGGCTCGTCAATGTCAAATCCGTTTTTCAGAACGAAATTCCGAAGCAAACGGTCTACCTTTATCTTAATCTTAAATGATGAAATCTTCGTATTTTCCAGCTTTTCAAAATATTCTAATGCTTTTACATCATCTACAGAGGCTTTCAAATCATCGAAGCGACCAAACTCGTTGATATTTGCTTCTGTTATCTTGGTTGCCATAAGCTTGCGAAGCTTAGTATCGTCTATCCCCAGATGCTTCGAAAGAAGGTGAATTTGATGGTTTTTTGCTTTGGACTGATATTCGGTGATATAGTCTCTGAAGGTTTTTCCGCCTTCAAGGCTGGCATCTCCACTTTCAACATCATGTAGGAAGATATTCGCAAATTTTTGCTCGTCCTGCGTAAGCATAGCGAATGATTTATGCAAATCATCAAGAGTTTTTTGCAACTCTGTTTTGTCCACATCGTTCTGTGTAATGGTTTTCAGGTATTTATCAAAGCGAGAGTTCATATAATCTGAATCGATTCTGCCTGTGTCAATCTCTGTCAAGTATCCGTCAATTTCATATGGCACATCGTCACCGCTGACTGCGTTGCCGCCGCCGCTGCCGCTAAAAAGCTCTTTGTAACGCATAGCCAGAATCAAGTAGGTGTTTTCATCGAGCTTCATTTCTACTGATGTTTTTTGGTTGCCGCTGCCATGACTAAATTCATATGTAAGATGTTTCCAAGCAAAGCCTTGGATTTTTGCGGCTTCTAAATAGTCGTTAAACTCCTTAAACATTGAGGCGTATTTCCCGCGCTCTGAAGAGTCATCGGGTAGCTTCTCAAAGTCTGGCACACCAGCGGTTACAAACAGATGACTAATATCATCAAAAATGGTGTTGAGCTTAACTAAGTTGTGCTCCAGTTTTTCCACAAACAGACCTATGGGCTTATCGCCAGAATAAAGTTTTACAGCTTTTTCGATGTTTTGCTCCATCGTATGAGGGTATCTGTAATAGCGAATAGTTCCAAAGGGCTTGTCTGGACCGAAAAGACGGTTTGTGCGGGAAAATGCTTGGATAATGTTCTCATACCGAAGAACTTTGTCCATATACAGCGTGTTAATCCACTTTGAATCGAAGCCTGTGAGCATTTGGTCAACAACTATTAAAATGTCAAGCTGCATTTGCGGCTCGCGTTCAATAAACTGGTAGGGCTTTTTGTGCGCAAGACGAGCCGCGATGTCTTTTTTCAATTTATCATAGGTTTTCAGCGTAAACTCTTGCCTGTACATGCTGTTGTAATCTTGAATAATTTCCACAAGTCCATCCTCTTTATATGCCACATCACCATCATTATCAATGGTTGGGTCACATAGACAGGTAACTTTTACAGTTGGCATAGAAATTTTCATCAGCCGATAATAGGCAATTGCCTCTGGAATACTGCTAGTTGCAAAGATTGCATGGAATTTACTACCATGGCTTAACCGCATCCAGTTTTCCCCAATGTCCCGAAGAACCATATTTTTATGGTCTTCAGTCAGGTACTGAATTCTTGGCACAAAGTCCTCAATGCCCTTGATGTAATCGCCCTTGACGTCCTTATATCCCGCCATTTTCACTTGACCATTGTCCATGTATTTGTAATACACTTCGCTCTTTTTGGGGTCGGCAAGAGCTTCGGCTAATGTCGATGCTTTAGCCTGTTCTAAAGCAACTGCTTGACGAACGTCTCTGTCTTTAAATGTCAGCACTTTATAGGGGTCAAAGCCAAGAACGTTTCTGTCGCGGATGCCGTCAGCGATGCTGTATCTGTGCAGCTCGTCCCCGAAAATGGTTGATGTGGTGCTCATTTTCTTTTGGTTTTCCTCATGAATAGGCGTTCCTGTAAAGCCGAAAAATATGGCAGAGGGGAATGAGAGCTTAATGTCTTGAAGCATTTCGCCAAAAGTGGAGCGGTGCGCCTCGTCAGTGATAAAGACTATGCGCTTCGCGCTCATGAGTTCAATATCATGAGCGTTGACGCCGCCATCTTCATTTTTGATGTTGCTCATTTTCTGAATCGAAGTGACAATAAGCGTATTGGCAGGGTCAGAACTTTTCAGTTTTGAAATTAGTGAGACCGTATCCTCTGTTGCCTGTACTGACTCGTTTTCATCAGCAAAGCCGCGATATTCTTTTAGCGACTGTGTTCCCAGCTCGATTCTATCCATAAGAAAAATGACTTTGTCGGCGTCCTTGGAGTTTGCGATGAGCTGAGCGGACTTAAAGCTTGTCATGGTCTTGCCCGAGCCTGTAGTGTGCCACACATATCCGCCAAGTTTGTCGCGACCGTCCCAATTGGTTTTGGAAACTCGGACGGATATGGCGTTGGCGGCATAAAACTGATAACTGCGCATGACCTTGAGAATGCCGTCAGAGCCATCCGCAACTGTGTAAAAGCCAATCAGCTCGTGGGCTCTCGGTATGGACAGTAGCAGGGAAGCGATGTCCTTCCAGTCCTTGACGGGTTCATTATTAAAATCCGCCCAGTGGAAATAGAAATCCTTGTTGAACTTTCCATCTGCGCCGGGGTTGGCGAAATAGACCGTTTCCATGGGTTCCATCGCCACAAAAATCTGAATCAGCGAAAATATGCCGCTGAAAATACCCTCGTGAGAATATTTTTCGATTTGGTTGTACGCCTGACTGACGGACACACCACTGCGCTTGAGTTCAATGTGAATGACAGGCATACCGTTAATGAGAAGCATGAGGTCGCCTCGGCGGTTGCCCAGTATCTCCGACTTGCTTTTGAATCTCGGTTGTTGGGCAATTTGATAGCTGCTTTGTCCTGCGGCGATTTCCCGACGGTCGTAAATTTTGAGGCTGATTTCTTTGCCAAAGTGCAGAGTGTCGTCGGGGTTATCTCGAACGATGGTAACCGTCTTGCCGTTAATGAAGCCGTTTAGCTTCAGCGGTGTCCGCAAGGCGATAATCTGCTCCATAATTTGCCCCATTTCGCCGCTTGTAAGGGGTTGGTCGTTGAGGCGGTCAATACTCCTGTTATTATTAAAAAGAATCTTCGCCCAGTTTTGCAGCAAATCTTCTTCTGTCGGGTTTTTCAAGACCTCGGTTTCCCAGCCTTTGCGAGAAAGAGCCTCGATTAAGGCGGCTTCAAAGTCGGATTCTTTGTCAAATGTCATGGCGTGTCCACCTCTTATGCGAACATTTTATCGAGTAGGGATTTTTTGATAGTTTTGAGTTTTGTGAGTTTTTGTTGGTGGAGGGTGATGAGGGTGTCGAGGTGCGTGAATAAAGCACCAATCTTCTGCTGTTCTGTCGTATTAGGCACAATAACATTAACAGCCTTAAACTTTTTCAAGGATAAAACTCTTTGCCCTGTACCTTCAGCAGCAATGTCAACCTGATGACTGATTTGCGAGTTCAATAGCTGCAAGAAAAAATCACTGTCCCCATTAATTATCTTGAAGACGGGATAAAAATAACTAATAATACCCTTGTCAACAACATCATTACGGTTGAAAGAGAATATTCCATTGTCGGTTCGAGACCGAAAAGTAAAGAACCCTCTAGGTAACACAAAATACCCGACATTGTTGTTCGTAGTGACCTGTCTATCAGCAAAATAGTTTTCTTGAAATACAATACCTTGTTTTTGCGACGATGTTAAAACAGGATGCTGATTGTCTACTACTGTCTTTTCAATATAATCTTCAATATAGTATGTCAACGTCCGCCGCTCCCAAGCCCCCGTAAACCCAGCAAAGCGAATTTCTGGGACACTTGCGCCATCCTTCGGGAACATTTTTTCAAGCATAGATTTTTTGACGGTAACTAGCTTGTCGTACTTGCGCTGTTGGAGGGTGATGAGGTTGTCGAGGTTTCGGAATACTGTACTTATTTGATTTTGCTCTTTCAGCTCCGGATAAGAAAGTAAAACTTCTTGTAAGTCTGAATTGTGAATGTGAACTATGGATTTTCCCTGTGCTCGCCTTGATAGTTCTTTTTGCTGTTCGCCGTTTGAAATTGTCAATGCCAAAAACACAGAATCAATACTTGAATTTGGACTAAGAATATTGAGATCGCCCCCCAAGATAATCCCTTTATCTTCAACAACTGCAGCGCGTGATATGTCCTCGGCGCTTTCGCCCGATGCCGGAACAATGACCTCATTGCCTCTGCTAATAACAGATTGTTCTTTAGCTTGAACGAATGTATCGACTTTCGCAATTACCGTTTCGTACTTTGTATAAAGGCGCCCATATAGGATAATAGGTGTCCCGGTTTTCACTAAATCTCCTTTGGAATAACCTTGTCCCTTCGAAAAATCTGAAAGTCCTGATAGCTTCTTCCGCTCCCACTCCCCCTCAAACCCCGCAAAGCGAACCTCCGGCACATTCTTCTCGCCCATATCACTCACCCATCAGCAGTGTCTGCAACTCACTAAGCCCCTTCATATCATACTCACTACCAGTAAGCTCATCAATCAACGACGAAAGTGTCGCCTCGGTTTCCCTTATATCCGCTTCAACCTTGGCATATGTAACTGTGTACTTTTCCGCAAGCGTCTTTACCTTATCGGTTAGTACGCTGATGACATTCAGAGGAAGTTGCTTGATGCCTGCTAGTAGCGGAAGAATCCATTTTTGTTCCAGTAACGCCAGTGCTTGCTCGTTAGAAAGGGCTTCGATAGTCGCTTTAGTCTTCATATGCAACGCCGCAGCTTCTGCTTTTACCTGCGCTCTGACGTCCTTTTCTTCTGCCATTAACTTTCCAACACGAACCAGTGCCGCTTCCAGAGAATCCTCTGCAACCACCGTTCCCTTTATTTCCTTGAGTATTCTAATGACTTCCTTCGGAACAAACGCTTCGCCGTTTTCGCTTATAGCAGAGGACTGCTTGTCCTCCTCAGAAAGGGCGTCAAGTATTTCGCCATATTCTGCGGTGATTTCGGCGAGGCGACTTTCTTTATTTTTGAGTGCATGATACTCATTTATAAGCAGTGTCTGCTGAACAAGGTCAAAGGGAATAACATGACCGACCCAGCCGTCTTGCACCTCTTCGTCCTTACCGTCCTTCTTCTTAATGACCATATTCGGGTCAACTAATTTAACCGCCTCAAATCCTTCTGTCTGAATGATTTCAAGGTCAACGGCGGTTTTTGTCCACTGGTCGTCAAGCATCTGATAGGCTTCATAGCTATTCACAAGAGGAATTGTGGCAAGCCGTGCGAACATATCTGCACTTAAAACAGCCTCTTCTTTTGAAATGTTGAGGCTCGCCATATTG
>JAVBKA010000241.1:0-3492 GCA_031546715.1 Oscillospiraceae bacterium | reverse complement strand
TTGTTTCTCCTATTCGTCATAATCGGTCTTTCCCTAGAATTTTTAAGCCTTTCTTCAACGCTAATCTTAACCTGAAATCTCATCTTTGACCTTAAGTTGTTGACATTACTCTGTGGAGGGGTGCCCAACGGGCGGGGTGGTTATACCCCAAACATAGCACAATCCCACCAAACCACAACCACCTACAGCCTCAAGCAGCAAACCTCGAGCGAACAATGTTCGCCCCTACGGCGATTTACCCAAAATTCCTCAATCCACCGTTCGTAGGGTGCGACGTCCTCGGCGCACCGCCGTTCTTGTCCAAACCCCTGCACCAACCCAAAGGGGGAACGTGCGCAACGCCGCTGCGCTGTGTTGCGTTTTTTCTTACGATTTTTTGGTTCGCGCGGCTCACAGTGAGAGTTTCGAGCTGTGCGCAGCTCGATAAAAGGCGTTGCCTTTTAAAACCATGAGCTTTTGAAAAAGCTCAATCAAAACTTTTTTCATGTGCTTTTTTGTCGCATAATGTTTACCTATTTTATTGACATTGTTTCATACCAGTGATACATTGTACTGGTAAAATAACCTATATTAATCAAGGGAGAATGTACCATGAAAAAAGCTCTCATTTTTCAAGGTGGCTGGGATGGACACGAGCCGCAGCTCACCTCAAAGCGTTTTGCAGGTATGCTCGAAAAGCATGGCTACGAGGCAGTTGTCAGCGATAGTCTTGACTGTCTCGCGGATTTAGAGGAGCTGTTAAAGCTTGATTTGCTAGTGGCGTGCTGGACTATGTCCAATATTGACGTCAAGTACACCGAAAACGTCTCAAAGGCAGTGGGCGCAGGGGTTGGACTTGCAGGCTGTCACGGCGGTATGTGCGACTCCTTCCGTAACGACACACAATGGCAGTTTATCACCGGCGGTCAGTGGGTCAGTCACCCCGGCGGCGACAGTATCGACTACATGGTAAATATTTGCCACGGCTCAAGCCCTATTACCGAGGGCTTGGAAGATTTCAGCGTCAGCAGTGAGCATTATTATCTGCATATCGACCCCGCAGTCGAAATTTTAGCAACAACCCGCTTCCCCTTAGTTCCTTATTACCATATCTCGAACAAGCCTGTGGATATGCCCGTTGCATGGACTAAATACTGGGGTCACGGCAGAGTGTTTTACACCTCGCTTGGACATCATGACGATGTTTTCGATAAGTCCCCCAATGCCTCGGTAATCATGGAACGTGGCTTGTTGTGGGCTGGCGAAGGACGCAGCATTGTCCTTGCTAACGGCTTGACTACAGAACGTTTTGAAAATACGGCAAAAATGTATTAAAAATACTAAATCATTGGGAAAAGGAGCGTAAAATATGATAAATATCGGAATGGTTGGCGTTGGCGACATCAGCGGAATTTACTTGGAAAACATAACAAAGGTTTTCAAAGGCATTAAGCTTCTCGCCGTTTGTGACAAGGTACATGAAAAAGCGGCGGCGGCTCAGGAAAAGTACAGTGTTCCCAAGCTTTACAACACCATGGAGGAGCTTTTCAGCGACCCTGAAATTGATATCGTGCTGAACCTCACCCGTCCCTACGAGCATTACGAAGTCACCAATGCCGCCCTTAACGCAGGCAAGCATGTGTACTCTGAAAAGCCTCTGGGTGCGACATGGGAGGAAGGTCTTGCGTTAGCAAAGCTCGCCCAGGAGAAAAACCTGTTTCTGGGCGGTGCGCCGGACACATTTTTGGGCGCAGGTATACAAACGTGCAGACGCATTATTGACAGCGGCTTAATCGGTACGCCAATCGGCGCAAATGCCGCCTTGGTTTGCCACGGACATGAAAGCTGGCATCCAGACCCAGCGTTTTATTATCAGCACGGCGGCGGTCCAATGCTTGACATGGGCCCATATTACATAACTGCCCTTATAAATCTTATGGGCGGCGCAACTCATGTTACAGGCGTCACACGCACCTCCTTCCCCACCAGAACTATTACCAGCGAGAAGAAATTCGGCACCGTGGTAAAGGTTGAAACGCCTACACATATCAACGGAATTATCGAGTTCGGCAACGGCGCAGTAGGTACAATTATAACTACCTTTGATGTATACAATACCGAGCCTCCTCGCCTTGAAATTTACGGCACTGAGGGTACATTATATGTACCTGACCCCAACACTTTCGGCGGTACAGTAAAGCTGCTCAGACCCGAGGAGGGTGCCGTTCGCGAAATGCCACTTTTGTACGGCTACGCACAAAACAGCCGCGGACTGGGACTTGCCGACATGGCTCGTGCTATAGAATCAGGTCGCCCCGCCCGTGCGTCACATAAGCAAACCTTGCATGTCCTTGAGATTATGACTGCCTTCCAAAGGAGCAGTGACCAACGCCGTTCTATCGCATTAGAAACGCAGTATACTCCCGAAGCTCCAATGGAACGCTGCGTAATGGCGGGCGTGTTGGATTAATCATTGCGGTTGGGTATTACCGAGTGTGTAATAATTAAGATGTGTGTATTTAACTAGAAGGAGATTTTATGAACATTAAATCAGTTTTTGACAAAGACTTTATCCCGTACGGCAAGGTGCTTGAGGGATACGATTTTGCACCAATGGTTGCGGCTTTGACCGCTAATACTCCAAAGCCGTCTAACAGTGTTGTGTATGTCCCTGGCGAAGCTAGCCTTGAGAAATTGGAAGTCAGTAAGGAACTTCAAAACAATTATTACGGCGGTATGCCCATTCAAGTTGGCTATTGCAACGGTCATAATTTGAAGCTGAACTGCTTGGAGTACCATCGTGACAGCGAGGTCAACATCGCCGCTGACGATATTGTGCTTTTAGTTGCAAAACAGCAGGATATAACTGACGGCAAGCTTGACACCTCTGCGGTTGAGGGCTTTTTGCTCCCAAAGGGACACGCGTGCGAGCTATACGCAACAACACTGCATTACGCCCCTTGCACCGCACCTGAGGGCGACGGCTTCCGTGTGGCTGTGGTGCTGCCGAAGGGTACGAATACTGCAAAGCCTGAGATTGCGGTTAAGAATTTTGAAGATGGTTTGTTGAGGGCTTGTAATAAATGGTTGATTGCGCATAGGGATGCCAGTGAGGCGTCACAGGGGGCTTATGTGGGGTTGACAGGGGAAAACATTGAGCTGAAATATTGATTATAAGAGAAACCGGCGGTTGCGCCGGTTTCTCTTTTTTCCAACAACCGCAAAAATTGATTGTATTTTGCAACAGATTGAGATAAAATACCCCATACAACAATTTTTTGACTTTGGATTTATGCACTGTGTGCTTTTATCATTAGGCCTGTTCGGTAACCATTTACCGCAAATGGCTGCTTGGGCAACCACCCCGCCCTTCGGGCACCCCTCCACAGAGTAATGTCAACAACTTAAGGTCAAAGATGAGATTTCAGGTTAAGATTAGCGTTGAAGAAAGGCTTAAAAATTCTAGGGAAAGACCGATTATGACGAATAGGAGAAACAACCCTAGCCAAAGTC
>JAVBKA010000184.1:0-4477 GCA_031546715.1 Oscillospiraceae bacterium | reverse complement strand
GATGGAATAGTAGCCGAAGTATCTGAAATTACTGAAGGAACTTGGGTGAATCTTGTAAACCCACCTGAGCACGAAATTACCATTGTTGCAGAAAATCTGCAAATTGATAATGCGTTCATCAGAGCCGCCCTTGACGAAGAGGAAACCTCGCGTATCGAAACTGAGGATAACAACCAAACGCTAATTATTATTGACATTCCCTGTGCAGAAAAAGAGGATGATTCCGTTATTTATTCCACTTTACCGCTGGGAATTATAATGTGCCAGTCCAGTATTGTCACCGTATGCACTAAGGAAGTCGCCTCGATTCAGGAAATTATCGGCAATAAAGTGAAAAACATCAATGTTGCCATGAAAACTAGGTTTCTGCTGTCCTTGCTGCTTAGAATTGCAAACAGGTATCTGCAATATCTTAATCAGATTCAAAAAATATCGAATTTTATAGAAAAACAGCTTTACAAATCTCAGAAGAATAAGGAGCTTATTCAGCTTCTAGGACTGGAAAAGTCCTTGGTCTACTTCTCAACCTCCCTCAGAGCAACTGAGGTCACTCTTGAGAAAATATTCAGGGGTAAACACATTAAAATGTACGAGGATGATAAGGACTTAATGGAGGATGTTCTCATTGAGTTTCGTCAGGCGATAGAGATGGCAAATATTTACAGCTCAATACTTTCCGGAACTATGGACGCTTTTGCCTCTGTTATTTCAAATAACCTCAACGTTATAATGAAGGTTTTGACCAGTATTACTATTTTGATTACTTTCCCAAATATTGTATTCAGCTGTTACGGCATGCATGTTACAGATTTGCCGTTACCGTATACTCTTACGCCGATGATTATATCCGGACTGTTGGTTGCGACAGTTGCCGTGATATTAAAGCTTAAAAATTTATTTTAGACAGGAAAATCCCCCAGTATATCTGGGGGATTTTCCTGTCTATGAAGCCGTAGTAATGTGATTTGCCGTCTATAAAGCCGTAGAATAAAAAGCTACTGATAAAATTACAAATACTGCCGTTAATGGTATTATAACCATAGAAACTGGTCTCCACAGCCCTGGTGCAGTTTCCTGCATATGTTTCCCGCCTAGACCGATAAACGCTAAGCCTGCAAGCAAGGTGGGAACCATGTATCGGTAATCAAGGGTGCATACATAGGGGAGCTTATAGTTAAACCAGCAAAATGCGGCAATCATGACAGCCCATAAAATAAAAACAAACCATTTGTCAGTGTTTTTTTCACGGCTTTTCAATAAGGTGTATACCATAAAAATAAGAGATATCAAAATTATCGCTGCATTTATGAAAACCAAAGCGATTGCGATGTTCGTATATGCTGTAAATTTGAACTCGCCAAACATTGCGCATTTAAGGGTATACGCCCAAATGTTATAGTCGATTTTTGGGTCGATGACGCAGTATGGCAGGTTTTCAAAAAAGTTGCTTGGAATGCCAATCATGCGGCTGAGTAAGCTATGGTCGCCTGTAAAAATATCATGCCCGGGTGCTTGAACGTAGCCAGGTGCGACACCGAATTGAATAAGATTATATAACGGGTGCCATAGACCCAAGGGTACACATATGGCGAGAAACAGGAAAAACTGATTCCATATGTGCCAGCTATTACGCTGCTTAGCATATTGAATGAGCTTCTTTAGGAAGATAAAGCCTGTTATAGGTGCCATCAGAGCAACCGTAAACTTTGTCATCATTCCAAGACCGATTGCAATTGCAATTATGGCGATATTTTTTAGCGATTGCTCCCTGTCCCACTTGAGAGTGTAAAGGCACGCAACCAGTAAGAAGAAAATTGACAATAAATCGTTGTTTAAGCTTCCCGCAAGGACAATAAATGTTCCGTGAAAGCTCGCAATTGCCGTACAAACCACAAGCATGACTTTTTGAACATTAAAATGCTTGAGGATTCTGTATATAACAAGGGTACACATGGTAGAAAGCCCTGCTCCGAATACTTGCAGGCTTTCAAATGCGTCAAAAAAGTCGAAGCCTAATGCAAGACCTGCTCCGGCAATTTTTCCTGAAATAAAGTGGTACAAAGGCGGGTGATGTGCCTGCCAAAACCATACTTTCAAGGGTACAAAGTTTTCAATATAGTGTTTTATGTAGAGTGAATGTCCTGTATTAAACTCGGCACTTTTATCACCCCACCAGCAGAAATCATGCTGCCGTACATTAATTGGAGTGTAAAAGGTATAACAAGCACGGACAACGAAGCCGCCAAGCAGAATTAACATGACTAACAGCTCCGCATTTAACTTTTTAGTTACAAGCAAGGCGACAGCAACCATTGAAAGGCAACCCAAGGCAGAAAAAAGGATTACTTGAACGATTTTGTAAGGAAGACTATGCAAGGACGGGAAAAGAAATAGTATGGCTGACATGGCTATAATAAAAAAATGCATTATAAAGCCTTGATTGAGAATGCCTGCAAATGACCTTTTTTCGGTATTCAGTAACTTCTTATACAATGCTTCACCTCCGAAACGTAAGATATAGACAAGTTAGTATATCACATTTCAAGAGAATGTGAAGCATAAAATACTATTAATGGGCAAAATCTTCTAAAAATAGGACAAGATTTTCTTCGCCGACAACTGTAACGCCCTTTTCCAATGTCTCTTGGTCAACCAAGCGGAGCGAGGTGACGTTGATATCCGTAACCTCTAAGGGTTCGTTTTGATTGCTTTCTAAAAATATCGCAATATAACCCTTGTGACTTTTAACAAAATATGTCATAGCCTCGGCATCAAAGGATTCACTGATTTCAGCCGAAGTAGGTGTGGTTTTGGGCACAGTAGCGGCTTCGTTTGGGTTCACTGCCAAAGCAAATACGGTTAATGATATGGCGGCAATTGTCGAAATTAATAAAACGATAATTTTTTTTAGCATATTTTAAAACCATTTCTTCGGCGAAATTATTTATTTTTAACTCATCATTTTCTCGCCGAAGAAATGAAAAGTTGCACAAAACGAAAAACATTGATTAAAACTTATATATTATCAAAATTATTATTGCCATTTTAAACTATATAAATACACTATTTACATAAAAATTTATGAGAAGTAATAAAAAAGTCTTGATAATTATCTCTGACTATTATATAATGTTCTGGTTACTGAGCATGTCTTAACCCAATTAGCGAATGAAAAGGAGAAGCATAATATGAGCTCAAAGATTAGAAACATAGCACTTCTCGGTCATGGTAGCGATGGAAAAACATCTCTGGCGGAAAGTATTCTTTACTTAACAAAAGCTACTGACCGTCTGGGAAAAATAGCTGACGGAAATACAGTGTGCGATTATGACCCCGAAGAGATTAGAAGACAAATCACTATTTCTGCGTCAGCTTTACCAGTGGATTATAACAATTGCAAGTTAAATATCTTTGATACTCCGGGATATTTCGACTTTTCTGGTGAAGTGCTTCAAGCATTGCGTGTCGCCGATACCGGTTTGATTGTAGTTACTGCTAAATCAGGAGTTGGCGTTGGTACAGAAAAGGCATGGAAATACCTGACAAAGCTTAAAAAATCCAGAATGATTTATGTTTCTAAGCTTGACGAAGAAAATGCAGACTTTGCAAAAACTTTCGCACAACTTAGAGAATCCTTTGGCATTTCAGTATGTCCTGTGACTATTCCTGTCATTGACGGCGGTAAGGTCATCGGCGTTCTTGATATAGTAACGCAAAAAGCCTTTAAACAGGATGGCTTGAAATCTGTTGAGATTTCCATTCCTGAAAGCATGTCCGCCATGGTTGAAGAAATGCGTGCAATGCTCACAGAGTCAGTCGCTGAAACAAGTGACGAGCTTATGGAGAAGTTTTTTGCAGGCGAAGCATTTACGAGAGAAGAATTTAACGACGGCATCCATGCCGGTGTCCGCTCCTTGAGCATTACTCCTGTTTTCTGCGGCTCAGCCATTACTGGCGCAGGAACAGACCCGCTTTTGTTCGGCTTGATGACATATGCACCTTCACCTGACGAATGTGACCCAGAGGTTGCAACCGCGGCAGACGATACTCAGGTCAAGCTTGCATGTGACCAGAACGGGCAAACATGCGCGATTGTCTTTAAGACAATGTCCGACCAATACGGAAAATTCAGCTACTTTAAGGTAATTTCCGGCAAGGTAACCGCTGATATGACATTGGTAAACGCCCGAACAGGCGGAAATGAAAAAATCGGACATTTATATAATGTTAGAGGCAAGAAAAATATTGAGGTTAAGGAAGTAATAGCAGGGGATATCGGCGCAGTTTCAAAGCTTGTTGAAACAAAAACAGGGGATACACTTTGCGCCCAAGGTAAGGTAGTCACCCTTAAGGGCATAGACTTCCCAAAACCATGCTTCTCTTTAGCGTTATATCCAAAGGTTAAAGGCGGAGAAGAAAAAATTGAATCTGGCTTAACTCGTATGGCTGAAGAAGACTTTACATTCACCGTTAAGAA
>JAVBKA010000071.1:0-24106 GCA_031546715.1 Oscillospiraceae bacterium | reverse complement strand
CGACATCAGTTGGTGTGCCGCTGAAAAACACCCGCCTGTCCTCTGCTAAAACGTTCAGCATTCCCATATCCTTAAGCTCTGCTGCAACAAGGCTTTCAAGCCCCATTGCGCATGGTGCGACCATGTTTACGGTTGTCATATTGATAAAATACCTTTCATAGCTGATGACAGCTCCTTATAAATTTCTTCACATTTCTGCCGATTTTCAGCACAAATATCAAAATATATCTTCAAATTCGGCTCAGTTCCCGAAGGTCGTACAACAATTGATGAATTGTTTTTAAGCGTAATTTTGCAAACATCCGCAGGTGGCAGCGTTTTTATTACGTCCGAGCCTGTGCTTACGCCATTTCGGCAGTCTAAAATCTCATCCACATCATGTCCCCCAATGGTTTGCGGACATGTGGCGTAGAGTCTGCCCATTGCATCTTGCATGTCAACAAGCCCCTGCTGTCCTGCAAACAAATGACTTTCAAGATAGCTTGCATAGAAGCCGTACTTGGCGTACAGCCTTTCCAGAACGTCCATTAGGGTTTCCCCTCTTGACTTTGCCAGAGCCGCCATTTGGCACACAAGTAGCGACGCCTCCACTGCGTCTTTATCTCTCGCGTGGGTACCTGCGAGATAACCGCAGCTTTCCTCAAAGCCGATGATATAGTCCGACGCTCTGCCTATGTCCTCCAAGGTGGTAATAGCCTCGCCGATGTACTTAAAGCCTGTTAGCACATTTATAAGCTCAATTCCATGCTCGCGGCATATTTTCTCCGCCATCGGAGTAGTGACAATGGTTTTGACTGCCACAGGCGACTTCGGCATAGTTTTCGATGCGTTTTTTTCTTCGATTATGGTATTGAGCAGTAAAATCCCCACTTGATTTCCCGTCAGGCGGCAGTACCCATTATTATGGCGCACGGCGACGCCTACACGGTCACAATCTGGGTCTGTTGCGAGTAAAATGTCCGCATTTTGCTCCCCTGCTAGCTTTAGCCCAAGCTCCAAAGCGTCCTCCCGCTCGGGATTAGGGAACGGACAGGTTGGGAAGTCGCCGTCAAAGCGGCTCTGCTCCTTAACTGTGATAAACTCCGCCTCACCAGCCTTTTTCAAGATATCTGGTACATATTTCAGCCCCGCGCCGTTTAGCGGAGTGTACACTATTTTCAGCTCGCCCACACTTTTTTCGCTGACTTTAATAGAGTTTTGGTAAACCCTATCCAAGAATGCCGTTTTAACGCTTTCGCCCACAGATTTAGTGGCAGAAGTCCTCTTTGACGGCACTGCAAATTCGTCAATGCTATCCATCAACGCCGCCACAGCCGCCGCAGTTTCCTGCGTAATCTGACCGCCGTCACTTCCGTATACCTTGTAGCCGTTATACGCAGCGGGATTATGAGACGCTGTAATCACAATGCCCGCGGAACACTCAAGGTGGCAAACCGTAAACGAAAGCACAGGCGTGGGTGTCGGTTCGTCAAAAAGATACACCTCAAAGCCTATGCTGTTCAGCACTCCTGCGGCTTCAGACGCAAAAAGCTCCGACTTATTTCGGGAGTCATAGGCTATTGCCACAGGGCGGGTATTCCCTGCCGACAGTAAGTACTGTCCAAGAGCTGCCGTCGCCTTCCGTACAATGTAGATATTCATTCTGTTAGTTCCTGCGCCGATGAAGCCCCTTAGTCCGCCAGTTCCAAAGGCTAGGTAACTATAAAAACGGTCGCTGATTGCGCTCTCATTTGCGCTGATTGATGATAATTCGCCGTATAGCTCAGCATCTGACGCTGTCATAGCCATCCAGTGGCTGTATTGTTTGTTTGTATCCATGTGAGCCTCCTAGGTATGAAGAGATGTATGATAAGTTATGCTAATTATAGCACAGTATTTATAAACGGAAAACCAGTATATAATATTTTTCTTGTTTTTGCAAATCTATGTGAAAAAATAGCGGATGAAAAAAGCCTCTCAAAACATATTGTTTTGGGAGGCTTTTGCTGCGCAATTAATTTCTGCGTGGCGGTAATGTGAGCTTCTTATTTCTGGATGACGACTCAGTTAACGCGGGATATCTTCTTTCGCTTTCATCGTTAATCTTAAATTGGTCAACTAGCTCACGCAGTAACGCAGATTGGCTGGACATTTCCTCTGATGCCGCAGCACTTTCCTCGGCGGTGGCACTGTTTTGCTGTACGACCTGCGCAACTTGGTCGATTCCTGTATTAATCTGAGCGATTCCAAGAGTTTGCTCCTCAGACGACTTTGCGATATCAGACACAATGCTTGCCGATTGGTTGATGCCCGACACAATTTCTTGTAGACTGACAGCCGTTTCAGACGCAATACGAGAACCAAGCTCCGCTTTTTCCATGGAGCTGGAAATTAGTCCGCTAGTGTCCTTAGCCGCGGCCGCGCTCTTAGCCGCAAGACTTCTAACCTCTTCCGCAACAACCGCGAAGCCTTTTCCGTGCTGCCCTGCCCGCGCTGCTTCAACGGCAGCATTTAGAGCTAAAATATTGGTTTGGAACGCAATATCATCAATAACCTTGATAACCTTACTGATTGAAAGACTTGCATCATTGATTTGCTTTACTGCTTCCATCATTTCGTTCATCTGACTAGAGCCTTTGTCCGCATTTTGCTTGATAGCATTTGACAACGACGCGGCCTTTTTCGCCATATCTGAATTTTCCTTAGTTTTATGCGCAATTTGGCTGATTGAGCTAGAAAGCTGTTCAACTGCGGCGGCTTGCTGTGTTGACCCTTGAGCAAGTGCCTGTGAGCCGTTGGCAATCTGCTTTGAGCCTGTTTGTACCTGTTCGGCGGCGGCCAGAATTTCGCTGAAAGCGTTGTTGTTAGCCTTCAACATATCAGAAAGAGCGACATTTAGCAGGTCTTTATCCGATTTCGGGCTGACAGTGACGGTTAAATCACCCTTGGAGATTCGCTGTAACGCCTCGACCTGTTCCCGTACGGTATCAACAGTATTGGAGAATGCACGCTTGAGCAGACTGACCTCATTTTTCGTGGTTTGAGAATCGATGCCTGTTATTGACACGCCGTCAATATCGCCCAACGCCAAGGTATCTGCCATTTTGGTGATGAAGGGAAGCTCCTTGAGCTGAGAACGAACCAATAAAAACAGGGCAAAGCCGATTGCAAGAATTAGTGCTACGCCAACTATAATCGATAGTATAATCAATTGAGTTGAGGACTCATTGACGGTTGCGCGGGGAATCACTCCGCAAACAATCCAATATTTTCCTGTTGCGCCGATTGCAACCGCCTGTGCCGCCAGATAGTTATATGTATTTGTAACGTCAGAAAAGCCTTCCCTTGTAAATGAACCGCCGTTTGCTTCAAGTGCCTTAATGTCTGCTTCAAAGGTTTTTAGCCAGTTACTTGTATATGATGTCATCAAAAGCTCTGGCTTTGGATGTGTGGAAATCAGTCCCGCGGGGCTTAACGTAAACACATAGCCAGTTTCCATAATTTTCGACTTGTTTAACGCATCATTAGCAGTGTCCATTTTTACATCCACGCCAATAACGCCGATAACCTTGCCGCTATCGTCCTTTATGGGAACGCCGATTGAATATAAAAGGGTTGAAACCCCATCAATTTCGTAAGAGTACGGTTCTGTCATATAAATCTTTCCAGAGTTTAAAGGGCCTTGATAATATTCTCCGGCGACTGTGTCTGTATAGTCTTTTAGAATATCAATGCCTAAGCCCGCGGAGGTTGAGTAGCAATATGGAATAAACCGTCCCGTTTCATCGTGGTACGGCTGATTTGCATACTGCGCATCCTTACCGTCATAGGCGTTAGGCTCCCAGCCTGTCCAAATGCCGTAAATAGCGGGGCTGTTTTCTACAATGTGTCCGAGGGTGTTAATGACGCTTTCCCTTGAAGTGCCGCCCTTGCGCATCTCATTAATAACAGGCTCAAGTGCCGTAACTGCGCCATATGAGTCTGCCGCAATAGAGCTAAAAAGCGTTGCATTTTGTTGAATGCTGACGGATAGGAGTTCGTCGGTAAGCTTTTTAGCCGCTTGTGAGGATTGCGATCCATTCAAGAGGGTTTGTGCCACAACGAACACAATCAGTATCGAGATGGCAGGAACGAGGATAGAAACCGCTATAGAACGTTTTTTCATAATCGCAGCTCGCCTTCATTATAATTTTGTACCATTCCCCAAAATCAGTGTATCAATTAATTACTATTTTGTCAACACAATACATATACATTCAGCATTTTCTATTTTTCGAGAATTTGTGCCTTTTTGCACAAGTCAGAAAGGAATGGATTTTAAAATGCTGGGCGGTGCTTCGGAGCAGGCTGAGGTTTTGGAGAAAATTTCTATTTATGGTTGGTATGACCCTGTTGAGTTAGTGCATGGCGGTGGGGTTGTTGGGGTTGATTTGGTTTATATTGCGGGGGCGATGGTGTTGTTTGTTGCGGCGGTTTTGATTTTTAAGAAGAAGAGGCTTCCTTTGTAGATACTTATTTTTTGTAATTTTTTCGGCACTAAAACTTCAAAAAAACTGCAAAAATCTATTGTTTATGGTTTTCTGCAGGTTTTTTGCTGTTTACGTTTTTGGGGCGGGTATTATTTAGTTGTTTATCAAATTGATTAATTTGAGGGATTATGCTATAATGAGTTCGGTTATGGGGAGCTTGTCGCTCTTTGGGTTGGTTTGAGGTTTTCTTTAGTCCCGATCGTGCCGCGGGGGCACTTCCTTTTCCCGGGGCGGCAAAGGAAGCAAAGCGCCCTTTTTCGTGGTATCGCAAGTGACTTGCGTATCGCGCGTGGAGATTGCGGCAGTCGAGACACTGTCGCTGTCACGTTTGTCACCGCTGCCTTGTTCTACGACCGCTGCTCCGCGCTACTTTTGTCGTTGGTTGTAGGTTGCTGTCTGCTGCTCTGGGCTACTTTTGTTGTTGGTTGTAGGTTGCTTGCGTAAAGACGGCAAATGTGCGTAGGGGCGAACTTTGTTCGCCCGCGTTTATCATAATCGCTGCTATATTGCTACTATTTTGCTACTATTTTGCTTCTATTTTGCTTCTATTTTGCTACTATTTGCTACTATTTTGCTACTATTTTTTCACGAAGGGGGCTGCGTGCCATTAAGCGGGTTTTACTGTTACTGACTTTTCTACTTCTTTTGGTGGGGTGCACCACTTCGCAGGCGGGGGAGGAGTTGCTTCGACCTCCGAAGCTTCCAACGGAATTTAATAGTCTTATGGATAAAATTGATGCTGCTATTAAAGAAGGGGCGGTGTATTCGCCGCCTGTTTCTGGCTCAAACCGCCAATCCATTCAGGCCTTTGACCTCAACGGTGACGGCGTAGATGAGGCAATTGTTTTTCTGAAAACTGCCCAAGAGAAGCAGTTGCTTAACATTCAAATATACAAAAAGCAAGACGAAGAATACGTGCTGTTCGACACAATTTTGGGCTTTGGCGAAATGGTGAACAATGTCCAATACACTGAGCTTACAGGGGATAAGCAAATCGAAATGATTATCAGCTATAAGGTCGGAAATGTAAAGGCGTTGTCTGTTTTCAAATACACTGATGAAAAAATGGTGGAGGTTTTAAACACTAATTACAGCTCATATGCTGTTACAGATTTTGTTAAAAGCGGTCAAAAAAATCTCCTCATAATTCAGCTTCAACCCGCCGACTTAACTGGCACAATCGAACTTTATCAATGCGTTGAGGAAGTACTTGTAAAAACCTCAACCGCCCCGCTTTCTAAAGATATCCTCCAGCTTGACAGAATTGTTTCGGGAAGTCTTGCTGATAAAACCCCCGCTTTGTATGTGGTAAGCACGTATCAGGATACTAATAATATAATTACCGATGTTTTTATAAACTCTGAGGACGGCATAAAAAATCTATCCCTTAACGAATCCCAAGGCGTCAGCACAGAAACTGCGCGTTCACTGAAAATCTACGCTGTGAACATTGACAACGACCCCAGCAACGCCATAGACATTCCCCGCCCCAGAGCCTTGCCGCCATACAACTCTGACCAGCCAAGTGAACCCCACTACTTGGTGGACTGGAGGGATTTTGACTCCTCTGGTAAGATTTCAACAGTGCTTACCACCTATCAAAGCACTAACGACGGATGGTTATTGGTAATCCCCGACCGCTGGGACGACAGGCTTACCGTAAACGTCACCCAAATGGCGGACGGAACGCTGACGACCTTTGCTCTATTGGGATTGGACAAATCAACACGCTTCGTACCTATGGACGTGCTGAAAATTTACTTCGTTCGCAGACGGCTTAATGAAACAGTCGTCTCAGGGGACAATATTATACTTAGCGAGACCGACGGCTACTATATGCTTGCCGAAATTATACAGCCTGTGGGCGATGAAAAAATGGCGATGACCAAGGAAGAGCTACGAAAAAGTGTAAATTTCACAAAATCCGAATGGTTGACTGGAGTGTTACCGTAATGAGCAGAAAAATATTAGTACTTGAGTACGAATCGAGCATTCGGAGCTTTTTAGTTATCAACCTGCAACGCGGTGGATACGAAGTGCTTGAAAGCGAAACAGGTGAGGACGCCCTAGGGCAACTTGCCGCCCACCCTGACATAAAAATCGCTCTGCTTGACATTATGCTGCCGGGGATTGACGGCTTCGAGGTTTGCAAGCGCATAAGAGCCGCAGGAAATAACTCCATCGGCATAATTATGCTCACAGCCAGAACCCAAGAGATGGACAAAGTCACGGGGCTGATGACAGGTGCGGACGACTATATCACAAAGCCCTTTTCCCCCACAGAGCTAATCGCCAGAGTGGACGCCTTGGTGCGCCGTCTGCCAGGTCTGCCGTCAGACAGTAACGACAAAATTGAGGAAAGCTTTACCATTGCCAAAGGTCCGTTTTTGCTCAACACCCGCAACCGCAGTCTTGTCAAGGATTCTGTGAAAATTAGGCTCACTCAGGTCGAGTATCAGATTATGAAGCTGTTTATGGAAAATCCTGACAAAGCTATGAGCAGAGAGGAAATCCTAAACGAGGTCTGGGCAAAGGACGAATTTAGCGAGCTAAAAATTGTGGACGTAAACATCCGTCGCTTGCGCCTAAAAATCGAGGACGATGCTACAAATCCCAGTTACATCACTACTGTTTGGGGTTACGGATATAAATGGGGAGTATAATAAGCTCAAAATCTGTATCACCAAAACCTTCCCGCCCTACTGCGAAAAAAGTCAAGTCCCATAAGTCAGGAAGCTTGACTTTTCGCTGGCTTATTAATTCTCTTAGTGCGGCGGCTATTATGGTTTTGGTTTCCTTGGTTGCTTTTGCGGTGGTAGTAAGCAGTTATTATTACGAAACCGTCAAGGCGGCCGTTATTACCCGCGCAAGAACGAACTCAGGCTTTTTCAGTAAATACTATACTAATTCGTATACAAGCTTTAACGATGCCGCCGTGATGTGGGCGTCGGATTTTAACGACAAAGACAAGCTTGAGCTTCAATTTATTGACAGCAGTGGCAGAATCAGCGTAACCTCGTCAGGTCCTGCCACTGGATTTAAGCCCCAAACGCCAGACATTAAGCTTGCGGTGAGCGATAGAGAGGCTGTGTCGTGGGTTGGGAAAGACCCACTGTCAGGCGAGCGGGTGCTATCAGTTTCTGCGCCACTGTTAAACGGCTCAGATGTCATCGCCGTGATGCGCTTTGTTTCCGCTACCCGTGAAATAGATGCTCAGATTCTCCGAATGCTGGGTTATGCATTAATTGTTGGCGTGGTGTTTCTTGCTTTTGTAACTATGACGAGCATGTTTTTTATAAGCGGAATCCGCAAGCCTATCAAGGAAATAAACGAGGTCACCAAGCGAATCGCCTCTGGTCGATACGGCGCGCGGATTGATAAATCTTACAAGGACGAAATCGGCGACTTGATTGACAGTATTAACCATATGTCCTCGGAAATAAGTGCCGCAGAGCGCATGAAATCGGACTTTATATCATCAGTTTCTCACGAGCTTAGAACACCGCTAACTGCAATCGGCGGCTGGGGCGAAACCCTTCTGTCTGCCGATATTAACGACCCCGTGGAGATTAAAAAGGGCGTTAGAATTATGCTCAAAGAAACAAGACGGCTGACCAAGATGGTGGAAGAGCTCCTTGAGTTTACCCGCATGGAGGGCGGCAGAATGACCCTCCAAGTGGATGCGGTTGACATCGGTGCGGAGTTTGAGGAAGTCGTCTACATGATGATGGACGCTATGAGCCATGACGGCGTTGAGCTAACCTGTCAGATTGAGCCTGATTTGCCTGACGTCATGGGCGACAGAGCTAGACTAAAGCAGGTGTTTTTCAACATTTTAGACAACGCCGCCAAGCACGGCAAGGACGGTAAAAAAATCGACTCGGCTGTGTACCTCGACGAAAACATGATTATTATACGCATAAGAGACTATGGCGCAGGCATTCCCGCAAGCGAGCTTCCCTTGGTGAAGAAGAAATTCTATAAGGGCAGCACAAAAGGGAGAGGCAGCGGCATCGGGCTAACCATGAGCGACGATATTGTCACCCTCCACGGTGGCAAGCTAGACATTGAAAGCGAAGTCGGCAAAGGCACTACCGTGTACATACAGCTCCCTATCAGGGATTAAGGTTATCCACAAGAAAGAAGCCAATTGATACGACGTATCAATTGGCTTCTTTCTTGCTTAAGGCTTTGAGGCTCAATGGCGTTAGCTATCTATGGCTTCACAACCTCAATCACGCCACAGGCAATTCTTGCGCCGGAATTTCCGGCTGGCTGGCTTACGAAATCATCAGGATTTTCATGTATCATTACTGTTTTGCCCACAACCTGGTCGGGTAAAAACCTGTCTGTGAAAACCGCCATTTGCGACTTTCCACGGTTACTGAAAAGCACCGGCAAATCGCCTGCATGGTTACCGTGTAGTTGTTGATTAGGGTTATAATGCCCTCCCGCCTGCATACCTTCCATTGCGCAAGAACCTTTTTCGTGGATATGGAAGCCAAATGGGCCAATTTGCTTCTCTCCTGCTTTATACGGCGGCATACCTGCAATATCAGCTTCAACTATGCTTCCGCCGTGTAATCCCTCATAGAATTTCACTGTACCGTGAATGTTCGGGTATAACGCTGTTCCGTGAACCTTTGCCATTGCGGACAGCTTACCCCTTCTCGGAAAGACCTCGCATACGCAAGAATCCTTCTTTTTTCCAAAAAACATACTTCTCACCTATCCGTCAACACTATGCTTTTTTACAAACGCACTACTGCATAATATGCCGAAGGCAGGCGAAATGTGGCTTTTGCGGACAAGACGATTGATTAACTGGCAAACATTATCATGCTCCCTTAACCCTGTCGCTCCGACATCCAACAAAGCCTTAAAAGGCTTTGCTGAATGTCTGCGCTTTTCGTAAAAATATGCAAGCATATTTTTACTACCGGGTTAATCCGCACTTACTTATGTATTTTCTCCTGCCGTCAGGCTGTCCTGCTCCCCTACTCCAAGGCTGACGGCTGAGATTTCGTAGGCAATTTTCTCAACTGGCTCCCCTTGAATAATTTTGGTGTAAACTCTTGACTGAAATCTTCCTTCAATGTTGATTATATCACCAATACCCAGCTCTGAGCCTGAGCGGGCGCATACGCCCCAAGCAATTACAGGTAAATAATCAGCACGTCCGTAGTGCCTCGGCACTGCAATCATCAGGTCGCATATTTCTCTGCCAAGGGGCGTTTTGCGGTAGATTGGGGCTTTGCATAACGTCCCCATAATGGTTACCTTGTTTTCTGAGGCTTCATCTGTTGCCCCTCGGATTTCCTTTGCCAGTACCGAAAGAATCAGGCGATTTCCCTCACCGCTCTTGTTATTAAACGAGCGGATTGTTCCCTCAATTTCGACTTTTTCGCCTATTACAAGGTCATGTGCTTGTAAAACAGTCTCTGAAAGTAAAACCTTTATGTTGTCGCAAGTACCTGAAAGCCGCTCTGTAGAAATAATCATCTGATAATAAGATGTGCCGTGTGACGCATGGGAAAATACTGCTGTTTGAAGAATTTCGCCTCGCAAAAAGACCATATTCATGGCTGACACTCCCGTCTTTGGTTTCTCGTGCCATTTATATGCGTTTTTTTAGAGAGGTAGAACGAAACTCTTTAGATTGTTGGAAAGTGATTCGGCTGTACAGCCTGCAATGAGCATCGCTGCGGCCATTGCAAGCATTTTTTCTGGCTGTTCTGTGGGAGGGGTTGGAATCTCCTGCCGCTCGAGCCGTGTTCCGTTTATAGTCACGACTTCTCGTTGCAGTGCTATTACGCTGTTGTCTGGGCTAAGGCTTGAGTAGGTTATGCTCTCCTTTGCTCCCAGCCCGTAGGTAACCAAGCTTTTTGCACTGGGTAAGCCCTTTAGTCCTGTCGGTGCGGCGACCACGTCTAGGTCGTTGCTATGGCATAGATTAGGGAGCTTTGTTCCCTTTGCAACGTCAGGTAAAATAAGCAGTACACGCATTTCTGGGCATGGCTCGCTCCATTGTATGTCATTTAAACCTAAACTATTTAGGTTTTTAATTACCCCATCCTCAGGACGGCATCCATAAACTCCCACTGTGGGCATATCGTCACTTCCTTTTAAACAAAACAAAAACCGGTCACATGAACCGGTTTTTAGCTTTGCCATTTTTACATTTTTTATTTGAAAATTGGTTGCCTGTTACTGGGTATAATGCAAATATATGTTTTTCCTATGCCCAATTCTATCTCTTCGCCGTCATTAGTTGTGAATACAAGCGGTTTGTCACGGGATTCCTTGCTCCAATTTATTCCTACATATTTGCCCTTCATGCAGAAATAACCTTTGCCGCTGCCCACTAAGTCTATTTTTTGGCGACCGACATCGTCCATGGTCTCAAAATCAGTCCTCAGCGCAATGACATTAGTTACCGCCACCTGCTTGTCCTGAGCTTCGTCCATGAACTCCCCGCCCTGCTGTGAAACATAGTAGAGCTTTTTTGATTCCTCATATGTAAAAAATGTTGACTTTGACGATGTAAATTGGAAAATAGCGTCATTTGCCATAGCCGCTTCCTTGGGAAGCTCGTAATCTGCAAACTTCCAGCCTAGGTCATAGTCAGAGGTGGTCTTTCTCTCGACTTTGCCGAACAGCTTTTGAAGCCCTGAACCTGATGTGTACAATGAGTGCTCACTGCCGACATTCTTAGCTCTGTACTCGTCACGCCAGCAAGCGGACGTATATTCAGTTCTTAGAAAGTCGATAGAATCCATTTTCCAAGTAGACATCTCGGCATATGCATTGTCACTGCCTCCTGCATGGACAAACAAAGCGTCATGCCCCAGAGCAAGCTCTAAGTATGCAGTTCTCGCAGAGCGAACTGTTCCGATATTGCCCACGCCTTCTAGGTCGTAAAAAACAGCAAGCATTCGGGTGATTCCGCCTTCAACAAGGGTTTCGTAAATAATATCCGCTTGGCTGATGCCCGACATGGGGAGTGCTTTTTTGATGTTATTCATCATAACCGCAACAGGACGCTTCCCCGCTTTGTCTTCGCTTGCAAGGGTTACACCTGTAAGCGGATTTTCAGGCAGCTCCAGAGCAGGCACAGATGCCGTGGGCGACGGTGACAGGCTAGGCGACGGCGAAGCCGTTGGTGAGCTTGACGGACTTGGCTGAATTGATGTCGTTTCAGAAGGCGACGGACTTTCGCCGCCCTTTGCATCCGCTTTTGAAAAGGTAACCGCCAGAATTGTACCTATAACTGCGACAACAATCACCGCAAGGGATACATATGAAGCCATTTGGTGCGCTTTAACCCAGTCAAGAGCCTTGGTAATAAAATTTCCCACTTTCAAACTTACCTCCGTTATTCCACGTCTATTTCTACGCACATAGATTCATCCAAGGGATTAATTGTACCTTCACACATCAGCTTGTCAAACTGCGTCAGCAGTCGGGCAGTCCACGGGCTGATGCTTGGATAAACTGGATGCACTTCTAAAAGTCTCTGAGACAGTCCCATGCGAAAATGAATGGTTTTTGATGCATCCGTGACTTTGTACAGCGGCTTTAACGCCGTTTCGGTGGTGTCCTCCATAAGCCGCTCAATCAGTCTGATATAGAACGAGTCCCAGTGCCACGAAGCCACCGCAATAACGTCCTCAGGGTATCCTGTTCTTCCCAGGCGGCACAAATAGGCGTATGCGCCGCTGAATCTCTTGTGATGGGCGTGTGCCCTAGGGTCAACGCCTACCCACGCTATGTCCGCGCCGCGCTTCCAAAGGGTGCGGGTGTCTCTGAAATAATCCGTTTCTATTTCATTCATTAAAACCCGAACATCATATCTGGTGTTAAACGCTCCCTGTCCAAAGGCTTGACCGTCACTGAAAAGTGAACCAGTGTCAGGATGTGCGGGAATAAAGCCGACTTTGCCTGTTTGAGTTAGCGAACCTGCCAAAACTCCGCATAAAAATGCCGCCTCGGTAGTTCGTCCGTAATATGTGGAAAGTGTGCTGTCCGCACGCTCTCCGCACTGTAAAACAATAGAATTTTTTGCCTCAAGGGCAACTCTTAACGCCTTTGCCCGAAGTGACGGATTGGTTACAAACACCACATCGGGTTGAATACGGTTTTTTGCTACGCTTGATATAACTGAGTACGCGTCGGACTTGTCATTGCTCGTATATGCACTTAATATCTGCATATTGGGGTACTTTTTTTGAAGAGCGGACATACCGACCTCGTGCATTGACGCAACATAACGAAGAAGCGGGTCAGCCTTATCTGAAGATGCATTTTCACCTGCAAAAACAAAGGCGGCGGACAATTTTTTCTGTGTGCCGAACAGGGTTGACAGCATGGACGCCGTTACGCCTGTTGAACTGATTTTTTCAAGCTCTGAGGGGTCGGAAAGCGTCTTATCTGAAAGACTTTTCCCCGCAAGACGGAATTGCGGCTCACAGTTTTTGATTGAAGTTGCAAGCTTCGCTTCACTCATCACTCCAAAACCGTTGGTAAGCCCTGTACCAGAGCCTTCGGGCAACTTGGCAATGGGAAATCCGTAGACGTTGACAAACTCTAAGAATGCGTCTCCTGTCGTAATCGGCAGATTTTCAAAATCTAGCGAGTTGTAAACTCTTCGGAACATGCCGTAGCACATTTCCATGAAATCGTCAGGCCATTCAGGGTGGGCGGCTCTGGCGTCATTTCTAAGGGCTCTGAGCTTTGACAGCCGTCCTGGTGCTGAAAACCACATATGTTTTATGACAGCGAGCTTATCGCCGTCAAGAAATTCGTAAAAAATAGAAATTTCAGGGTCAGTTTCGTCCGGCGGGGGCAGAAGTCTGGTAACGTCAGCAAAAAACGAATAAGCATCAACATACTTTAAAACGCTGATGCGCTTGTTGCCCTCGACAATATAGTACCGTCCGAGGTATTCATATGCCTTTACAGGGTCTCTAATCCCTTCTGTAACGTGGGCTGTGTACACATTTATCCATTTTGATGAGAATTCTGACGGAAAATTAAGCAGTGGCATAAAATCTCCTGCAAATGCCGCCTGTCTACCCGAGGAAAATGTTCCATCTATTTTATCAAGGGGAATTTCAAAAGTTCCGAGCGGAATCTCTGCACATTCACCATGGTTATGCTTTTTTTGAGCCGATTCCAGCAAAGTTAATAAACCGCTTCGTCCCATACTGTTTTGCTCTGAAACGTACCGCCGCCCCAGCTTTCGTGCTGCTAAGTATTCACTTGAATAATCATTATTATCGTTCGCCAATTTAATAACCATTTCTCCGACGATGTGTAGTACTTTTTTACCCCGCCTGTTTCGCCGGTAACAAGCCTTATTGTATGCACTTGTGCAGGAAAAAGTCAAACTAAGAATATTTTAGCATATTGTTGGAGAATTTGCTAGTGGTTTTTTATGAGTGCATGGGTGCTCGCCACCCGTAGTCAGAAAATAACTGTCATAAGCGGAATGACAGTTATTTTCTGCGCACGGAGGGTGAAGCGAGCCTGACAGGTGGGTGCTCGCCACCCGTAGTAGCAAAAAATCAGCCACACAGCGTTTGAGAGAGCAAGAAAAGGTGCGAAGCAACATTTCTTGCTCTCTCATAAGCGGAGTGGCTGATTTTTTTGCGTAAACGGAGGGTGAAGCGAGCCTGACAGGTGGGTGCGAACACCCACCTGTCAGAAAATTTACGTTTGATACGCAGCATTTACCGCTACAAACATCACCTATTTACTTTCTTGCACTAAGAAAATCCCTATCATACAACTTCCAAGCCTCCGCCTTAACCGGCTCACCATGCGCAAGGCAAATCCACTCAACCCCATCCAACCGCATACCTCGGCACGACTCCAACAACATTTCACTATCCAACGTCATAAGCGATGGAGCAGGCGTAATTTTTCCGTTTTTAGTGTTAATCAAATCACCTGCAAACAGTACATTTTGAAATACAAAGCAGACATGTCCCTGTGTATGACCAGGAGTTGAAATCACTCTGATGCTTCCAAAATCGATACCATCCAAGGTTTTTATGTTCTGCGGCACATTAGCTTTCATTAATGCACCAATCACCTTTTTTATCCCGTCTCTCTTTTTTTCTCCTAGGGCATAGGGCAAATCAGCTTTACTAATCAATGTATCGCAGCCGCTTTTTTCTGAAAGAAAAACAGTATTTCCAATATGGTCAATATCGTGATGTGTCAGCAATATTTGCTTGATATCCTTTGCTTTAATGCCATGGGATACAAGCTCTTCCAAAATTTTCTCTCCTCTGCCGGGCATACTTGTGTCAATCAGAGTTACACCGTTATCAATAATTGCATAGGCATATGAGCCCTTTGTGCACTCTAGCTTAATTACATTATTTGTAATTTTCATGTCTATTTCTCCCATTCTTTTAGATTCTTTTCAACATACTGCGTAAAGGTCTGTGGCTTTTTTTCCATGACATCTTCAAAAATAGTTGTAACCTTTTTCGCCGTTCCCAATCGTGTCATCATATACAGCATAGCCATGACATTTGTATATTCCTTATCAAGCCCTCGAATTTCAATCCAATATTTCTTTGCCTGACTTGGCTTTGGATTTGTGTAAATTATTCCTCTGCCCAAAGCCTGTGTTAGTATTTTTGCGACAGAATAATAGTCTATCGCTTCTGAGCCTGTAATAGCATACCCTCTGTTTTGATGCTTTTCTGTTTCACTTAAAACCTTGGCTGTGATTTCTCCGATATCTTCAGCATCTATAAAGCTGGTAAGGGAGTCTTTTACAGGCACGACAATGCGATTAAAATGCTTAATCTCCAAAGAGTGAATGCCGCCAATGTTTTGCATAAAAAAGCTAGGTCTAATATGACAATATGGTATTCCCGCTTGTTCAATATACTTCTCAATTTTGTGATGAGGGGGTACTGGATTATTTTCTACGCCTATAAGCGACAAAAAGCAAACCAGTTTGATGTTGCCCTTGTTTTTAAGCGCATCAATAAATGGCTTCATGTCCTCAGGCTTGCCAAGATGAGGCGGACGCATAAGGAAAACCCTGTCCACGTCTGCCAAAGCCTCTTCAAAGCTTTTACTGTCGGTAAAATCTAAACGCACCAACCTTGCCGTGGTGCCGTATTGTTTTTCTAAAACTGCAACATTTGTTCCGCCGACGTCTACGTCCTGATTAAGCTGGAGTAGATACTTAGCTACGTAGCCGCCAACGTTTCCTGTTGCGCCTGTCACTAAAACTTTCGGCATATTATTACTCACCTTTCAGCAAATAAGCGTTTGCCTCACTTAACAACGCTATTAACTCACGAAACTTTTTTTCACCCATTTCATGGGAAAGTAGCTGCATTACCTTAAAGTATTCGGTGTACGTTGACTCCACCAAATCCACCGCTTTTTGCTCAGGGACAAGTATGTATTTCCGCTTGTCATCTGTTGACGGTTTTTTTGTAAGATACTCTTGCCTAGTAAGTGATGCAATCATTGTTGCAATCATCGGCTTGCTAACCTTGAAGAAATCTGCCGCCAAAACAGGCGTAACAGGCGTTTCGCTTTTGACTATTAGAATCAAAAGCCCCATCTCGCTTGAGCGTACAGGGATATTTTTTTTGTTGTTAATATTCAGTCTGCAAAACAACGATATAGTTTCCGCGCCCTTGATCAGTGTGTTACCGCTATCCATATGTGACCCCTTAATAAAGTTAATGTGATTAACCATATTATAGTTAATCGCATTAACTTTGTCAAGGGGAATTTAAGATGGCAGAAGTAAGTTTGTGAGCGTCGTTGATTTTGTGAATTGCGTATGTTATTATATACACAAGTAGATTTTTTAGCTACGTACTTGAGCTTGAGTGTGGATGACGTAGCGAGTTTATATTTTCGGAGGTAAGATAAATGCAGATTGAAAAATATGATATTCGTCCGATTGGTGTTGTAAACGTCCCTGAATATGCTGATGTAATTCGTCGAAGCTTTGCAACCGTGGCTCACGATTTTGGTTGGACGAGAGAAAATGCTCCCGGTCATGTCAGCTTTCTTACAGATGAACAATTGCAACAGCAAATGAATAACCATGAAACTTTTGGTTTTTGTGTAGACGGAAAAATTGTTGGTTTTGTTGCCTTGAAGGATTTGGGAGACGGTGTGTTTGAATTAAGAAAAATTTCTATTTTACCCGAGTGCAGACATTATGGATATGGCAAAAAGCTCCTTGATTTTTGTAAAACTATTGTGAAAGAACATGGTGGACGCAAAGTCATTCTTGACATTATAGAAGAAAATACCATTCTAAAAGAATGGTATACTGCCAATGGATTTGTCCACATCGGAACGAAAAAGTTTGAACACTTACCGTTTACTACTGGTTATATGGAATACATAGTATAAGCATTTTCCAACGAAAAACCAATTTTAGATTAACTGCGTAGTAATCCCCGTTAGCTACGCAGTTTTTGCTTGCAAAAAAGTTTTTTTATACCCCCCACACGCAAACAAATAGTGCCACACACCTTCGGTACATGACACTATCAAAATCACCCAAACTATATCAACGCGAAAAAACTATATCAAATATTTTTTAACGTCCTCAGAGGCGTTTTCGGCAGGTTCGCTGATTGAAATCGTGAAATTTACGCCATTTTGTTCGCCGAAGCGGTCGCACCAGCTTAAAAATCTGGCGCATTCTGCCATATCGCTGTTTCCTGCGACCTTGAACAGGCTGTCAATAAAGACCTCGTTAATGTCGTAATTGCCGGAATACAGCCCTGTAATAAAGCCTCTAAGCACTTGATAGCTCTTTACTTCATAAGGTACTGTGTCAATCAAACGTGCGCGATGCTTAACATCAAAGGTCAGCTTCTGACCATGCTCTAAGCATACGACAACACCGTCGTTGCTCTCAATTTTATTGTTGACTAAGTCAATCATCTGTTTAGTTTTGCCGGAACCCTTAAGCCCCATTAATACTGAAACCATCTTGTACCAAGCCCCTTTCAATTTTGTGTGGAATGCGTATTTACTTTATATCATAAAGTGTACCATATAAAGCGCACATATTCAAGTAAAATTTGTTACTTTCTTATTTTAGACGTGCCTCAAGTTTTTTGCCTTCCTCTTCAAAGCCAGGCTTACCCAGCAGTGCAAACATATTTTTCTTATAAGCTTCAACCCCCGGTTGGTCAAACGGATTTACTCCAAGGGTGTAGCCAGACAAGCCGCAGGCAAATTCAAAGAAGTACAAAAGACCGCCGAGGCAGCGTTCATCTTTCTTTTCCATTGTCAAAAGGAGGTTTGGTACGCCGCCATCAGTATGGGCGAGGTATGTGCCGCGACATGCTTGTTTCTCTATTTCAAAAAAGCTCTTTCCGCTGAGGAAATTAAGCCCGTCAGCATTATCAGGGTCATTTGGCACGGTAACTGCTCCTGTTGGCTCGCCGATAAGCAGAACTGTTTCCATTAAGCAGCGTTTACCCTCCTGCATGTACTGCCCCATGGAGTGCAAATCGGCTGTAAGGCTGATGGCAGCGGGGAAAATGCCCTTGTTTTCCTTGCCTTCGCTTTCGCCGTACAGCTGCTTAAACCACTCTGCAAGAAACACATAGTCAGGGTCGTAGGTTGCAAGAACCTCGGTGGTTTTGCCTTCACGATACAATATATTCCTTGCCGCAACGTACTGCCACGCAGGATTTTTAATATCTGGCAATGAGCATATTTCGCGCATTTCGCCCGCGCCTGCAAGCATAGCGTCAATATCAATACCTGCAACTGCAATTGGAAGTAGCCCCACAGGTGTGTATACGCTGTAACGTCCTCCCACATCGTCAGGGATAACAAAGGTTTCGTAGCCCTCTTGGTCGCACAGTTTTTTTAGTGCGCCCCTAGCCTTGTCGGTAGTGGCAAAAATTCTCTTTTTGGCTTCCTCTTTACCATAACGCTCCTCGATGAGCTGCTTGAACACACGAAACGCAACAGCAGGCTCAGTTGTTGTGCCTGACTTGCTGATTACATTGATGGAAAAATCTCTTCCGTCAATTAAGCTGATTATGTCCTCAACGTAGGACGCTGACAAGTTATTGCCCACAAAAAGAACGTCTGGAGTGTTTTTCTTTTTCAGATTGTAAAAAGACCCCTTGAGTGCTTCAATAACAGCTCTTGAGCCTAGATACGAGCCGCCGATACCGATTACAAGCAAAACCTGAGATTGCTTTTGGATAGCTGCCGCCGCCGCTTTTACACGGGCAAACTCAGCCTTGTCATAATTAACCGGCAGATCAACCCAACCGAGAAAATCGTTCCCAGCACCGGTTTTTTTGGTAAGTTTTTCATGAGCGGATTTTATCTCAGGTATAATTGCATCGATTTTACTTTTTTCAATTGCGGAAATATCAATTTTAAGCATGTTTTAACCTCACTTTTGTTATTCTAATGTGTTTTGCAAGGGTATGAACTCTGAACCCACCATCTTGGTATAAATATTTTTTTACCATAGAAACAGTAAAAAGGGTGGAAATTCCACCCTTTTATAATACATTATTTTATTCCGCTTCGCAAGTCAAAAACAAAACTTTTAACAAATTACCAAACATGTAACCAAAGGTGATTTTTTCAACTGGTTCTGCTGCGGTGAACGGCACAACCGCAAGGGTTTCACCGTCACAGGATACGGTCAGCTCGCCTAACTTTTGCCCCTGTTCCACAGGCGCGGTGACGTTTTCGGTCATGGTAACGGTTTTTACCAAGGATTTAACCTTTGATTTTTCAACTACAACATTTTTTTCCGCTTTTAGTATAGGCTGAATCTCCTTTTGCTTCCCAAGTAAAACTGGTATGGGCAGGGGCACTGCTTCAGGAAAAACGTTGACTAGTTGATAATTTGCAAAGCCAAAATCCAAAAGTTTGCGGGCCTCCGCCCAACGTTCATCCCCGCTGGACGCTCTAAGGACGACTGCAATCAGCTCCATAGAGTTGCGCTCTGCGCTGGCAGTGACACATGCGCCAGCACCAGAGGTTGAGCCTGTTTTCAAGCCTGTTGCTCCTTCGTAAAACCTAACCAACTTATTGGTGTTGGTCAGCAGACATGCGCCGTCACGAAGGGTATCCATCCAAATGGTAGAATAGTTTTTTATCAGCGGATGACTTAGCAGCTCTCTTGACATAATGGCAACGTCACGAGCCGTGGAGTAATGACCTTCTTCGTCCAGTCCGTGACAGTTTTTGAACTGGGTATTACTCATGCCAAGCTGCGCCGCTCGCTCGTTCATTTTTGCCACAAAGCTGTCCTGACTACCTGCCAAAAACTCCGCAAAGGCGTATGCGCCGTCATTTGCGCTCTGAACTGTGACGGCTTTCAGTAACTCATCAACTGTGTAAACCTCTCCCGCGGCGAGGTTTGCGGTGCTTCCGCCCATGTTCATAGCGTTTTGTGAGATAGTAATTTTATCTGTTAGTGAAATCAGCCCCGAATCAACCGCTTCTACTGTAATTAGAAGGGTCATAACCTTTGTAATGCTTGCGACAGCACGCTTCTCGTCTGCATTTTTCTCAAACAGCACCTTGCCTGTGGACCTCTCCATTAAAAAAGCGGAGGGAACAATAATTTCAGGTGGCACCGGAGCGGCAAAAGCCGATGGCATCAGCGCAAATAGCATGGCTAAGCATAGGATAGTGCTTGTCAATCGTTTCATGGACATTCCTCCTTGAATGAATAATATGCACCTGTCCATGTTTGTAGAAGTATGTTTTTTTCATGTCTCAATACTATTGATTTCGATGGAAAAAAAATGTATAATCTAATCTCTGTACCTTGCAAATTATTACGCCTTGCAAATTTTTCGTTAGGAGCTTACATGATGGATTATTTTGACGCTTTACGAAAGAAAGCCGTTACCGTTGTCGGCTTAGGAGTCAGCAATGAGCCGCTTGTTAAGCTGCTTCTGTCCCACGATGCCGCTGTCACAATTTGTGATAAAAACGACAACATTGACCGCACATATTGGGAATCAATGGGGGTTAAACTAAGTCTGGGTGAGCGTTATATGGATGGTTTAGGCGGCGATATTGTCCTTCGTACTCCTGGGCTTCGCCCAGACCATCCTTCTTTGCTGTCAGCCAAAGCCGCAGGCAGCGAAATCACCTCAGAAACCGAGCTTTTTTTTAAGTTTTGCCCCTGTCCCATATTTGCAATCACAGGCAGCGACGGAAAAAGCACTACGACAACCGTTATTGCGGAAATGCTTCGCGCCGCTGGTCACACCGTCCATTTAGGGGGTAACCTAGGCACTCCACTGCTGCCCATAGTCAACAGCATTATGCCTAGTGACTATGCTGTGCTTGAGCTAAGTTCCTTTCAACTAATGAGCTTTACCCAAAGCCCCCATGTAGCAGTTGTTACAAACGTAACCCCTAATCATCTGGACTGGCATACAGGTATGGACGAATACATCGCCGCAAAGCAACGGCTGCTTGACTTTCAGGGTGAAAACGACATTGCGGTTCTTAACTCAGGCAACGAAATCACAAGCCATATCCCATCGAAGGGTATTCGCAGAATGTTCTCACATTCTGACGTAAAAAACGGCGTATTGTACGACATTTTACCTATTTCCGACATTAAAATCAGGGGTCAGCACAACATCGAAAACTATATGGCGGCAGTGCTTGCGGTAAAAGACATAGTACCCGCTGACGCTATTCGTCAGGTAGCGCAGACCTTTAACGGCGTACCACATCGAAATCAGCTTGTGCACACCAAGGACGGCGTCTCTTTCTATAACGACTCAATAGGCTCAAGCCCTACACGTACAATCGCTTCACTGTACTCCCACACTGCCCCTGTTGTTCTGATTGCAGGAGGATATGACAAAAATATTCCATACGAACCGTTAGCCGAAGCACTTCCGGGGCATGTTAAAGCAGTGGTGCTCATGGGAAAAACCGCAGGAAAAATCCGAAGCGCGATAGAAAACGTTTCAAAGGATATTCCGCTGATTGACGCTTCTTCTATGGCTGACGCAGTGGATAAAGCCACGTCTGCGGCGTGTAAGGGCGATGTTGTTCTGCTGTCCCCCGCCTCTGCGTCCTTTGATATGTTCAAGAATTTTGAGGAACGCGGTAATATGTTCGTTGAATTAGTTAAAAAATAGCCTAAAACCTTTAAATACTATACTTTTAAATATATACTAGGAGTTGATAATTTGATAGACATGAAGCAGCTACTCACCGACCTTTGCACTGCCACAGGTCCGTCCGGTTACGAAATTGCGGGCACTGCTGCCGTTGCACAAAAAGCACTTGCGCCCTTTGTTGACCGCACAGAGCTTGACCGCCTCGGAAATGTCACAGGCTACCTAAGCTGCGGCGACGAAAACGCCCCAACCCTTTTGCTCGACGCCCATCTTGACGAAATCGGCTTAATGGCGACAGGCATGGAACGTCCCGAAGGCGAGGTTGGTCAAAGCTATGTGCGCTTCCGTGCAATCGGCGGCATTGACTCAAGAATTATGCTTGCCCACGAGGTCGTGTTCCATACCGCCGACGGCGATGTCCATGGAATAGTAGCATGTCTGCCTCCCCATGTACAAACCCCCGAATCCATGGGAACTGTTCCGCCTCTAGCGGACATGTTTGTTGACACAGGCGGAATCGACATCCCTGTTGGAACAATCGGAACCTTTAAGCATGATGCATTTCCCTTGGGTGAAAAGCTGTTCTGCGCTAAATCCTTGGACGATCGCTCCTGCTTTGCCTTAATTCTTCGTGCCCTTGAGCTGCTGCCCGCAATTGAGCTGCTTCGCGGGAAAAAGCGGACTGTGAACATTTCTGTGCTTGGCAGTACTCAGGAGGAAGTCGGCGGGCGAGGCGCGCTGACAGGCGCATATGCTGCGCACCCTCAGTATGCCATTGCAATAGACGTCACCTTCGGTCGTCAGCCTGATGTGGACGCAGATTCAGGTTTTAAGCTGGGTGAAGGTCCATGCATTGCAGTTGGTGCAGAATGCAACAAAAGACTTACCAAGCTTATGCAGGATACGGCAAAGGAATGCGGCATAAAATACCAAACCGAGGTGCTGCCAGGACGTTCTGGCACAAACGGTACAGAAATCCAAACTACCCGCGAGGGCGTTGCAACTGTGATATATTCTCTGCCCCTTAAATATATGCACACCCCAGTTGAGGTAGTTAATCTTGACGATATTGAAAATGCTGCAAGGCTTCTTGCTGAATGGATGGTGAGGCTTACATGATTGAACTGCTTAAGGAGCTTTGCCTGCTTGACGGTGTGTCAAGTTGTGAGGACGAAGTCCGCAATTACATTGTAAACCGTGTGACACCTATTGCGGACGAGGTCAAAACTGACGCAATCGGAAACGTAATGGTGTTTAAAAAGGGAAAAAAACGTGCCGACAAAACCATAATGCTCATGGCGCATATGGATGAAGTAGGTTTAATGGTTAAAAGCATTACAGAGGAAGGCTATCTTAAAATTGCCAATGTGGGCGGAATTGATGCCCGTGTTCTCCCCGGCACTCGTGTTAAGGTCGGCGCGAACAAGCTTGCTGGGATAATCGGGATGAAGCCGATTCATTTAGTTAGTCCAGAGGAACGCACAAAAACCCCGAAAATCACAAGCCTGTATGTGGACATCGGTGCGGCTGACAAAGCCTCTGCAAAGGTTGAGCTTGGGGACGTTTGCGCCTTTGAGAGCCCTCCTTTGGATTTTGGAAACGGTTTTCTAAAGGCTAAGGCTATTGACGACCGTATCGGCTGCGCCGTTTTGATAAAGCTGATTGAAGAAGTTCCCGCCTGTGACTGCTGGTTTGTGTTCTCCGTTCAGGAGGAAGTTGGCACCAGAGGCGCATTCAGCGCAACTCATATTATTAAGCCTGATATCGCTCTGGTAGTGGAGGGTACAACCGCCGCCGACCGTCCTGACATGAAGCCGTACCAGCAGGTGTGCGCACCGGGCAACGGCGTTGTAATTCCCTTTATGGATGGCGGCACTATTTACGACCGTGAGCTCTTTGAGCGGCTTCGTGATATTTGCGAGAGCAACTCCATAAAATGGCAAACCAAAGAGTTTGTTTCAGGAGGCACTGACGGCGGGGCTATTCAGCGCAGTCTTGGTGGCGTAAAAACCGCAGGTATCGCCGCCGCTGTCCGATATATCCACTCCCCCGCCTGTGTTATTAAAAAAGACGATGCGGACAGTATGCTAGAGCTTGCAAGGCTGTTTCTCGGGTCGTATTAAGCTTCTTTACTACCGCTTCACTGTATCGGCAGACAGCGAAGCGCGAGAATAATTCATCTGCCGAAGAAATGGACGTATATATGGATATTTTATCTGTTCAAACGCAACTAGCCGCCGCCTTTGGCCCATCAGGCGCAGAGTCTGGCATAGCTGCTGTAATAACCGAGCTTGCCAAGCCATATGCAGACGACATAACGGTTGATACTATGGGAAACCTTATTGTGCATAAAAAAGGCACAGGCGGGAAGGTTATGTTTTCCGCACATATGGACAGCATCGGGCTTATCGTAACCCATATTGACAAAAACGGTTATATCCGCTTTGCTCAAAT
>JAVBKA010000215.1:0-5022 GCA_031546715.1 Oscillospiraceae bacterium | reverse complement strand
CCACCCTAACTTCACAATTGCTGAACTGAACACCGCAATTGGAAAAAACATAAATTGGCCTGTTCCCCTTGGTCCTAAAAGCTTTTTACGTCCTTGCGGTCTTTATAATACTATGCTTAAGCCGATTGCGCCTCTTTCAGTTAAAGGTGCAATCTGGTATCAAGGCGAGTCGGATGTAGACCATAGTGACTTGTACGAAGAGCTGCTATCAACAATGATTAAGAATTGGCGCAAACTATTTGAGAATGATGATTTATTTTTCGGGATTGTTCAGCTAACTACTTGGGACTACGAGGGTAAGCCGTCTGGCGAGGAATGGCCTCTATTAAGACTGGCTCAGCAAAAGGTGAGCGAGGAGGTGCAAAACACCTCTATTGTATGTACCCTTGATTGCGGTGATGAAAAAGATATCCATCCTCGTGATAAACAAAAAATTGGGGAACGTCTTGCTCTTTCTGCACTTGGTCATATGTATGGAAAAGGACTTCCAGATTTCCCAAAAATGCGAAGTGCAACTTTTTCTGAGTCATCAGCTTTGATTGATGTTGAAACAGAAAGCGAGCTGTTATCTGGAGAAGTGCTAGGCTTCGAGCTGCAGGATAAGGCAGGTGTATGGCATAAGGCGACTGCAATTGCTAACGGTAAGTCAGTTATTGTCAGCGATATCGTTAAGCCATCTGCGGTTAGATACGGCTGGGCGAATTACTTAGTGGCGACACTTGCCAACAAAGCCGGATTCCCAGTTCCGCAATTCAACACTCAAAAAATTTAGGCGGAATTCTAATGAAGCACTTTTGCTGCTTATTGTCAGTCATATGTATATTGTTGCTTTCGTCCTGTGGTGAAAGCGGCTCACCCAGTAGCTCTCAGTCACAATCGCCAACGATTGTGACTGAGAGCTATCCGCTTTTATATGTGTGGCGAAACAACCAAGCGGTAAACTTTTCTTTGTTGGGTATCGTCTCAGAAGGCGCGATTGTGCCTTGGGAGGCTGAAAAATATGATAGTGGTGAGTATAATGGATTTCTCGATATTGGGAAGTCGGTTACGGTATTTTCAAGTGAAGGTAAGTCTTGGAAGGCTGAAATTGAAACCTTAGGCATGGCAGAATGTCTTGAAACAGAGTACTTAACGCAGCGGAAGGACGAAAAGGCGGTTTCGGTTCACGGTACACTAAAACTTGAAGCAGTAGACATGCTTGATATGATAGGGGAGCTATGCTTTGCAGGTGTACAGCCAAACGAGGCGGGGAACACAGGAAGAATCCTTTTGGGCGCAGAATCAGATATACCTCCTTCGGATTTTATCGGACTAGACTGCAAAATTGACCTAAATGCTGACGGTATAACGGAGCAAGTTTTCCTATCAAACGGATTCTTGCAAATTGCGGGGACATCTGTCGGCTGCGCACCTCAAAAAACTCTGGATTCTGACCTAACCCTTGAGTATGGAAGCTTTGTACCAACTCAGACGGCTAATAATTTCTTCGTAATCGATACGCAAAATCGGCGGTACAGGCTACTTGGAGGGACTGAAAAATCTCAGGCACTTCAGAGCACAGAAGCTGTATCCATTAATGGACTAAAATTGAGTGAAGCCAGTGAATCACTAATTATTCTGTGTTTGCGTGAGCTGAATTTTGGCGCAAACGTCAGCATAGTGACACAATACCCGATTCTAGGAAATGATAATGTTGTTGATATATACGATAAAAATGAAAAGATACTTAGCGTTTCAGCCGAACCTCCGGCATTTTACTACAATGAATATCAAGGTTTCGTTGTAGAGGGAAACATTACTGACGATTTACCAGTCAATGATGCAGTTTTGTTTGCGTGTAACCAAAATGCGAATATTACTCCGCGTGAGGTTGTATACGGAGAAAAAGACGGAACAATAACGGCAACCACTGACGTTGACAATGACAATCACACGGAAGTACTTTCTTGGCAGAAGGGTAATGAAGAAACCTCGATGGGAGGAATTGTTGAAGTTGCGAAATCCGACGGCACAGGAGCTACTTTTGAGTATAACCTCGGCGAAGAATACCCTCCACCTGATGAAATGGTTCTATTTGATATGGATTGTGACGGTGTTTATGAGCTGATTTTTGCCACTAAAGGTAACATTGCAAACACATTTGTTTTTAAGTATTTTGACGGATTAAAAAATGAATAGATTGTGAATATTATAGGCCAATTGCATTCGCGAGACATATTTCATCTCTGCGTACAGCAGCAATATCAGTTAATATCAATTTTTTATTGCCAAAATTTCATTAATGTGTTACAATCTTTTAATTAATTAGAAAAGGTTGATTCCGTTTGAAAATAGATGTTCTTGGTATCCCTTTTGATGCTGTTACAATGAAGCAGGCTGTTCAGAAAGCCATTGAACTGATTGAAAGCAAGACTGCTCATTATGTTGTAACCCCAAACGCTGAAATTGTCCACGCTTGCTTAAAAAATGAGGCGTTAGCAAAAGCCGTTAAATCTGCATCGCTGATTATTCCTGATGGCGCAGGTGTTGTGTTAGGCTCGGAAAAGCTTGGAAGACCTCTACCTGAAAAGGTTGCTGGTGTTGACCTGATTCAAAATCTGCTTCCTTATATTGAGAAATCTGGCAAAAAACTGTTTCTTTTAGGAGGCAAACCCGGAGTACCTGAGATAGCCGAAAAAAATATTCTTAAAAAGTTCCCTAATATGATTATTTGTGGTACGAGAAACGGCTATGATATAGATGATGCGATAGTAACAAAACAGATTTGTGACAGCGGTGCAGACGTTGTGATAGTTTGCCTTGGCGCACCAAAGCAAGAATTATGGATGGTGAAGAATAAAAAAAATGTAGGACATGCCCTAATGCTTGGATTAGGCGGAGCAATTGATATTTTTGCAGGAACTGCTAAAAGAGCCCCTAAGTTTTTTATTAATTTACGATTAGAATGGTTTTATCGATTGCTGATGAACCCGTCAAGATATAAAAGAATGATGGACTTACCAAGATTTATGGGTGAAATTAAAAAGCAAGCAAAACAAGAGGCACAAAAATAAATCTTAGGGGATATTATATGTTTCGCAAACTCACACTTGAGGACAAAGCTCTTTATGAAAGCTATGCTTCTCAAGATGGTCAATACACATCAGAAGCTTCATTTTCATGTATATATATTTGGCAAGAACATTACAAATACGAGATTTACCCAACGGATTACGCACTATTCGTAAAATTTGTCGATAATGAGCAAACCTGTTTTCACCTGCTCGGTGTTTCGAACTGGTCAAAGGTTATTGAAACTTGGAAGACTATTGACAAAAATATGATTCTTCGAGGGCTTACCATAACTCAGAAAAAGTCACTGGAAGATGCTTATCCCAACAACTTTACTATAACTGAGGAACTTGATTCCTCTGATTATATATATGATGCCGATAGCTTATCGACCTTTGCAGGAAAAAAGCTGCATGGAAAACGCAACTTTTGCAATCGGTTTGAGGCTGAGTTTGATGGTCGGTGGACTTATAACGAGGTCACAAATCATGAGCTTGATGAAATCTGGGCATTTCACGAGTCTTGGAAGCGAAAAAATGATGATGGAGACCCTGTGGCTTGGCAAGAAGAAGGACAGAGAATTGCTTCAATGCTATATAATTTAGAAGCATTAGATGCAAAAATCGGAGTTTTACGCACAGATGGAAACATTATTGCATTTACAGCAGGCTCTTTTGTGAGACCTGATACGCTGATTATTCATATAGAGAAAGCATTTTACGATATTGCAGGCGCATATCCCATGATTTGCCGTGAATTTGTGAAGCATTATACTCCGCAGATAAAGCTTGTAAACCGTGAAGATGACATGGGGATTGAGTCGCTAAGAAAATCTAAGCAGTCATATTACCCATTGGAAATAGCTTTAAAGCATAAAGTGGTTTTTAATCATTAATATTTTGTAAGGGGGTCTGAAAATGGAATTGCGATTCGCAAATGATACTGATAATCTTCAAGAGCTTTGGCAAACCTGCTTTCCCCCTGATGACGGAGAGCCGTTTTTTACCAGAGAGTACGCCAGAGAACGTGCTTTAGTTGTTGAGAACGACGATGGATTGATAGTCTCCATGCTTCATTTTACATTGCAAACACTTACTATGTGGAATGTTGAGATACCTGTGGCGTATATGCTTGGCGTATGTACACACCCTGAGTACCGAAAGCAAGGTTTAGCGGGGGATTTAGTTGAGCAACTTTTGTTTGAGCTACATTTACGTAAAATTCCATTAGCTGTTTTGATTCCTGAGAACGAGGGGGTTGTCCGTTTTTACGAAAAATATGGCTTCTGCCAAGTTGGAATACGGCAAAACATTGAAAACACAGTAATTGATAACGTTCAGCCTGTCACCGTTGGCCTCTCGAAGATTAATGAGCAATACGAGAAGTGTTTCGGCGCAGTACCACATCTCAGGAGGACAAACGAGCAATGGAAAAGCATTGCGGCTGAGTATCGAATTGAAGCGTTTGCGGACGGCTACTGCGCTTATGACGGTGATAACTTACTGGAATGTTCCTTTACGCAAAGCTTTTATAAGCACCATTTAGGTGCATGTTTTAAAATTATTGAATCCAAACACATGCTCTCGCTCGCAGCAGAACGAGGTTTATCGCTTTCTGGATTATTTCTTGATGATTACTGCCCTTGGAATGACACCACTGGGGACGATAGCGAAAGTGTTGTCTTGGAAGAAATACTCTTTAAGGATAACGAGCCATATATAAATCTTTTGCATAATGGAGGGTAGACCATGGTGTACATTCTTTTAGACGACGGATTCGAGCTTATGGAAGCCATGGTGCCAGTTGACCTGTTAAGGCGTGCGGATGTGGATATAAAAACTGTAGGGGTCAACAACATTCAGATTCGCTCCTCTCATGGCGTGACGGTAACTGCAGATATTACCCTTGCGGACGTTAATTCCGAAGCCATAAAAATGCTTATTATCCCCGGTGGCGGGCTTGGTGTTACTA